>CBCSOX010000112.1:0-8679 GCA_965141735.1 uncultured Oscillospiraceae bacterium | reverse complement strand
CGTTGAGCGACTCGATCTGCCCGCTGACCGCACAGCCGGAAAGTTTTGCTGTCCCCGGCACACTGCCTGTCATCCCGCCGATTCCCCAGGCGCTCCCAGGTTTTCCCGAGAGCTGCACCGATCCGCTGAAGGAACAGTCCTTTGCCGAGAGGTTGTCGGTGACAGAGCCGGCCAGGCCGCCGATCTTTCCCGCGGACGCGGTGATGGACGCCCCGCTGACCGAACAGCCCTCAAACAGCGCGGAATCATCCTGTAGGATCGCGCTACCCACTGCGCCCACCAGGCCGCCAGTCACGCTGTTCCAGTCGGGCTGCGCATTGGTGGGGGTGATCCCAGCCCCCTCCACGTATATTTTGGTCGTCGCGGCGACGGTGAAGGGGGCGTAGGCCTCCCCCTGTCTCCCCTCGACGCTGCAGTTGACGATGTTCGCGCTCCCGGAATTGACCCCAGTCAGCCTGCCGACCAACCCGCCGAGGGCGAGCCCGCTCTTGGTGCCCGCCAGCTGGGCTTCGGTCAGGTGAATCCCCTCGAGAGAGCCGCCGGCGCTGAAATCCACATAGCCGAACAGCCCAGCCGCATCGTAGAGATAGCCGATGCCTGAGTTGTAGGAGGAGGCGTTGACCGACAGGTTTCTGATCTCAAACCCTTCCTCTGCGCGGAAGGTCCCTTTAAAGGGGTGATTCTTATCACAACCGATCGGCGTCCATCCGATGTAATCGGTGGTTCCCGCTGAGCTGGAGCGTTTAAAGGTGATCCGCTGCTGCGCATCCAGATAAAAGATGCCGGAAAAGTTGATGAGGTCAATCACCTTGGTGTTGAGGGTATTTTCTTTGAAAGACAAAAATTTTCCCGCAAAATCATCTTTCGCGTAGCCGATCGCCGTGTCGTTGACGAGGTTTGCCAGGCCCTTCATCTCCGCCCCGTCCTGTATGAGGTAGGGGTTGGTTTCGGAACCCAGCGCCCCCTCATTCCCTTGATAACGCGGATCTCCCGTCTCGTACCAACTGTAGGACGCCGCGACGCCGCTGCCGTCGGTGCAGCCCGGGAGGGGCGGCGGGGTAAATTCAGCTGCGCGGGCGATGGAAGAGAGCTGCCCCGCCGCCCAGACAATCCAATCCGTCCCAGTCAGCTGAAGCGCCATGAGCAGCGCGAGAAAAAAGGCAAGAGAACGCGCATTGAAAAAGGCCCGGATGCGCTGCAAAAAAGGCAGGGCAAACAGGCCTCTCTTGTTGTGGGAGATATCTTTCTTTTTGTGCGCTGTGCGCTGTATCATCCGTTTCATACCGCCAATTCACACTCTTTTCAGCAGACGCGCTCTGCACGGATTCCCCTTTTCCGCAAATAGCCGCCTGCGAATTCCCCTGTTGTCCGGTTGCATCCCCGCTTCGCGGCGGCTTCCGCCTGGACTCGCGTCCCAATGCCGTCGGCGACCAGCTCAACCCCTTGTCCCTGGACAAACGAAACCAGAGAACACGCCGCGGCGTGTTCTCGATTGTCCGGCTGTTCCCTCACTAAGAACTGGGAAACAGTGGGGTCGAGCTGAACCAAATCGACCGAAGTCTGCGCCAGCTGCATGACCGGGCAGTCCACCGCCCCAAAGCCGCTGAGGAGAAAATGAATTCCCAATGCCTTGAGCCTGCTGATTGTATCAGCGACGCGCAGGTCTCGGCAGCTGAGCAAGACGACCGGCACCTCGATGCAGAGCTGTTCTGGCGCAGCATCCTGTTTGCCGAGCAGTTCCTGGACAAAAACAGCAAACGCTTCCTCCGCCAACAGCCGCAGGGAGACGTAGACCGAGATCCACTCAAACTCCACCCCTCGTTTCTCGAGTGCGGCAATGTCTGAACAGGCCTGCTCCACCCCCCATTTTGCGAGCTGACAGCACTGGTCGGTCCGCTCCGCAACCGGAAGATATTGCCATGGAAGAAGAATCCCCATGTTGGCCCCGTTGATCCTCAGCTGGGATTGATAACACACTCTGCACTGTTCGTCCCAATCAAAAACAGGTCGGTAAACCAATTCCAGGCTGCGCAATCCTGTTCTTTCTTCCATGCTCTCGGTCTGTGTTTTCATCACAAATCACCTGTCCATACTCCCCCAAGGGTGCAAATTCCGACATTGTCGATCATTTTATTCGGAAATTAGCGAAAAATCGTATTATTTAATAATTACTCCTACATTATATTCCTGATCACTTCCACCTGTCAAGGCAAAGAATTCAAAAATATGCGTTTTTTCTGTTTTCGTCTCGTTTTTACCAAAAAAAGATCGTAATTAGTTTCGAATAGTCACAAGAAGATTTATTCATGACTTTTAGTAGAGAAATATTGCCTTTTTATATGAATCAGTATCCTATTCCGATCCGATTTTATTGGTACCAAGCAATCTTTCTTTCCAAAGAAGCGAAAAACGGGATAAAATGCTCGGCTATGACGCGGTAAAAAAACTGAGCGGCTTCCAAATTGGCAGCCGCTCAGTTGGAAATCCGTTTTTATTCCTTATCGTTTACAAAAATGAAAGATCGAAAAAGATCCCGCAGCGCAATTTCTCCCTATTTTCGAATGAGAGAAAGACTTCCTCTGTCTTTTTTGCGCCAATATCGCTGTGCTGGATAATCTGTTAACAGCTCTGTGCAATGCGGTAAATCAGTTTTTCGGTATCTGCCCAGCCAAGGCAGGGATCGGTGATCGACTTGCCATACACCCGCTCCGCACCGATGGACTGGTTTCCTTCTTCCAGATAGCTTTCGATCATAACCCCTTTGATCAGCTTTTTGAGGTCTGGATTGTAATTGCGGCTGTGAAGTACCTCGCTGACAATGCGGATCTGTTCCTTAAATTTTTTGTTGGAGTTGGAGTGGTTGACGTCCACAATCGCCGCTGGATTCCGAAGGTCGAGCTTGCTGTACTGCTCGAGCAGCCGCACGAGGTCCTCATAATGATAGTTGGGCAGGCAGGTGCCGTATTTGTCCACACCGCCGCGCAGGATGACATGGGCGAGGTCGTTTCCGCTGGTGGTGACGTCGCACCCGCGGTAAATGAAGGTATGGGGATGCTGCGCAGCAATGACCGAGTTGAGCATGACCGAAAAATCGCCGCTGGTCGGATTCTTCATTCCGACCGGAATATCCATGCCGCTCGCAGTGAGGCGGTGCTGCTGGTTCTCAACCGAACGCGCGCCGATCGCCTCATAGGAGAGCAGGTCGTCGAGATAGCTGCGGTTTTCCGGGTAGAGCATCTCGTCCGCTGCCGTGAGTCCGGTTTCTTCAATCGCGCGGATGTGCATCTTGCGAATCGCGATGATGCCTGCGAGCAGGTCTGGCGCCTTGTCCGGTTCGGGCTGGTGCAGCATCCCTTTGTAGCCCTCCCCGGTGGTACGCGGCTTGTTGGTGTAGATGCGCGGGATGATCATGAGCTTGTCCGACACCTGTTCGTTGACCCGGGCGAGACGGCCCACATAATCGCACACTGCGTCCTCGTTGTCAGCGGAACAGGGGCCGACAAGGACGATAAAACGGTCGGATTTTCCTGTAAAGATGTCGCGGATCTCCCTGTCGCGTTCTTCCTTGATGTCCATCACTTTTTGGGAGAGCGGGAATTCCGCTTTGAGATCAGTGGGAAGCGGGAGCTCTTTGTTGCATTTCATAGACATATTGAATTCCTCCAAACCTGGCTTGATTCTCGATTTATGGCAATGATGTTGGTAAACCCAATTACAGGTTTTATTATACCGCACAATCCGCATTCGCACAAGGGGGCATCTAGGGTGAAAGCCGGCAAGCCATCCTTTGCTGCAAAAGCCTTCCCAATGGACAACCTGTTCTCTAAGTGAAATGCTGTGAATGGAAATACAAGCGCCCCATTCACAGCCCTCTGGCCGGGTCAAACCCGCATTGAGTATTGAGCCGCGCAGGCTCAAACGCACAAGTTCTGTGCGTTTGGCTTGTTTTTTCAGCGTAAAAGGCAGCCGTTCGCATGTGAACGGCTGCCCAAATCTGTGAAATATCGAGTGCGCGGTCCGCTTAACGGCGCGTATAGTTCCCCGTTAAGTGGACGACGGTAGAGGCGGGGTGAATCGAGAGCATCCCGTTGCAGTCGAGGGTTTGGATGTGGCAGCCGGGTCCAATCGTCACATCCTGCCCGTTGACCGTCTGGGCGTTTACTGCGGAGAGCTCCACTGTTGTCGCCTCAATCAAACCGACTTTGGAATTTGTCCAGCCAAACAGCCGGGCGAAAACCTCAGGTCTGCGCCGGATGACAACACGGTCTCCGACGATCTCCTGGGCGCAGACAGACCCTCTGACCTGGAGGGAATCCGCTGAAATCTGGCCGTCGATGCGGATTGTGCCGCTGCACTCGATTTCGTCCGCTTCGAGCTTGGTCCCACCTTTAAAAACAAACGTCCCGTTGACATGTAACTTTTTTACCGCTGCGTCCGCCCCACATTGAAGGGTGCCGTTGACGCGGGCCGCCTTGGCACTCAGCCCCCCTGCGCACCGAAAGGTCCCCGAGACAACGAGTTTTTCCGCATCCAGGTCCCCGTTGCAGCGGGCTGTTCCGTTGACGCTGATTTTGCCAAACCGGCCGCCCTCAAAGCTGCCCGTGCCGTTGATCCTCACATCCCTCTGGGCAGTGTCGCAGCGACCGCTTCCGTTGATCGAAACGCCTCCGAGCTCTCCGCCTTCAAAACTCCCTTTGCCGCTGACCCGCACGTTGTCTGCGTTTCCATTCCCCGATCCCTTGATGGAAACCTTGCCGAGCTGCTGGTCGTGAAAGCTGCCCGCGCCGCTGATCTTAAAATCACCCATTTGTATCTTCTCCTTTCATCATCACGCATCTAGAAAAAACTGATTTTGGTATCTGAGCTTGAGCTGATTGGCCGTCTCGCCAATCGAGTACACCTGCCGGACCTCAATATCCCCGTCAAACTCGGCCGGCCCGGCCTCGGGAAGGAGCGCAAGGTGGGCTTCCTCTTCCGACACAAAGACGATGCAGCGTGTGTTCACCCCCTGTATGCGGGAACCAAGCGATACCGTCCGGTCCATCAAGCGATCCGCCTGCGGTCCGTCCAGTCCAAGGCTCTTCACAGCGTCCGACACCGCCGCAAACAGCGCGATTTGAGGGAGTGCAAACGCATCCTGACCGCTCTGGCGGAGAATTGCCGTGCGCATCTCACTGCTGATCTCGAAGATTTTTTCCAGCTCTTCCTTTCGGACAACCGACGAGGCGGTTTCTGGGGAGAGGATGCGGGCGAGTTCTTCGAGGGAATACCGGTCTTTTGCCTGTAAAATCGCCTCAATTCGGCTGAGCATCTGCTCCCGCGGGAAAAAGGTCTCCTGGCCGGTGTAGGAGGAGCGCTTGAGAAACCACTCTTCTGGGATCAGGTTTTCCCGCTTCCAACGGTACAGCTGACCATAGGAAATCCCTGTTGCCGCCAGCAGCTCTTTTTTTGAAATCAAATCCATTCTGTCTCCTCCCTGCTGTGTAACAATGTTTCGTTCTAACAACAGTATAACAAAACATTGTTACGTTGTCAAGCGTTGATTTACCGGCAGAGCACAACAGCGAGTTGATCTGCTGTTCCCTGCCGGTAGATGAAATACTATCTCTCTGGCGTTTCTTCTTTGACCAGGCTGATCACACACTCAACATGCAGCGTGCGACTGAACAAATCCGCCGCAGTGACCTCCTCCACCCGGTAGCCCTGCTGCTGCAACAGCCCGCAGTCCCGGGCGGCGGTGGAGGGATTGCAGGAGATCATGACAATCCTTTGCGGCGCCATCTCGCAGATGCTCTGGAGGACAGATGCGTCGCACCCCTTGCGAGGCGGGTCGACGATGACGACATCGGGACGAAGCCCCTGCTGGACCAGGGAGCAGGCGGCCTCCTTTGCGTCTGCGCAGAGGAATTCCGCATTCTCCACTCCATTGCGCTGGGCGCTGCGACGCGCGTCCTCCACCGCGTCGGGAACGATCTCCACCCCAATCACCCGCTTGGCTTTTCCCGCCATCGACAGGCCGATGGTGCCGGCGCCGCAGTAGAGGTCGACTAGGATTTCCTCCCCTGTGAGGTGTGCGTACTCCTCTGCAAGATCGTAAAGCCGCTCTGCCTGGACGCTGTTGACCTGGTAGAACGAGAGAGGGGAGAGTTCGACATCCACCCCGCGCAGCACATCGTGGATCACCGGTTCTCCCCAGACGACTGAGCAGCGGTCCCCGAGAATCACATTGGTCTTTTGACTGTTTCGATTGACCAGAACGCTCTTGACGTTGGGATTGCAGGCAACCAGCCTGCGCGCGAGTTCGTCGGCGGAGGGGATGTGCTTTTTGGTCGCCACCAAGCAGACCATGATTTCCCCTGTCGCGGGCGCTTCCCGCAGATAGAGGTTGCGGATGAGCCCGGTGTGAGTGGTTTCGTCGTAGGGGGCAAGATGGTATTTGTCCATAAAGTCAAGAATCACCCGAACGAGCGGGGCGAATGCGGGCGACTGGAGGCGGCAGTCCTCGCAGGGAATCACCCGGTGACTGCGCTTGGCGTAAAAGCCGGCAACCGCCTTGCCATCCCGCAGGGCGACTGGAAACTGCGCCTTGTTGCGGTAGCCCTCGGTGTGCGGATTGGGAAGGATTCGCTCCACGGTGAGGTTGATTCCCCCAATGCGGCGAAAGCAGGCTTCCACCTGCCGCCGCTTGATGTCAAGCTCCGCCTCATAGAGGATGTGGCGGAGGGAACAGCCCCCGCACTGGCGGTAAACCGGGCAGTCGTTGTCGATGCGGTCGGGTGAGGGGGAGAGGATGCGTTCCACGATGCCAAAGGCGTACTGCTTGAGAACCTTGACTATCTTTGCCTCAATGAGGTCCCCGACCGCTGTCATTGGAACAAAAACAACAAAGCCGTCAATTTTGCCCACCCCGTTGCCGTCGCTGTTGAGATCGGTGATTTCCAAACGATGAATCTGATTTTTTTGTATCGGCATAAGTCTCCTCCACACAAAGAGTCCCGCCTGCATACGAGGCGGGACCAGGTTGTTTTATTCTCCGCTGCCCTCTTCCGGCTCTGTGCCTCCATGCCCGCCGTTGCAGGTGTCAGGCAGTTTGCTCGCTTTGTAATAGCCGGTGTCGGTGGGGCACCCATCCCCTGCCAGCAGGCCGGTGACGGTGCAGAACTGCTTTTTCACGACTTCGCCGGTCAGTTCAAACTCCTTCGGTTCCATCCCTTGGTAGAGATCCCCCATGATGTTCTTCCAGATCACACCGGAATCATACGGCTGATACTTCTTTGGTATCACTGTGTTATCCCGCATGTTCTTCGGATTGTCATAACCAACCCAGAGTCCGGAGATGTAATAGGGGGTTGCGCCGATGAACATAAAGTCCTTGTTGTCGTCGGTGGTACCAGTCTTAGCAATGAGCTCGATACCGAGGCTGTCGAGATTCGCCTTGGCACCGGTTCCTCCGTTCATGACAACCTGGCGCAGCAGGCGGTTCATGATGGAGGAGCTCTCCTCGCTGATGACCTGGGTGGACGTGGTGTCCGGAGCGAGCACCTCGTCACCGCTCGCGTTGAGCACCTTGGTGTAGGAGTGGGATTTGACAAAGTGACCGCCGTTGGTGAAGATCTGATAGGCGTTAGTCAGCTCATTGAGATGCACGCCCTTTGTCAGCGCGCCGACCGACATCGGGGACATGTTGGGGTCACCCGCGGGGTCAAGGGTGGTGATTCCCAGCTTTTGCGTCAGGAAATCGTAAGAGGTCTGAGGCCCGAGCTGGTTGACGATCTTGGCGGGAATCGTGTTGAGCGAGTGCTGAAGCGCGTATTTGATCGTCACATTGCCGTAGTATTTGCGGGTGTAGTTTTTCGGCGTCCAATCGGGCTGCCCGGCAATTTTGTAGGAGGTCTCCTCATCGCTGACAATGTTGGAGTAGTCGTACATATTCTGGTCGATGGCCATCGCGTAGGACGCGAGGGGCTTGATCGCCGAACCGGGCTGGCGTTCTGCCTGGGTCGCGTTGTTGCGCACAACGCGGTCCCCCGGCGGTTTTTCTCCGCGGTTGCCGACAACCGCCTTCATCTCGCCCTCATGGTCGTAGATCACCATGGCGGCGAGAAGGTCGTCGTCCTGCTCGTTGGCGCGGAAGTTGGACAGGTCCTGGAACTGCTCTTCAAGCTTGTTCTGCAAGTCGACGTCAATGGTGGTATAAATCTCATAGCCGCCGCTTTTGAGCTTGGTTTCAGCATAAGCGGAATCCCAGCCGTATTTTTCCGACAGCCCGGCAATGACCTCATTGATGACGTTGTCGACAAAATAGCTCTGGTAGTCCTTGTCGTCGAGCGTGCCAGTGACCTTGCCGCGGTTGACTTCCACCGGGGTGCTGACCGCTTCGGCGTGCTCCTGCTCGGTGATCATTCCCTGGTCGAGCATATTGTCGAGCACCAGGTTGCGCCGCTGCAGGTTATTCTCGGGATTTTCAATCGGGTTGTAACGCTTGGGGGATTTGGTGATCGCGGCAAGGGATGCCCCTTCCGCAAGGGTGAGTTCGGAGACATCCTTGTTAAAATACAGCCGCGCGCCCGTCGCGAGGCCGAGGTAGTCGCCGTTTCCGCCTCCGAGCTGAATGACATTGAGGTAGGCCTGCAAAATCTGGTCTTTGGAGTAAGTCCGCTCAAGGCTCATGGCGCGGAA
>CBCSOX010000111.1:0-8710 GCA_965141735.1 uncultured Oscillospiraceae bacterium | reverse complement strand
GAGCTAAATCTCACTCATGAAATGATTAGCATAAATGAAACGATTTTCGACGGAATGTTGGAGCAGCCGGTGGAACTCGACTACACCCTGCCCGACTATTACCCGAGCATCTTCAAAGTGCTAAAATGCCGTATCTGCCCCAAGGTGTATTCCTGCCGGACCTCGGGCGACAAACTGGTGATCGACGGGGTGATCAGCCTCAAACTTCTCTACCTCGACGAGGACAGCAACCAAATCCATTCCATTGAACAAAAGCAGCCGTTTTCCAAAACGGTCGACATGCGGGGAGAGGCGCACAACCCAGTCATCTCCTATTCTGCCAAGGGCGACTACATCAACTGCCGCGTCATCAACCCGAGACGGATTGACTTGCGGGGAGCCGCGAGCATCTACATCAAGGTGTGTGAGCAGCAGGAGGAGCAGGTGGTCGCAGGCGCCGAGGGCATGGGGATGCAGCTGAACAAATCGAGCATGAGCATGGGCAGCGAACACCTCTGGGCCACCAAGCAGTTCAGCATTGAAGAGCAGCTCGACGTCGGCTACGGCAAGCCCCCGGTTGGGGAAATTCTAGCCTGCGAGGCAACCGCTTTTGCCAATGACTGCAAGGTTATTTCCAACAAGATTGTCACCAAAGGGGAGGTCTGCCTTCACATCCTCTACCGTCCGGACAGTGACGACGGGGCGCTGCAGGTCACCGACCAGACCATACAAATCAGCCAGATCATCGACCTGCCCGGAGTGGACGAATCCTACCAGTGCAGCACGACATTTGACGTCACTTCCATCCGGGTGGAGCCCGACAACGACGCGGAGGGAACAATCCATGTGGAACTCGACATTACCGCCTGCTGCGATGCGTTCCGAAACAAAGAGATGCAGGGCGTCTGCGATGCTTTTTCGACGCTTTACGAGACCGCCCTAAGTGCAAAAGAAGTCAGGACTGAAAAGCTGCTCAGCCTCTTTTCGGATACTGTGAGCCTGAAGGAAGTTTTTGAGGTGCAAAACCTCCAGGAGGTGTGCGACGTCTGGTGCACTGTCTCCAACCTCATAGGGACCGCCGAGTGCGAAAGTATCGGGTTTACGGCCGATTTAAACGCCGTGCTCATCGGCTTAGACAACGAGAACCTCCCCTGCGCCATAGAAAAGACCATCCCAATCGAATTCCGGTTTGCCTCTGAAACTCCGCTCGAGCCGGGTGCGGTGGTCATCGCGCACGCCGAGCCGTGCTCCGCTGAGGCATCCCTCAACGGAAACTCTGTCGAGCTGCGGGTGTCGCTCTATGTCTGCGGCAGGGTGTGCGCCGAGGCGAGAACCCGGGTGCTCACCGACATCTCGGCGGACGACGCGCGGCCCAAAGAAAAGGCAGCAAACTGCGCCCTCACCATTTACTACGCGGACGGTGGGGAGCAGGTGTGGGACATCGCCAAACGCTACAACACCTCAGTCAGCGCCATCATGGAAGAAAACAACCTGGACGGGGACACCATCCGTGAGCGGGAGATGATTCTCATCCCGATTGTAGAGTAAACAGGTTCCGCTGCACCGCGCGGCGGAAGCGTGCCGATCGTGCGCAACCCATGCTGTAAATAAGGAGGTTACCGAATCGTATGGAAAACAGCAGTATCTATCAGGACATCGCCAAGCGCACCGACGGGGATATCTACATCGGAATCGTCGGACCCGTGCGCACGGGAAAGTCCACCTTTATTAAAAAGTTTATGGAAACCCTAGTCATCCCCCACATAGACAGCGCGTTCCGCAAGGAGCGCGCAACCGACGAGCTGCCCCAGTCGGCGGCGGGCAAAACGATCATGACCACTGAACCGAAGTTCATTCCCGAAGAGGCGGTCAAGGTCGTGATCGACGACAACGCCACGTTTAACGTCCGCCTTATCGACTGCGTGGGCTATATTGTCCCGAGCTCCCTCGGCTACATTGAGAATGAAATGCCCCGCATGGTCATGACCCCTTGGTTTGAAAAAGAGATCCCCTTCAACATGGCGGCCGAGGTGGGCACCCAAAAGGTCATCACCGAGCACTCCACCATTGGCCTAGTCATCACGACGGACGGAAGCATCAGCGACATCCCGCGCGACGAATACGAGGAGGCGGAAGAACGCGTCATCGCCGAACTCAAGGAGATCAACAAGCCGTTTATCGTCCTGCTCAACTGTGAGAATCCCAGTTCTTCCGCCTCCCGGTCCCTTGCGGAGGAACTCAGCGACAAGTACGGCGTGACCGTTCTGCCGGTCAACTGCCTTGAACTCAACGAAGCCGACATCCGTGAAGTGCTCAAACAGGTCCTGTTCCAGTTCCCGGTCAAGGAAATTCAGGTCGACATGCCGCGGTGGATCACCATGCTCAAAAAGGACCACTGGCTCAAGAGCGACCTGTTCGACCGCATCAAGGAGATTTACCGCGACATCGCCCACATTTGGCAGGTGCGCCCCAAGCTCGACGCGATGAAGGAGTGCGAGCACGTTTCGTCGTGTGACGTGGACTCAATCGACCTCGGAAGCGGCGCGGCGAAGATTCGCATCCTGCTCAACCCCGATTTGTTTTACACCATCCTCGGCGAGACGACGGGAATCCAGATTGACGGGGAAGCCGGCCTCATGCCCTGCATGATCGAGCTCGCCGAAATCAAGAAAAAGTACGAAAAGGTCGCGGGCGCGCTGGAAGAAGTCGAGGCGACCGGCTACGGCATTGTGATGCCGTCGCTCGACGAGCTCACCCTTGAGGAACCCGAGATGGTCAAACAGGGGGGCAAATACGGCGTGCGCCTCAAGGCGAGCGCCCCGTCCATCCACATGATGCGGGCGGACATCACCGCCGAAGTCAACCCCATTGTGGGCAGTGAGAAGCAGTCGGAAGAGCTTGTGATGTATCTGCTCAACGGCTATGAGGAGGACCCCCAGAAGCTGTGGGAGTCCAACATCTTTGGGAAATCGCTGCACGATCTCGTCAACGAAGGGCTGCACAACAAGCTCTACCGGATGCCCGCCGACGCGCGGCTCAAGCTTCAGGAGACCATCGAGAGGATCATCAACGAGGGCTGCGGCGGCCTGATCTGCATTATTCTTTAAGAAAAAAGCGTCTGCAATCTGTGCAGACGCTTTTTCTGTTGTTTTCGGAATCATCGGCTTTGCCGGTGGAGATATCTGTCGCCGTTTTTTTGCCGTTTCAGGAATCATCGGTTTTGCCGGTGGAGGTAGCTGTCACCATTTTTGGCTGTGTCAGGAACTATCGATTTTGCCGGTGAAGGGAGCTGTCAGCAGCTGCTTCTAGCATGAAGGGAAGCAAGCCTTCAATGCATCTGTTCTCAAATGAACGAAACAATCGGTGGGAGAGATTTTGCCCACTCATCGAATGTGGGGCGGGCTGTGCATCAAGAAAGATCTCTGCACAAACGCGTTTCAGGTATGGGCCTGGGAGGGCGGTTCAACTGATGGTCATGACTTGGACATAGCTCTAGACAAAGGGCAAATGCAAAAGCGATCGCGCAGATGGAACGGCTTTAAAAAAGGGAATAGGCGTTTGCAGTTGGGATCGACTGCAAACGCCTATTTTTCTTGGTTTTGATAGAGCTTTTCGTATTTCTTGAGCAGGTCTTCAACCGCCTCATCGAACAGCCTTGATTTTGGAATTCTCGTTTTATTCGCTAGATCATTCAATGATTTCATCAGCTCATTTTTGATTGAAGAGGTAAAGCGCGTGCGGTATTTTAACATGGGCTCTGGCATTGGATTCCCTCCCTCATCTGTATCACTATTATTATACAGACAGCATCAGAATATTACAATTGGTGCTATCTGTTGCTATATTATTTAAAATAATGTATAATAGTGCTATTATAAGGAGGGATCGTCATGGAAAAAAATAAGTGCAAAGACTGCTACTTTTTTCACACAATCTATCTAAAATCCAGGTTTGAGGAGTTCTACCGCTCGTTTGGTATCGGTATCTGCCTGATCAGCCCATATGAAGTGGTGTTTGGATCCTGGTTGTGCGATCGGTTTCGTCCGCTTGACGGGGAGTGGATTCTGGAAATGGGAAAAAGTATGCGGGCAGGGCAAAAAAGCAGCCGGGTGAAGATGAAAAAAACAAGGATTAACAGTTGTTGGGGAACAAAAAAACGACAGCCGGAACTGCTCGGCTGTCGTTTTTGCTGTCTCAATCAGCGTTTTCGTTTGGATGTCACAACACATGCCGCGCCGATGAGGGCGAGGAGTGCGAAGCCCGCTGCGAGCGGCGCTGAGTCGCCGGTCTTGGGAGAGGATCCCGCGCCGGTGAGGGAGGTATCTCCGTTCACGGTGGGCGCAGGAACTGCTGTCTTACAGGTGAGCTGATCAATTGCGGCTTGCAGGTTGTCCGCTGTCTCGTCCACGCGCGCCTGCTCTGCGTTTTGGTCGTTCAGAGCTGCCTGTGCTTCGGATTTCGCAGAGGCAAAGACAGCGGCGCTGGCTTGGGTGTAGACCGATAGGTCAATTTCGTCTGCACGGGCAAGGACCGCTTCCAAAATCGATTTGTCCGCCTTGTAGCGCAGATTCATCATCGCGTCGAGCAGTGCGCTGTGCGCCGCGTCCACTTCGTCCTGCAGCGCGTCCCGATCGTCGAGCACTGCCTGAGCTGCCGCAAGCGCTGCGGTGAACGGCTGTGCCGTTGCAGGGGTGTAGCTGCCGATGTTGTCCTGAAAACTGCTGCCGAGCGTGATCAGGGCTTTAAGGGCGGCCTTGTCCCCCTGAACAAACCCGAGCTTGTGGATTTCCTGCATCAGCGCCGTCCACGTCTCGTCCACCTGCTGCTGGGTCGCGTCCGCGCGGTCCAAAACAGACTGTGCTTGGCTGAGCGCGGCGTCAAAGCTGCGCTGGACACTCTCAATCGCCTGGTCAAATTCTCCGTTCTGCTTAGCTGAGAGGGCGTAGTCGATCACCGCTTTGAGTATGGTTTTGTCCGCGTCAGCCGGTTCCGGGTCAGCGGGGCGTTTCTCCAGGGTCCAATACTGCGCTGCAACTCCGGCGTTGCCCCACTGGTGCAGGTTGTTTCCGTCCCCCGCGATCGAGAGCACATAGCCGCTCGCCGCATTTGCGATACTGTAGGCGTTTCTGCCCTCGTCTTTGAGCATTCTCCAAAGCTGATGACTGCCCTCCAGCTCGGGCTGGGTGTCGATATTGCCACCCTCTGTGGAGATTCCCGAGGGGTCAAGGGTGAGATACCTGCCGGATGCGGCGTTGCGGATGCGGTAAAGCTCCTCTCCGGCTGGCTCAAACGTCCACGCCTGCGCCTTGTTTTGATCGGCGGGGAAGAGGATATCCTCTGCGTAGGCGTTTCCGGTCTGGGCGTCCGCTGTCGCCACCCGGCCGCGGTCGAGGGAATACAGGAAATACTCTGTCCCTTCCTTGATCTCGGGTTCCGGCTCCTTGCTGACCGCGGGCAGCCAGGAGGCATACTGCGACTCCTCCGTCCAGGTCGAGCCGGCGGAGGCGTAGTCGGTGACGCGGAAGCTGCCGCCGTCCTCTGTAGATACGATGAACTCCATGTGGTTGTCAAACGTCCTGGAACCGCTGGGCTGGACCGCTGCGTATCCGTCCGCATCCTGCTGCACCTGAACGATATCGAGGACCGAACCGTCCTGGAACCGCGCGTCCCGCGCGAGCAGGACCGGGCCGCGCAGCAGAGCGGTGTAGTCCCCTGCGTCGGATTTCTGTCCCTGCGGGCTCTCCACCACCCGGGTGCGCAGGTCGAGGGTCAGTTCGATTTTGTCCCCCGGTGCCCAGCTGCGGGTCAGCGCAAGGTAGCTGCCGGGCTGCACAGCTCCAACCGACTTGCCGTTGACCGCAACTGTGGTTTGCGCGCTCCACGCCGGGATGCGCAGCTTCACGGTGAATTCCTCCTCAGCTTCCGGGTCGACTGCCAGCAGGATGTTCCCCTCCTTAGGATACTCGGTTTCGGTGGTGATGACGACCTGCTGTCCCGACGGGGTCTCTGTCCGGGCGGTTCCGGGGTTGTAGAGGTTGACCACAGGGCCTGCCTCGCTGTCCATCACCTGGACAAACGGAATGAGCCCGGTTGCAGAGGGGCCGTTGGCCGGACAGCAGCTGTACAGCCCGGGGATCATCCCTCCGCCGTTGTTGTTGCGCGTGCCGTTGAGCAGGCTGAAGTAATCCCACAGATAGTCGGCGGCAGGCCCGGACGCGCCGGCTGCGGCTTCCCCTTTGATTGCGCCGAGCAGGGCGTTGTACACCGTCTTTTCGATTTCATCCGCCAGCCGTGGGTCCTCGGTCAGGCGGAGCGCCCGCTCGCACAGCTTCATCCAGGTGACGGTGACGCAGGTCTCCTGAATGTGCTTGGCGTCGGGGTGGGTCTGCTCATCCGCCATCCTGTTCCACTGTTCCCCCTCTCCGCCGGGGAGGTCGCGGACGTTGTAGTCCGGGCCGTCGCCGCCGCCCGAGCCCGCCAGGGTGATTTCGGTGTCGATGATCTGCATGCAGTAGTTGACAACTGCGGTTTTCCATTTTTCGTTTCCAGTGATCTGGGCGTATTCGGCGAGGCCCTCAAAGCAGGAGCTCATCTCATACGCTTTTGCGGAGTTTTTGAGATACTGGTAGGGGGCGAGCTGGTTCTCGTATGCCAGCTCAAAGATGTTGGCTGACAACGAGCCCCCCTCCTCGACAATGTAGGTCGAGAAATCGAGGTAGCGCTGGTAGCCGGTCAGCCGGTAGAGCACCGCCATTGGTTCGAGGATGGAGGAAGCGGGCAGGCCCTGCCACTCGCTGACCGAGAGGTTGATCGGGATTTTGCCTTCCTCACTCGGCCCGATTTTGGTCAGGATGTAGTCGGCGTGAATGCAGAGCGCCTTGAGTACGTCTGCCTTGAGCTGTTCGTCGGGGCAGATCTCGTAGAACGCTTCGAGCCCAAGCATGACGTATTTGCGGCACCACATGTCCCAGCTGCTGAGCTCGCGGTCAATGGGGTAGGTGGAAATCCTTCCGTGCTCGTCCTGGGTGCTCAGCAGGTCGCGCACGCTGTATTCCATCGATCGGTAGAGCTCCGGGTCCAGCGAATACCGGTAGTGGAGGCTTGCGCCCCGCATCAGCTTGCCCCAGAATTCCCCGCGGAACGCATAGTCAGCGTCGGTTTTGAAGCGGAACTGGTCGACCATCCTGCGCCAGTCGGTGGTTTTGAGCTGGTTTTCCATGACGTAGTCGACGAGCTCCCCGGTGTATCCACCGAGTTCGACGGCCCCCGCGTCAAGGCGGTGCAGCCGGTTGTCCAGTTGGTAGGGCTGGGGCTCAACTGGATCGAGCGGAAAGATGGGGTCGATGTCGGGCAGCGGGTCGGGGGATGGTCCCTCCACCTCGACGAATTCCCACAGCTGGCGGGCGTCCTCCCCGCTGGCGGGGACGGCGGCCACTTCCAGCCCCATCCCGTCCTTCTGCGGGACGAACTCGGTTGCGGCGAGGCATTGGCCGGGCGTAAAGCTGCTTTCGATGCGGAAATATCCCCCTCCTGCATCGGTCAGCTTCCAAACCTGCTCGCCGGAGTCCGAGTTGGTCATGACCGTGACCACCGGGCTGGAGCCGGGAATCCGGTCGTCCGATTCCTGCGTTTTGTGCAGGCTCATCCCAGCTTTGCCTGAAACCAGGCCGTACAGGCCATTCCTGCGGTCCGAGACCTGCCAGACCTGGTCGTCGGCGCCCGACTGCTCCCTGACCGCGACGCGGTAGGTTGTAATTGCCGAGGTATAGCTGTCGTCGTCAGTCTCAGTCAGCAGGGTGCCCGTCTGCTTGTTGACGACCTGGTAATAACGCCCCGCCTGCGGGGGTACATCCTGTTGCGCCGCAAGGACGGTGGTCACCGTCGGAATCAGCAGCGACAGCACCAGAACGGCTGCCAGCAACAGGGATAGGTGCTTACATTTTTTCATTGTGTTTCTCCTCTCCTGTTCGGTTCTGCGAATGTGCACGCTGTTTTTTCACCTCCTATTCAGAATCGATAGAATACGCGTGCTATATTCTTGTATTTTAGTATATCAATCCAAACAATGACTGTCAATAACATTTAATTTGCTTGTTTTGGGATGATTTACAGCAAGCGTCAGAATGCTTGGAACACGAGAATTTATACAGCCGCAGCCACATGCTGTGCGCCAGCGGATCGTTGCTCTTAATTTTCATGTTTCTTTTAAAACAGCAAAACAGCCGGACATTTGTCCGGCTGTTTTCAAGGGGTTGGCACTGCTTAGCAGAGCGGGTGTGGGGCTTGCGCTGTACTTCTGCCTATGGGATGCTTTTTGTTAAGAACGCCTTTTGTTTTTGAGTATGGCGGCCCCTGTGCCGGCGAGCGCGAGAAGGGTAAACCCAATTGCAATCGGGGTGGTTTCACCTGTTTTGGGGGTCGAGCTGCCGCCGGAAAGGGTGGAATCGCCCTGGATGGGAGTGGAATCAACGGCGATCGGAATCAGATCATTCATGGCGTCCTCGAGGTCTTGCACCGCCGCGTCTACACGGTCCTGCTCTGCGTTCTCATCGTTGAGGGCGTCCTGTGCCTCAGCCTTCGCTGCGTTGAATTTCTCGATACCCGACGGTTCATATGCAGTCAGATCAAGCGCGTTTGCCGCTGCGACCACCTGCTCGAGGATGGATTTGTCCGCTCTGTAGCGCAAATTCATCATCGCGTCGAGCAGTGCGCTGTGCGCCTCGTCCACTTC
>CBCSOX010000110.1:0-8732 GCA_965141735.1 uncultured Oscillospiraceae bacterium | reverse complement strand
CAATAAGCTGGTTCCACCTGAGCAAAAGGAATTGGTGGAGGAATTCGCGATACTTTCGAAAACAGACGGAGATCTCTTATGAATAATTCCACAGCATTTTCGCTTTCCTCAGGCATGTAGCTATTTGCAGGACAGCTAAAAATCCATCGGCGACATCGCTGCAAGCATCGGGTATTCTGAAAAATAGAGCTTTGATCAGTCTTTTAAACAGGAGTATCGGATTTCCCCTGTAAACTATCGCAGAGGGTATTGACAGTGACAATCAAACCCAAATTACAGACCCCCAGCTATTTTGATAAATAGCTGGGGGGTCTGGTAATCGGGAGAGCCTTTTATTTTTTCTTTCTGCTGAAAAGCAATCCAGCGCCTGTCAAGGTAAACAGCGCAAACAGGATGGAACCGGTATCCCCTGTCTTTGCGTTGTTGCTGCCCACTGTTTGCTGTATGTCACCCTGCACGGCAGGTTCAGTGCTTGTAGTAGATACGGATTTCAGTGCGTTGATTGCATCCCGCAGTGCTTGTGCTGCCCTGTCCACTTCGGACTGGAGCGCATTCGGGTTGCCGTACACCTCTTCCGCCCTGCTTTTTGCCGCCTGAAAAACGTTCACACGTTCCGGGGTAAACACCGTCGTGTCGAGTTCAGCAGCTTCTGCCAAAACGGATTCCAGAATCGATTTGTCCGCCTTATATCTGAGCTGCAGCATTGCCTCAAGCAGATTTTGTTGCTCCTGATCCACTTCTTGCTGCAGTGCATCTCCGTCTTGGTAGACCGCTTTTGCTGCATCCACTGCCCAAACAAGCAGATCAACCGTAGCGGTTGTATAGCGGTCAGCTTCACAGAGGAAGTTCTCGGCGAGTGTGATGAGTTCCCCTAATGCAGCCCTGTCTCCCCGCACAAACCCGAGTTTGTGGATTTCGTTGAGCAGCGCTTTCCAAGCATCGTCCACCTCTTGCTGTGTTGCCGTGAGATTCGCATCGATCCCACGGGCACCCTCGAGCGCAGCAGTGTAGGACAACTGCACACTGTCAATGAGGGTGTCAAATTGTTCAGAAGCGTATTGGGCCTCCGCATAAGCAAGGACGGTTCTCAAAATTGTTTTGTCTGCCGAGGAGTTTGTGACAAACCCGTCCTGAATCGATGCGGTTAAACTGCCGCCTGTGAGTCGGAACTCGTAGCCGCCAGCCTGAAGGCTGAATTTTGCGCACTCCTGTCCATTGTGTTGAGTCATTCCAGCAAAGGTAACTCCGTCAATATTCCGGAAACGATCGACAGCCGTCTGCTCAACTGGCAAGTAAAGTGTTGCCGTAGTATTTGCCGGTACGACTGCCTGATAGCTTGCCAGCCGGCCATCCTGCGCTGTCCAATTCGACACGATGGTTCCATAATTGGAGTCATAAGCGCCGTTGACAAAACGAAAGTTCCCGCCAACAGTTGGTTGCAGGACAAAGCTCTGAAAGCCCGGAGTTTCGTCTCTTTGAATCCCAACCTGATACCCCATCATCCAGGCGCCGACTGCCCCGAGGGAATAGTGGTTGAAGGAGCGCATTCCATTTTTATTTCCGTAGGAATCCTCCGCAATGTAGGAATTCCACCTTTCCCAAACTGAGGTTGCCCCGCGGGTCACCGGATAGAGCCAGGATGCATAGTCGGTCTGCTCAAACATCGAATAGGCATCAGACAGGTTGCCCGCGTCGGTGAGGGCGGGCAGCAGCGGCGCCGTGCCCACAAATCCTGTGGTGATGGTAAACCCGCTCTCTGCGCACGCCTGTGCCAGGTACTGCTGCGCATACGGTTTGTTCTGGTCATCAAACACATCATAGGAAAGCGGAAGGGCGTAAGACGCCTGGGTATCATCCGCAGTCCGGTGCGTGGCGGGATCCACATAGGTGGAATTCCATTCTGCCTGAACTCCCTGAGCAAACGCGGCGAACCTTTGTGCATCCTCTGTTTTTCCAATCGCCTGCGCCATGCGGGCGAGGGAGGTCATGACATAATAAAAGGTTGCGTTTCCGAGCATCGCAGTGTCTGTGGTGTCAATCGAGAGATGATCCGCGAGAAAACCCGTCTGGGAAGTCAGATACTTTTTCCCATCGAGATGATTGTCCATCAGGTATTCCACATGCAGCGTCATTGCATCGTAGTTTTCCCAAATGATGCTTTCATCTCCGTACTGCAGATAGGTTTCATAGGGTACAATCACCCCTGCCGCGCTCCAGCTATACCCGATGGAACCGCGCGCGCCGCCTTCTCCAACCGGATTGAAACTCGGCGCGTAATCTGAAAACTCGCCGCTTGTTTTGTCCTGGCCGTCCCTCATGATGGAGGTATAGTTGTTGTAAAAGCGGTTCATGTCAGCGAAATAGGTCGCTGTCCTGGAAAAAATCTGCGCGTCCCCGGTCCATCCCATGCGTTCGTCGCGCTGCGGGCAGTCTGTCGGGATTGACAGGTGGTTTCCGTATGCAGAACGCATGATGTTCTGAAACAGCTGGTTGGTTAAAGTCTCTGACGTCTCATATCTGCTCGTCGGTTCCGTGATTGAGCTCAACACAATTCCCTTGATGTTGTCAGCGGGAATTGCTCGGTCAATTCCGCTCACTTCAAGGTATTGGTATCCATGGAAGGTAAACGACGGCTGATAGGTTTCTCCGCCCGCTGCGCCTTTCATGATATAGGTGTCTGTGCTATAGGCAGTGCGGTAGTTTTCCGTCGCGAGCAGACCGGTGAGCTCGCCATAGCTGACGCCGTCTTCCGAATATTCCGGGTAGAGGATTTCAGCAAACCGCAGGGTGATCTTTTGACCGGACTCACCTGCTGGCAGTTTAATTTTGGGTACCCCCACCATGTTGACTCCCATGTCGTAAAGATAGACCGTCTGCCCATTTCTCGTCTGTTCCCCCACATAGCTTGCACAGAGTTCCTCAACTGCTTTTACCCCTGGATCTGCTTTTGCAACAATGCGCGGTTCATAACCGGCGACCTCGCTTTCCTTTTCAGCTGCATTTTTCCAGTCGCTGTCATCATAATCGGCAGTCGACCATCCGTCGACCGCTTCTTCCAACCTTGCGTCATATTTTTCCCCATTAAAATTGCCCGCATACCGCACAGGGCCGCTGCCGTAATAGCGCCAGCTGTCGTCCGTCCCAACGGTCTGAGTGGTGCCGTCGGTGTATTCAATCTCGAGCTGAGCAAGCAGCTCTAAATACTCGCCATAAAAATTCGTTTGATTCAGTTCATAGGAAACCTGGTCGGTATACCAGCCGGAGGCGAGCACAGCACCGATCACATTGCCGCCTTGTTCCATTTGATCCGTCACATCGTAGCAGGTGTATTGAATCTGCTGGCGGTAGTCGGTGTCACCGGGGGAAAAGTAGTCATCCCCTACCCTTTCCCCGTTGAGGTACAGTTCATAAATGCCTTTTGAAGTAGCATACAGGGTCGCCCTTTTTATTTCCTTTTCAGCGTTGAGTTCTTTCCTCAGCATGGGTACCGAACCGTAAGAAGGGTCCGCGTAGAACAGCACCCCTTTGCCGACCTGAATTTCATCTCCATTGACAGACACGGCCTCGCCGCCTGCTTCGAAAATACGGTACCCTGCTCCAATTTCGCAGCCGAATACGGTGGAAGAGGGCGCATGGTAGTTCTGTACAGAGACATCGGTGAAAACAGCGCTGCTCGCTTGGTCAGTTGCAAAACCGATACTGTTCAAACGGGGATACAGAACCTGAATCGATGCACTCAGAGTGACATCCGTATCAATCGTCTGTCCATCAATCGTCAGGCTTTCCATCTTTTTTCCTGAGATTGTGATGCCAAAACGGTGTTCATCATACCTGTTTGATTGATTTAGAATCGATTCGGGAATTTCAATTGTTTTAAACGGAATCTCTTTGGTGTCGGTATTGCTGTAACCGACGCGGTAAATCTTCATCACAGCAGGTATGGTACTGACATCCAGCTGATAGGAGATATAGTTTTCTCCTCCAATGAGAAATTCATTGTAAACCGGACTGCTGAGCTTTGGATCCTCTGCGCCAAACACAAATCCCGCCTCTGTGCTGCCTTCCTTTAGCTGCATGTCATAGTTGAGCCGGTAAACCCCCAGCGTTTCAGCGTCAAGATAGAGCTCATCCGCACCGATCCACCGGGCGCCTTCCCATGCGGAAAGAGAGGTACTCATAAACCCGGTGGTAAATGCCTGCGGCTCGGAAACTGCAGTCTTTCCAGCCGCATCCCACACCGTGACAGACCAGCTGTAATAGGATTTTGCCTCTAACACAGGGGCGTCTTGTGGGTATTGGATATAGGTGGAATCGCTGTCCATCACCTTTCCGCTGTCCCAGACCAGAACCTCATCTGCGTCGTACAGCTTGATTTGATACGCCGTTTGTGCTGCACCGATCAGATTGGAATCGATCTGCCAACTGAATGTCGGATTTGGTGTATCCACTGCGGCTGCGTTTTCAACCGAATTGGTTCGCAGTGAAAGTACATTCAAATCATACCCAGGCTGTGCCTGCGCCGTGATTGTGCTTGTCAAAGCGCTCGCCAGCATGGACACGGACAGCAGCAATGCAAGCAATTTTCTTTTGGTATTTTTCATTGTATCCTCCCCTTTTGGTCGATTTGCAATTCAATTGCAGTTTTATTATAAAAGAATCGATTTTAAAAATCTTTGTATTCTGCGAACTCCCTCATAGTAAAAAGCCGACATATGTTGAAAAGTCAGGCATTCTTCTGCACAGATATGCTATAATAAAGGAAAGTATAGGAGAAGTGGAGAAGATGAGAATGGATGCATGGTTGACACAATGGATCGAGCAGTGGAATCAAACGTGGGCTGAAATTGAACAACAGCAGCGAAAAAACCCAGAGGACCCGTTGAGAAGAGATTCGTTTTTTGCTGCGGTTGCAAAATATGGGTACTATACTTTCCCCCTTCTTTCCTCAAAGCCTATCTATGTAACCAAACACAATTATATTGAGCACTACCGCGAAAAGAAGCTGTATCACAACCACAGTTATTTCGAACTTGTCTACGTTTACCGCGGCAGCTGTGTCCAAAATATCTCTGACCAGGCGATCACAATGTCAGAGGGGGATGCCATGCTCTTAAACCCCCATGCGCTGCACTGGATCTATATTACCGACCCCAATGACGTTGTCTTTAATGTGATGATTTCAAAAGAGGTCTTTGAAAATTCGCTGCTCGCCCTATTATCCGACAATCAATTGTTGTCGAATTTTTTCCTGGATTACTTCTACCAGTTAAATAAAATCGATGATAGTATCTACTTTCCTTTCCTGCCGCAATACTCGATCCAGCATCTGATCCAGCAGCTTGCAGAGGAGTCTTTAACTGACCAGCTCGGTTCGAATACCATCATGAAAGCTCTGTGTTTGCAAATTTTCACCTATTTAGCGCGCGAATATCAACATTACTATGAAGCAACGCAAGAAGACCTGTTTGTGGATAGGATTGCTCTGGATATGATTCACTATATCCAGGAAAACCTGCAGACAGTGTCGTTAAAAAGAATTGCAGAAAAATTCAACTATTCCCAGACTCATATCTCCAGGCTGCTCAAAAAGAGCTTTCACAAAGGTTATTTAGAGCTAATTCAAAATATCCGGCTGCAAACTGCAAAGGATTTACTTGAAAACACGCAGTTCACAATGGAGGAGATTTCCAATCAGGTTGGGGTGTATGATGTCAGTTATCTGTATAAAATTTTTAAGAAAAAGTACGGCCTTTCTCCTGTACAATATCGGAAGGAAAAGGCCAAACCAAAATAAAAACCCTCTAAAGCCTTGCAGACGGCGAATCCTATGACAGAACCGGTACAGGTGGAACAAGGAGAGTCCTGATTGTTTCATGTCACCCGGCAAAGATCATCTATCGATCTCCTGGCCTGCGTTTGTCTACAGAGCTTAAGCTGCATGAGAGTCTATTTACCAGTCATTCTGTCTAGCGTGAACAGAATCTGTAAGGAACCAAACTTCGTCCTCTACGGTAAACTGGGTTTTCAGTTGTTATAAATGATAACACTGTGATTGTATTTGCGAAGAAAATACATACTGATTTCAATGCTGAATGGTATTTTAAATTTCAAATCGTTTTTAGACAGCAAAAAACCCGTTAAGACCGAAAACTCGGTACTTAACGGGTGGGTGTACGCTACAAAAAAGATACCCGCAATAAACGCGAGACCTTCCCTCACGAAAATAAAAAAGTCTGAATGCAAACTGCGTTCATACTCAATCTTGGTTTATGCTACAAAAAAGATGTCACTGCCAATACGTGCATCCTCATTCAAACAAAAAAAGAGTCCGAACGCAAATTGCGTCCAGACTCAGTCTGGTGCGGATAAGAGGACTTGAACCTCCACGGGGTTGCCCCCACTAGAACCTGAATCTAGCGCGTCTGCCGATTCCGCCATATCCGCATGTGAAACAAACTGCTTATAAATTATAGCATGATTCTTTTGAGGTGTCAAGTAAAAATATCAAATTCTTTTAAAATTCTACTCTCTCACCTCAGCCACAAAGCGGTTGATCAGCGAATAGCATCTGCGAACCTGGACAAACCTCGGCGGCAGGGAGAAAAAACCGTGCAGTGCGTCAGGCATCCGGTGGATCAGCACATCGTTTCCCTCATCTTTGAGCCGCTGCCCATATGCTTCCCCTTCATCCCGAAGCGGATCGTACTGTGCTGTTATCAAAAGGGTTTTTGGCTGGCCACTCAGATCTTGAGCAAGCAGCGGAGAAAAGTAGGGATTCTGATAATCTTCCGTGCCTCTGCTGTAAAGCTCCATATAGTCGCACACCCGTTTGGAGGTGAGCAGGTATCCCATTCCATTTTCCCGCACTGATTCAAAGGGAGACTGCGGCGTGTGGTCATAGTGGGTGGCAGGATAAATCAAAATCTGTCTCTTAGGCATAAATTCGCCCCGGTCGCGGGCCATCAGAGAGACAACGGCCGCAAGATTTCCCCCTGCGCTGTCTCCGATCAGGGTGATCTGGTCGGGCCGAGCGCCAAGAAGATGTGTTTTGACAAACAACTCCCGCGCAACCGCGTAGCAGTCCTCTGGCGCTGCCGGGAACCGGTGCTCCGGGGCCAGCCTGTAGTCCACCGAAACGACAAGGTGGTTGGTCGCTTTGGCCATATAGTGGCACACCTTATCATAGCTGTTGATATCCCCAGTCACCCAGCCGCCGCCGTGAAAAAACAGCAGCACCGGATGGCTTCCAGGGGAATCCGGCTGGAAAATCCGCACCGGAATCTGGTGATCTGCGCAGGAAATTTTGTGATCCCAGGTGCTGTAGTATGGTTTGCGTGCAGGGGGATTCGCCAGACGGATGACTCCACGGTGCAGCTTATAGTGGTTTTTGATGTCAAGATCAGGATAAGACAGGGCTTTTAAGGCCGCCCGCATCGCCTTGTTAATCGCCATATGCGCCTCCAATACCAATTTCCGATTGGTTTCATTATAACACACTTTTTCCGCCGCGTACAGAAACTTTCCAGCTTTTTGTCAAACCACACCTGAAATATAGA
Organism: uncultured Oscillospiraceae bacterium; assembly: GCA_965141735.1. Classification (GTDB taxonomy): domain Bacteria; phylum Bacillota; class Clostridia; order Oscillospirales; family Ruminococcaceae; genus Massilioclostridium. The sequence continues at coordinate 1,176 of CBCSOX010000110.1, read as the reverse complement.
GCCCAACAGTGTATATTTGACGAAAAAAAATATACTGCTATAATAGAATGAGTAATACAATTGGATGGAGAAATATTATGAATAGAATCAGACAGGCATTTCAAACATGTTGGAATCTCTTTTTTTCGCGGGATTTTTTCTGCTTTGTCGTTATCGGTGTCATCAACACCTTTAACGGAACGCTGTTATCCGCCCTCTTTTCCATATTTCTGAACGCAAATCTCGCGTTCATCATCGGCTATCTCTGCAGCCTGTCAATCGCATATCTGCTCAACAGCTTTTTTACCTTTCACGAAAAGCTGCATTGGCAAAAATACTTGAAGTTTTGCCTTTCCTATGTGCCGAACTTTATCATTCAAAATCTTGTCGTGCTGCTCGTCTACAATGTTTTGGGATTTCACAAAATCATCGCCTATCTGGTCGCCGCCATATTGGGCATTCCAATCACCTTTCTGCTCACAAAGTTTTTTGCCTTCGGCAGGAAAAGGTAGTATTTCCCTCTCTTATTTCCCGCTATTCTGCGCATACTAAAGAAAAATTCAGCAGAAAAGAGGGATGAAATGACGTTCTATGTACAGAAGGAGTCTGAAACCGGTCACAAGCTGCTGATCAGCTACAACTGCGGGCACCGCCCGACCTGCGACGGCTCCCTCAGCTATGACAAAGAAACGCATGAATTTGCCGTTCTCACTTTGTCCTCAGGCGCGAGCGTTCTGGATACTGAAAAACTCTATCCAGCACTGAAACGCCTGATTGATCAATCCGCGCTCACCGGCGAAAAACAAAAAGTCGAAGAACACCCCGCTTCCCAAAATGCTTAGGGATGGCGGGGCGTTTTTTTGAGTGCAACAGAAGGCTGCTGATGGAAACCTGCACCAGTCCTTTAAAACAGTTCTGCCATCTGAACGCCGGCATTCAACCGGCTTGTGGCAGGTCTGCGCTTCACTGTTCTTCATGTTCCCTTAAATAGGAGCGTATTTCACTGAGAAATTGCTCCCCATACCGCTCGAGCTTGACCTGCCCCACCCCGGACACCTCTAAAAACTCTGCGGGCGTTGTGGGGAGTCTTTTGCACATATCTGTCAGCGCCGCATTGGTCAGCACAATGTAGGCGGGAAGGTTCTGCACCGACGCGATCTCATGGCGCAGCTGCTTGAGCCGTTCAAACAGCGCGGG
>CBCSOX010000109.1:0-8785 GCA_965141735.1 uncultured Oscillospiraceae bacterium | reverse complement strand
CTCCCCCGCCGATCCGCTCGGGGAGACGATTGTTGCCCATCTCGACAAAAGCCACGTGACGGTGCACACCTATCCCGAATACCACCCGGACAACTGTCTCGCCACCTTCCGGGTGGACATCGACGTCGCCACCTGCGGGGAAATCACCCCGCTGCGCACCCTCGACTACCTCATCGGCAGCTTTGATTCAGACATCATCACCATGGACTACCGGGTGCGCGGTTTTACCCGGGACATCAGCGGAAAAAAACTGTTTATCGACCACAAGATCACCTCGATTCAGGACTACATCGACAACCGCACCCTCGAAAAATACGATGCAATTGACATCAACGTCTACCAGTCCAACATGTTTCACACCAAAATGCTGATCAAAGAGGTGGATTTGCAGAACTACCTCTTTAATACCGACGTTTACGAGCTCCCGCCGCGCACCCGGCTCAATATCACCCACAGCCTGCGCCAGGAGATGATTGAGATTTTCAGCGGCAGCAATGTCTACTAAAAGCAAAGGAGTCCTCCAGATGACAACACTTTCACAGGACCGGGCGCCGATTCTCGAGGCCCTTAAACAGTTCAAACGGATGCGGGTCGTCCCGTTCGACGTGCCCGGCCACAAGCGGGGCAAGGGCAGCCCCGAGCTCACTGAGTTTCTCGGGGAAAAATGCATGACAGTGGACGTCAATTCCATGAAGCCGCTCGACAACCTCTGCCACCCCATATCGGTGATCAAGGAGGCGGAAGAGCTCGCTGCCGACGCGTTCGGTGCCCGCCACGCCTTCTTTATGGTCAACGGCACCACCTCGGCTGTACAGGCCATGGTGCTCTCCGCCTGCAAACGAGGGGAAAAGATCATTCTGCCCCGCAACGTCCACCGCAGTGTCATCAATGCGCTGATCATCGGGGGAGCGGTTCCGGTCTATGTCAATCCTAGGATGGACCAGAGGCTCGGCATCGCGCTCGGCATGTCGCTTGCAGATGTCAAAAGGGCGATTGAGGAAAATCCCGACGCCAAGGCGGTGCTCGTCAACAACCCGACTTATTACGGCATCTGCTCCAACATCCGGGAGATTACAAAGCTCGCACATGCCCATGGCATGCTGCTGCTCGCGGACGAGGCGCACGGAACTCACTTTTACTTTGGGAAAAACCTGCCCGTTGCCGCCATGGCGGCGGGGGCGGACATGGCTTCGGTGAGCATGCACAAATCGGGCGGTTCCCTCACCCAGAGTTCGTTTCTCCTCGTCGGGGAACGGGTACACGAGGGGTATGTCCGGCAGGTAATCAATCTCACCCAGACGACGAGCGGCTCCTATCTGCTGCTCTCCAGCCTTGATATCTCTCGAAAAAACCTCGCAATCAACGGGGAGCAGATTTTTGACAAGGTCGCTTCCCTCGCGGAGTACGCGCGGGAGGAAATCAACGAGATCGGCGACTACTACGCCTATTCCCGCGAGCTCATCAACGGGGATACAATCTTTGACTTTGACATCACCAAGCTGTCGGTCAATACCTTTGAAATCGGGCTTGCGGGGATTGAGGTGTACGACATTCTGCGGGACGAATATGACATCCAGGTGGAGTTCGGCGACATCGGAAACATCCTCGCCTACATCTCAGTAGGCGACCGGGAACGCGACCTTGAGCGGCTGGTGAGCGCGCTCTCTGAGATCCGCCGCCGGTACAAGCGGGACAGGGCCGGGATGCTCCGCCATGAGTACATCAGCCCAAAGGTTGTCGCCACCCCACAGGACGCGTTTTACGCGGACAAGGAGTCCCTTCCCATCGGTGAGAGCGCGGGAAGGATTTGCAGCGAGTTCGTCATGTGCTATCCGCCGGGCATCCCGATTCTCGCCCCCGGGGAGCAAATCACCCGTGAAATCCTCGACTACATTGCCTATGCGAAAGAAAAGGGCTGTTCCCTGACCGGCCCGGAGGATATGGAAATTCAGCGGATCAATGTCCTGAAAGGAGTTTAATATGGAATTATGGTTCACCGAACGGCACACGCCGCATGTGAAGTTTTCAATCAAAGTAGACCGCCAGCTCTACTGCGGGCAGAGCGAGTTTCAGCGGATTGATGTATTTGATTCCAAGGAATTCGGCCGTTTTCTCACCCTTGACGGCTATATGATGCTCACCGAAAAGGATGAGTTTATCTACCACGAAATGATTGTGCACGTGCCGATGGCAGTGCATCCCAACCCCAGGCGGGTCCTCGTCATCGGAGCGGGAGACGGCGGGGTGCTGCGCGAGCTGACCCGCTATTCCACCATCGAGCAGATCGACCTTGTGGAGATCGACGAGCTGGTTGTCGAGGTGTGCAAAAAACACCTGCCCCAGACGGCCTGCTGCTTTGGGGACGAGCGGGTGCGCATCACCTACCAGGACGGGCTCAAATTCATCCGCCGGTGCGAAAATGAGTACGATCTGATCATCGTCGATTCTACCGATCCGATGGGACCGGGAGAAGGGTTGTTCACCAAGGAGTTTTACGGCAACTGCTACAAGGCGCTCCGGGAGGACGGCATCATGGTCAACCAGCATGAAAGCCCGTTTTACAACGAAGATGCGGTGGCCATGCAGCGGGCGCACAAGAGGATTGTGGAATCTTTCCCCATCAGCAAGGTGTACCAGGCGCACATCCCGACCTACCCGTCTGGACATTGGCTGTTCGGCTTTGCGTCGAAAAAATACCATCCAGTCCGGGATTTAAACGGCGTCAAATGGAATGCGCTCGGGTTTAAAACCCAGTATTACAACACCCAGCTGCACGCCGGTGCGTTTGCGCTGCCAAACTATGTAGAGGAGCTGTTGCGCGATGTGGAATAAAAATGTAGAAACCTTTCTGGGGTGCGACAAGGAATACAGCGAGGCGGACCTTGTGCTGTTCGGCGCGCCGTTTGATTCGACGACCTCCTTCCGCCCCGGCACCCGCTTTGCGAGCAAAACGATGCGGGGGGACTCGTTCGGCCTGGAAACCTACAGTCCCTATCAAAACAAAGATTTGGAGGAGGACTCCGCTGTGTTTGACAGCGGCGACCTCGAGCTCTGTTTTGGGGACACCAGCCGCGCCCTCTCCCAGATTGAAAAACATGCCGAAAGAATCCTTGCCGACGGCAAGCGTCCGCTGATGATCGGCGGGGAGCACCTGGTCACCCTCGGCGCGGTGCGGGCGGCGGTGAAACAGTACCCGGATCTGCATGTCATTCACTTCGACGCCCACGCCGACCTGCGGGATGAGTATCTCGGCGCAACCCTCTCCCACGCGACGGTGCTGCACCGGGTGTGGGACCTGGTTGGGGACGGCCGAATCTTCCAGTTCGGCATCCGTTCGGGGGATAAAAGCGAGTTTGTCTGGGGTAGGGAGCATGTGAACACCCGCAAGTTTGATTTTTCCGGCCTTGCTGAGACAGTGGATCAGCTCGCGGACAAGCCGGTCTATTTCACGCTTGACCTCGACGTACTCGACCCATCTATTTTTCCCGGAACCGGGACGCCTGAAGCGGGCGGGGTGAGCTTTTTGCAGCTGCTCGACGCCATCAAAACCATTGGCGGGCTGCAAAATCTCGTCGGCTGCGACGTCAATGAACTCTCCCCTGTTTATGATCAAAGCGGGGTCTCCACCGCGGTTGCCTGCAAGGTGCTGCGGGAGCTTGTGCTCGCGATTTCCCGGTAAATACACAGGAGGATGTGGACAGTGCTGTCACTTCCATCATTTTTACGCTAGAATATATCCGGCAGCTAAACGAGTTGCCAGAGATGTGGATTATAGGAGGAATACAAAATGGGAAAATGTTTAATCATTGGCTGCGGCGGCGTTGCAGGTGTTGCTATCCACAAATGCTGCCAAAACAGCGAGGTGTTTGAGGAAATCTGCATCGCGAGCCGCACTAAGAGCAAATGCGACGCGCTCAAGGAAAAGCTTCAGCCGACCACCAGCACCAAAATTCAGACCGCACAGGTGGACGCTGACCACGTCGAAGAGCTCGTTGCGCTGATCAACCAGTTTCAGCCCGATGTCGTGCTCAACCTCGCCCTCCCCTATCAGGATTTGACCATCATGGACGCCTGCCTTGCGACCAAGACCCACTATGTCGACACCGCGAACTATGAGCCGCTCGACACCGCGAAATTTGAGTACAAATGGCAGTGGGACTACCGAGAACGCTTTGAGAAAGCGGGCATCACTGCCCTGCTCGGCAGCGGGTTTGACCCGGGTGTGACTGGCGTGTTTTCGGCCTACGCGATGAAGCATGAATTTGACGAAATTCACACCATTGACATTCTCGACGCAAATGCGGGCGACCACGGCTATCCGTTCGCAACTAATTTTAACCCTGAAATCAACATCCGAGAGGTCTCGGCAAACGGCAGCTACTGGGAAAACGGGAAGTGGATTGAGACAAAGCCGATGGAGATCAAACGGGTGTACAACTTCCCGGAGATTGGGGAAAAAGAGATGTACCTGCTCCACCATGAGGAACTCGAGTCGCTCGGCCTCAACATCAAGGGGATTCAGCGCATCCGCTTCTTTATGACGTTTGGTCAGAGCTATCTCACCCACCTCAAATGCCTGGAGAATGTTGGGATGACCTCGATCGAGCCGATTGAATTCGAGGGCAAGCAGATTGTCCCCCTCCAGTTCCTCAAAGCGGTTCTCCCTGATCCCGCCACCCTCGGCCCGCGCACCAAGGGCAAAACCAACATCGGCTGCATTTTCCGCGGGATTAAGGACGGCAAGGAAAAGAACTACTACCTCTACAACGTCTGTGACCATCAGGAGTGCTACCGGGAGGTGGGCTCCCAGGCGATATCCTACACGACCGGCGTCCCCGCAATGATCGGCGCCAGTCTGCTGATGACGGGTGCCTGGAAGGGCCCGGGTGTGTTTAACATCGAAGAATTTGATCCCGACCCGTTTATGGACGCGCTCAACAAATGGGGCCTGCCCTGGCAGGAGAGCCGCAACCCCGAGCTGGTAGACTGAGATGCAGCAGATAAACTTTGACTTGAACGCCCTGCCAACCCCTTATTATGCGGTTGACCGGAGCCTGCTCATCCGCAACCTTGAGCTCCTGCGCTCGGTCAAGGAGCGGACTGGCTGCCGCATCCTGCTCGCACAAAAGGCGTTTTCGATGTACTCCCTCTACCCCCTCATCGGAGAGTACCTCGATGGGACGACCGCGAGCGGCCTGTTTGAGGCGCGGCTTGGCTATGAAGAGATGGGGAAAGAGAATCACATTTTCTCCCCTGCCTACCGGGAGGAAGAGTTTGAGGAGATCCTCTCAATTTGCGGACATGTTGTGTTCAACTCCTTCGGACAGTGGGAGAAGTACCGGGAACGCGCGTTGGCAGCGGGCAAACAGTGCGGTATCCGCATCAATCCCGAATGTTCCACCCAGGACCACGCGATCTATGACCCCTGTTCCCCCGGCTCCCGGCTCGGGGTGACAGTGGACAGCTTCCGCCCAGACCTGCTCGACGGGATTAGCGGGCTTCATTTTCACACCTTATGTGAACAGAACGCCGATGCGCTCGAGACCACCCTCGACGCGATAGAGGAGAAATTTGGCCCCTACCTCATCCAGATGAGTTGGCTCAATTTTGGCGGCGGGCACCACATCACCCGGGCAGACTATGACGTGGAAAAGCTGATTCGCTGCATTCAGCGGATGCAGCAAACCTATCAGCTGGAGATCTATCTGGAACCGGGGGAAGCAGTTGCACTCAACACTGGATTTTTAGTCAGCACCGTGCTGGAAATCGGCCGCAATGGGATCGATATCGCAATCCTCGACACCTCCGCTGCCTGCCATATGCCCGATGTGCTGGAAATGCCCTACCGCCCCGAAATCATCGGTGCGGGGAAACCGGGTGAAAAATCGTTTCCCTATCGGCTCGGCGGGCCGACCTGCCTGGCGGGGGATATCATTGGGGACTATTCCTTTGACCGCCCGCTCAAAGCGGGTGACCGCCTCGTGTTCTGTGACATGGCGCATTACTCCATGGTAAAAAACAATACGTTTAACGGGATCAACCTCCCGTCCATTGCAGTGACCGATGCAAACAATCAGCTTGAACTGGTCCGCAGTTTTGGTTATCAAGATTTTAAATCCCGTTTGTAATTTAAGGAAAAACAGCCAGTGGCTGAATATGAAGTGCACCCCGAAAGCTAGACAGTATGGCATCCTGTCTAACTTTCGGGGTGATTTTATGTCAAATAGTATGGATTACCCAACGAAGCTTTTGCACAACTCCTAACCGGAACAAATCTCATCCATCACTCCAACCACGATCGGCACTGCCAAATGGTTGTGATTGATAATTTCTTTGGATTAATCAAAAGCGGGTTGCTGTAATTACAAACTTTTGAGTCAACAAAACACTTGAAATCCGAGCTTGTGGATTATTATGGATAGCTACAACGATCGCTGCATCAAGGCAAAGCGAAAAGGCTTGCTACCTGTTACTCACAGACAGCAAGCCCTCTCAGTGGCTTAGCTTATTTCTTTTTCATCTCTTTATCTAACTTTTTGGGGTCCGTTCAAAGTGGATAAACTTTTGGCTTTACCTGAGGAGGTAATAAAGCAGAGCAATCAATAAAAAACGACGAGCTTGACACGGGCTGAGAGCCGGTATTGGACCCTTCGAGGTACTTATGCATGTCACCAGTTTGCTTGTGGTTTTATTTTTTTACTGGGCATCCTTGATTTAACATGGGAGAAATAAATTTAACAAAAGGTTCTTGGAGCTTATCTCCCCTGAGATTTTACTGCATCCACTCGACCACCTTGTCCACAAAAACGATGCCGTCCAGATGATCGATTTCATGGCAAAGGCACTGTGCAAGTTGGTCCTCACCGGTGATGATGATCTCCTCGCCGTTTTCATCCAGCGCCTCTACTGTTACCTTTTGCGGACGAAGTACTTTCCCCCACTGGTTTGGAAAGCTTAAACACCCTTCTAGCCGTTCCTGAACGCCGCTTGTCCCGATGATTTTTGGGTTGACCAGTTTGAGCAATCCTGTCCCCACATCGATGACAACAAGACGTTTTAAGATTCCTACCTGGCAGGCCGCCAGCCCGCCCCCATTTTCTGTGCTGTACATCGTATCGGCCATGTCGTCGAGAAGAGTGCGGATTTTATCATCCACCTGTTCTACCTCGCGGCACCGCTTCCTTAAAATTGGATCGTCTGTAAAACGAAGATTTCGAATCGCCATTCTGTCCTCTACCTCCTGCTTTTATCCGCCCGTGATTTATGCGGGCTGTCCTCAAATAAAAAGACATCCTCGATTGCACACTCAAACACCTTTGCAATATCGTATGCGATCCAGATGGAGGGTTCAAATTTTTCTGTTTCAATAGCATTGACCGCTTGACGGGAAACACCGATGAGCTCGCCGAGCCTTTTCTGCGTCAGTCCAAGCTTTTCCCGAAACTCTTTCATTCGATTTTTCATTCCATCCATCCTGTTCGTGAAATTCTATTTTTAGTATACTACGATCTCGGCAGCAAGTCAAGTTTACATTACATGCTTTTACCCATTTTAATAATTTATGTTTCAATAAATCATGGTCACCTGTTACACGGCTGACCTGGTTATTACTTCATTTTGCCGAAATACGAAAAAGCAGACGCCGCTTAAACAACGGCGCCTGCCCATCTGATCTGTTCTCTCATATCTCAAATTTCAGAATCTTGCCTCTCTAAGGCTACTCTTGTTCTTTTTATAGCTCTGTGTAACCATGGCTATTGCTGAGGGCATCGATTTTTCGGTGCGATTTACAAAAAGGGCATTCCTGAGCGGAAAAAATATTGTATTCCGGGAGATCTGAGGGTGAGAAGATGGAATGGATCGAAATACCTTGAAATTCCTCCATCGAACTTGAAATAGCGGCAATTCCAGAAACTGCCCCGCCATAGTAGGAGATGCACTCAAAAGACCGTGCAAGTGTTTTTCCAGTGATCACAGAGGAGATTAAAAGCAAAATATTTTTGCCATTCACCATGGATTTGATATTGTCGCGAAACATCATTTGCCCATTTGGTGTAAATTCAGGTGCAACTACATTGATCACCGTACTATCATTAACTGACATATAAGAGGGACGGGTGAGCTCGCGTGCGAGAAAAGCACCAATTACTTCGCTGTTATCGGTGCAAACAATGGTGTCAACAACCGTGTTGGAGGCGTAGAAGGATGCAAACGCAATTGCTGCATTGCGGGCCATAGTGTGCTGATGCTTAATATTAGTGACGTCAATATAAAAATTGACATGTGCGTGTGCGGTTGCGAAATGTCCTGGAATTGCGTAAGCAGTGATGTTGCCATTGATTTTAGATTTGATCTCAATTGGTTCTTGCTTCATGTAACTGCCTCCTTTTTTGGTACAATAAATAAATTTATATATTTAGTATAGCATTATTTGCCGCAATTTTCAATAAAATGAAAAAAATAATGTAAATTTTGTTTAAATTCCGCGGTTACTGTCCCATATATGATTTCCTATCCTCTCAAGCCACAGTCATGACCACTTCCAAAGAGGGGTGACTTGACGATTTAATTGTTTATGTAGTGAGCGTTTATTTCATGCTCCTCGCTGATACTCTTTTAAGCCACCGGCTCAGCCGGAGAAATTTATACAAAAGGAACTCACCAACTAAGCTGGTGGTACTACATATGCGGGCAAAGCCATATGCTACTGGCAGCGCCTCAAGGCACACATTACGAACGACGCTTGCAAAGGCTTACATCCGGTAGCCGATTGCAAACAGACAAT
>CBCSOX010000108.1:0-8810 GCA_965141735.1 uncultured Oscillospiraceae bacterium | reverse complement strand
GATCTCAAAAACAAAAAACCCGAGGAGCTGATGAAAAAGCTGCGCCCAGAGGAAGCGGCGAAGCTCAACCAGATCATGAACAATCCTGAACTCACCCAGCAGCTGCTCAATACGCCACAAGCCAAAATGCTGATGAAGAGACTAATGGGGGATAAGTAACCATGGAAGACCTTACCCAAGCCTTACAGGATATTCTGGGCAGCAAGGAAGGACAGGAAAAACTGAAAAATGTTGCCGATATGCTGGGCGCAGGCGAGGGTAAGGGCTTGGATTTATCTTCGCTGGGCAGTTTGTTCGGCGGCCAGAATGAGGAGCCTGTTCAGGAGCAAAGCAGTGAGGAAGACCCGTTCGGCGGGCTCGACATCAACATGCTTCTACAGGTGAAAAATATGATGTCCTCGATGAACCGCAGCGACAAAAATGTCGATCTGATCCGGGCACTCAAGCCGCATCTGCGGCCGGAACGCCAGGCAAAAGCAGATGAGGCGATGAAGATCATGAAGCTGATTTCCCTTTTGCCAACGCTCAAGGAGAGCGGCCTGCTCGGAAAAATCGGACTCTAGCGAGAGAGGGGGTGGACGATATCGCAGGGCCACAGAACAATCAGAACCATTACACCAACGCGGAACTTATGGCAATGCAGCAGGATGCGATTCGGCGGGTGCAGGATATGCACCGGAGGGCGCAGCAGCGCGTGCAGGGTCAGCCGGACAGCACCCGCACGCAGCGCGGGACTTCCCATCCTGCCCAGCGCAGCCGTTCCAACGGCGCGCAGGAGCAGCAGCACCGCCAGCCGCCGGCGCCGTCCCCTCCCGCAGAGATACAGCAGACCGGGGAGGGTACCCCAATTGAAAAGATTCTGAAGGATCTCAACATCGACAAGGACCGAATTATCCTGCTCGGGCTGATTATCCTTCTGCTCAACGAGGGGGCGGACCGCACCCTTATTATCGCCTTGGTCTATTTATTGATTTAGCAGCATCCCAAAAACGGCTGTGCCGGAACAGTTTCCGGGACAGCCGTTTTTTGTTGTAAAATAAAAACCTTCGCAAGTGCCGGTGGTTTCCAAAAAGCGTTTGGGATGGGTAAAACAAAAGACGTTTGGGAGGAATTGGTCTGACAACTGCGGGGCTGATGAAAACAAATGATACAAATTTGTTTCGCACCCAGCCTGCCACTAAGGGTGTGCAAAGTGGAGCTGCAACGACTCGTACGCGGAACAACATGACGCAGCAGAGGATTCGATCAGGAGAAGAAAGAAGCAACAGGGAAGTTTTAAGACAGCTGTGCGGGTGGGAGGCAATGCGAATGATCGTGGGGAGATATCCCAACCGTATCCAAATGGTGGAGAAAATCCCGCTTAAGACAGGAACTCTAGCTAAAAGGAGCATCTGAAAGGGAAGTACAGCAGGATGCTGAAGAAAAAATTGGATTGTGAACGTGCAGGTACCGGAGCATAGAGTTCCGGTGGGTCAGATAGGATGAGGATGCAACAGAAAACATATGGGGCGGATCGCAGAGAAGAGCAGAAGGGGAATCAGGGAACGACCACCCAACAGCCCGTTAATGGGCGCCAAATAAAACTTTATGCGGCGGACAGTGCGCACTGACGCGTTTGCGCTTCAGCGAAAAACAAGGGATTTGCGCGCATATGAAAAACCCCCGGCTCTGCCGGGGGTTTTCATTGCCCCTTCTAAGTCTAAAAATCTGTTCTGTACAAGCCAACTCCGTTTCGGCTCATTTCTGCCCCTGAAATTCGGTAGGCCACATGCCGGTCTCCCGTTTAAAGATTTTGGAGAAGTAGTGCTGGTCGTTGAAGCCGACGGTGCGCGCCACCTCTTTGACAAGAGTCTCGGGCTGACTGGTCAGGATTTCCTTGGCCATGCCGATGCGGAAATTGGTCAGGTACTCCGAGGGGCTCATCCCCTTGTGTTCCCGGAAAATTTTGGAGATGTAGGAGGAGACAAACCCGAATTCCTGCGACAGCAGGGTGTTGGTGATGTTTTTGTCGTAGTTGGCCTTTAAGTAGGATTCGATGTTGTCACATAGATGCTGATGGGAATTCGCCTTTTCGTCGTTTTCCTCGTTGGGGAGGGAATAGCAGAAGATTTCGGTGATTTCGTCGCACAGGCTGTTTTGAGTCGTCGCATTGGAAAACGCGGTGCGCAGGTCGGTTTTGGCCTGAACGATCTGTTTTCCACTCAGGTTTCCGGAAAAAAAGGTGGAGAGGATCCGCTCAAATACAAAGATCGATTCGAGCTGTGTCGCGTTTTTCTCCGCGAATTCGTTGAGGCTCGAGAGCACGCTCTCGTGGATCCGCTCTTTGCTGCCTGTCTTGAGGGCGACGAGCATCTCGTTGTACACCGCACTCTCTTTGTTTTCAGGCACATAGTCGTCCTTTTCCTGCGCTTCGTTTTCCCCGAGGCAGAAGATGTTGGACTGAAAGAGGACCAACCGGTTGTGCAGCATGGTGCGCAGTTTGATAAAAGTGGTGTAGAGGTGGTTGAGATCGATGAGTTGCCCATTGGTGGCGATGGTGACCGGGAGGTGGCTGACCTGTCCGAGCTGCTGCATCAAATCTCTGGCGATCTGGTGGATTCGTTCGGGGTTGTCAACACTCACCACGACGATCCGCTCTGCGGAGGATTTGCCGTTAAAGCACATCGACACCTCGCTGGGCGTGGTCATGGATTCGACAATCTGCTCGACGTCGATCTGGCTGTAGAGCGAGATCGCGGGGAGCAGGGATTCGTCCGGGGTGAGGGGAAACGCGCCGGCGCACATCAACAGCACGGCATAAAGCTGAGTTTCCCCTCTCTGGCTTGCAGCGGGGGCCGGCGCCTCATTTTGGATGGCGCGGAAGATATCCGAGCGGTTTTTCTGCAGGTTGCGGCTGTTGATCTTTTCAAACACATGGTCGAGCAGGTTGTGCATGTCCTCTTTTTTGACAGGCTTTAAAATGTAGTCGAACACCTTGTACTGAATTGCCTTGCGGGCAAAGTCAAAGTCTTGGTAGCCGCTGATCATGACGGTGACGATTTCGGGGTACCGCTTCTGGATCTGTTCTGCGAGCTCGATGCCGGTCATCAGAGGCATTTTAATATCGGTAAAGACAATGTCAAAGGGCGCGCTTTCCAGCTGTTCGAGCGCCCGTTTTCCATTGATGGCGGACTGGATGTCCATTTCCTGCCCGCAGTCGTAGCTTTGGATCAGCTTGATGATGCCGCGCGCGATCGGCGGTTCATCCTCAACGACGAGTATTCTAATCATGGGTTCCTCTTTTCGTGTTACCGCGGCGGGGTCTTTTGCCGCAGTTTGATGGAAAATATGAAAGTGTCTGTGTAAATATACCAAATCTTTTGTGAAAGGGCTTGCACTTAAAAGCCTCTTCCATTAAAATGGATACATAGTACTATTATTTTATGCAATAAAAGCTGCAATGTCAAGATGTTTCGCGTTTTGGCTGTTTTCGGCATGGTTACAGCTCAGCGCGCCCCCGTGAGCTTTTCCCGATAGTTTTCGGGGAGGTCGGTGTCGGTGATGAGCTGGTAAAACGCGCTGAGGCTGCAGATCTTACAGAAAAACTGCATATCGAGCTTGCTTGAGTCGCACAGCAGGATCGAGCGACGGGAGTTTATGACAAATGCCTTTTTGATGTTGGCATCCTCCTCGCTCGAGACGGTTGGGCCGATTTCGGCGTCGACCCCCCGGCAGGACATAAATGACAGATCCGCATGGAACCGGGAGACAAACTCGCAGGCCGACGACCCGATCAGCGATTTCGCGTTGGGAGTGAGCAGCCCGCCGGTGCAGTACAGCCTGAGGTTTTTGCAGTCCGCCAGAGCGTTGAGTAACTTAATGCCGTTGGTGACAATGGTGATGTCGGAGAAGTTTTTGAGGCTCTGCGCAAAGCGGAACACCGTGCTGCTCGAATCGAGAAAAATGGTTTGACCATTTTTGACGTATTTGAGCGCTTTTTGCGCAATGATGTCCTTTTGCTGCAAATTTTCACTTTCCCGGAGCACAAGGGGAAACTCCGCCGTGGCGCTCTCGATGAACGCCGCCCCGCCGTGGGTGCGTTTGATCAGCCCCTCGGATTCGAGTTTTTTCAGGTCGCGCCGGATGGTGGCCCCGCTGGAATACAGCAGTTTGCAGAGCTCTTCGACCGAAACGACCTGCCGTTTGGCAAGAATATCTAAAATATCATTTTGCCGTTGTAATGGTAGCATAAAATAATATCTCCTTACTATGAATTCAAAAAAGAAAGCGCTTGAGAATTGTTGGTTGGAGGACAGCTTTGATTAAAAATGATTTATTTTGATTGGTGAAAAAGCTATTTTTGCTCATTAATCGAAATTTGCGCCAGAACTAGACATGCATACTACTTTCTTATATAATAATAGTATCAAAGTTATCACCAAAAATCAACAATAATCAAGACACGAAGAAAGGTGGCTTTTTCCCATGTACGATTTGAAGAAGGGCTATGAAGTAGCCAAAGAAATTTACGGCCAATACGGCATTGATGTCGACAAAGCGATCGAAATTTGTGACAAAACTCCGCTCTCGATCCACTGCTGGCAGGGCGACGATGTCATTGGTTTTGAGAAAAAAGAAGGCGGCCTCACCGGCGGCATTCAGACAACCGGAAACTATCCCGGCAAAGCGAGAAACGCCGCAGAGCTGCGCGCGGACCTCGAGTTTGCGATGAAATACATCCCCGGCGAAAAGAAAGTCAACGTTCACGCCAACTACCAGGAAGCAGACGGCTTTGTGGATAGAAACGAAATCGAGCCCAAGCACTTTGAAAACTGGGCCAATTGGGCGGTTGAGCAGGGCATCGGCCTCGACTTCAACCCCACCTACTTCTCCCACCCAAAGAGCGAAAACGGCACCCTCTCCGCTGCAGACGAGGACGTGCGTAAATTCTGGATCGAGCACGGCATCCGCTGCCGCCGCATCGGTCAGTACTTCTACGAGAAGACCGGCAAAACCTGCGTCATTAACCACTGGACCCCCGACGGCGACAAGGAGTTCCCGGTTGACACCATCTCCCCCCGCCTGCGCATGAAAGACAGCTACGACCAGATTTTTGAAGCCACCAAAGACGTCAAGGGCGTTATGGACGGCATCGAGTCCAAGGTCTTTGGCATCGGCGCAGAGAGCTACACCGTCGGTTCCCACGAGTTCTGCATGGGCTATGTCTTTGGCAAAAACACCGACCACATCATCCTGACCCTCGACACCGGCCACTATCATCCGACCGAGGTCGTTTCGGCGAAACTCGGCGCTGTGTATGCGTTCCAGGATCATGCGCTGCTCCACGTTTCCCGCCCGGTCCGCTGGGATTCCGACCACGTTGTCGCAATCGACGATGAGACCAAGGCGATCATGGAAGAGCTCGTCCGCCTCGGCAAGCTCGACGCCACCTATATTGCAACCGACTTCTTTGACGCTTCGATTAACCGCGTTGTCGCCTGGGTCACAGGCCTGCGCAACACTAGAAAAGCACTGCTCGCAGCGCTGCTCCAGCCGGTTGATATGATGAAGAAACTCGAAGCGGACGGCGACGTGAGCTCCCGCTTGGCAGTCACTCAGGAGTTTAAAGCGGCTCCCTTCAGCCTCGTGTGGGATTACTACTGCAGCCAGAAGAACGCAGGCGTTGGCCTCGACTGGCTCAAAGACGTCAAAGCTTACGAAGAAGACGTCCTCTCCAAGAGATAATTAAATTCTGACATTGATGCACGGCTGTTCACTTACCGCTGTCAGGGCATGTGAATGCCTGGGCGGCGCAAGCGTACAGCCGTCGTCATTATAAAATACTTCTGCCGCAAGGCAGGGAAAAAAACAAGGAGTGTGAGTGGATTGGCAAAGAAACGCGTACTGGCATTTGACTTTGGCGCATCCAGCGGCAGAGCGATCCTCGGCGAATTCGATGGCGCGTCCTTCAAAATGGAGGAAATCCATCGGTTTTCCAACGATCCGGTCATGGTACGGGGCACCTTTTACTGGGATGTCCTCCGCCTTTTCTTTGAAATCAAACAGGGAATTATCAAGGCAGTCAACAAAGGCGGCTTTGACGCAATTGGCATCGACACCTGGGGCGTCGATTTTGGAATGCTCGACAAAGAGGGCAACCTTCTGAGAAACCCCGTTCACTACCGCGATCTGCGCACCGAGGGCATGATTGAAAAAGCGGCTGAGATCGTTCCGAAAGAGGAGATGTACGCTCAGACCGGCACCCAGTTTGCAACAATCAACACCCTGTACCAGCTGTTCAGCATCACGCAGACGAATCCTGCCCTGCTCGAAGAGACCGACAAGATCCTGCTGATGCCCGACCTGTTCGCCTACCTGCTGACTGGGGTCAAAAAAGCGGAGTATACCAATGTCTCTACGACGCAGATGCTCGACCCGAACAAGGGCGACTGGACCTATGACATCCTCGAGAAGCTCGGCATCCCGACGCGTATTCTCCCCGAGATCATCGATGCGGGCGAGATTTACGGCATGGTGTCCGACGACATCTGCGAGGAGCTCGGCTGTCCCAAAGTTCCGGTCATCGCGGTTGCGACACACGACACGGCATCCGCTGTCGTCTCGGTTCCGACCGAGGCCAAGGACTTCATCTACATCAGCTGCGGCACCTGGTCGCTGTTCGGCACCGAGCTCGACAAACCCTGCATCAGCGAGCTGAGCCTGAAAAACAACATCACCAACGAGGGCGGCTTTGGCCGCAACGTCCGCTTCCTTAAAAACATCATCGGCACCTGGATCATCCAGGAGTCCCGCCGTCAGTGGATCAAGGAAGGCTTTGAAGTGACGTTTGCAGACCTCGAGCGGGAAGCGCTCGCGGCAGAGCCGTACAAATGCTTCATCGACCCCGACCACCCCGACTTTGCAACCGCGGGCAACCTTCCCAAACGCGTCCAGAAATTCTGTGAGCGCACTGGACAGTATGTCCCGCAGAACCGTGGCGAAATCATGCGCTGCATCTACCAGAGCCTCGCGATGAAATACCGCTATGCCTTTAAAGCGATCAGCGAGACCACTGGCAAAAAATACGAGACGATCCACATGATCGGCGGCGGCACCAAGGACCGCCTGCTCTGCCAGATGACGGCGGACTCCTGCAACGTCAACGTTGTGGCTGGCCCCATCGAGGCGACCGCGACCGGCAACATCGCCGTCCAGCTTATCGCACTCGGCGAGATCGAGAGCCTTGCCGCTGCGAGAAAAATCGTGGAAAGCTCGGTTGAACCTGTCAACTACAGCCCGAAAGAGACTGCCGCCTACGATGAGGCGTATGACAGATTCCTCAAAATCTTAGGATAATGAAGGGACAAACGCTCTGATGAACATTTTAGTAATTAACTCGGGCAGCTCCTCCCTCAAATACCAGTTCTTTGATATGGACAACAACAAGGTTCTGGCAAAGGGAAACTGTGAAAGAATTGGAATTGACGGCGTCATCACGCATAAAAAGGATGGCAAAGAGGATTATAAGAAGGAAGCCGATCTCAAAGGCCACGACGAGGCGATTCAGCTCGTTCTCGACCTTTTGATGGACAAGGAGTACGGCGTGATTTCGAGCCTTGACGAAATCGACGCGGTGGGGCACCGCATCGCCCACGGCGGCGAAAAGCTCCGCCAGTCGAGCGTCATCGGCGACGAAGAGCTCAAGTACCTCGAATCGATCCAGATGATCGCACCGCTGCACGTCCCGCCGGCAATCAAAGGCATTGTCGCCTGCAAAAAGCTTATGGACGTGCCGCAGGTCGGGGTGTTCGACACCTCGTTCTACTCCTCGATGGAGGATTACGCCTACATCTATCCTCTGCCCTACGACCTCTATGAGAAACATCAGATCCGCCGCTACGGCTTCCACGGCACCTCTCACCGCTATGTCGCGTCACGTGCCGCCAAGATGCTCGGCAAGGACCTGAAGGACCTCAAGATTGTCACCTGCCACCTCGGCAACGGTTCGTCAATCACAGCGGTCAACCAGGGCAAAGCAGTTGACACCTCGATGGGCTTTATGCCCAACGACGGTATTCTGATGGGCACCCGCTGCGGCGCGGTCGACCCCTCGGTGCTGATGTATCTGATCAACTCTCTCGGCATGGACCCCAAAGAGGTGGAGGATATCATCAACAAAAAATCCGGTCTCCTCGGCGTCACCGGCGTCTCGAGCGATGCACGGGATGTGCGCGAAGCGGCTGAAAACGGCAACGCCCGCGCCCGCCTTGCGGAAAAGATCCTCGTGCACGGCATCAAAAAGTTCATCGGCAGCTATGCGGCCGAGATGAACGGCCTCGACGTCGTCGTCTTCACCGCAGGCCTTGGCGAAAACAGTGCAATCCTGCGCGAGTGGGTCTGCACTGACATGGACTTCCTCGGCATCCAGATGGACAATGACAAAAACGCCAATTCCCCCAGGGGGCAGGAGATCGACGTCTCCGCCGCCGACTCGAAGGTCAAGGTGCTCGTCATCCCGACCAACGAGGAGTATATGATTGCGCTTGATACCGCCGAACTGGCGGCTCAGGATAAATAACTTTTTATAAAAAAGTGAGGTAATGTAAAATGGTATCGGCATACGAAATCAAAAAAGAAATCTGCGAGATCGGCAGAAGAATCTACATGAACGGCTTCGTCGCAGCAAACGACGGCAACATCTCGGTCAAAATCAACGACAACGAGTTCTACTGCACCCCTACTGGCGTGTCCAAGGGCTTCATGACCCCGGACATGATCATCAAAGTCGATGGTCAGGGCAACAAAATCGAAGGTAAGCTCAACCCCTCCTC
>CBCSOX010000107.1:0-8840 GCA_965141735.1 uncultured Oscillospiraceae bacterium | reverse complement strand
AAGGGATCGGGTATAAATACGAGGTGGGCGAATGAAACGGCTGAAGATTTACCCGAAAACATTTTTTTATACCCTGGGGCTACTGCTGTTTATCATACTGGTGGCTCACGCGCTGTTGTATTTTCTCACGCCGCAGGTTCCGCTGGAACTGACAACCAGCCCCGACACTGGCGGCGTACAGTTCATCGGCAAATTCAATTTGACGCCACATATCACGCAGATGATTCAAAAGGTTCTTCCAATTTCGCTTCTCTGCTGCGTTGTGATCTCCGTCATCTGCTCTCTGCTGTTTTCCAAGCAAATCACGGTTCCCGTCAAACAGATCTCAGCCGTCACCGAGCGTATGGCGCACATGGACAAAACTGCGGCTTGTGAGCTCCACACAAAAGATGAAATCGGTATGCTGGCCGAAAATATCAACGGCCTATATCAAAATTTGCTGCAAACCATTGAGAATCTGGAAATCGAAAAACAGCGGGTGCGGGAAATGGAGCAGTCCAAGGTGGATTTCATGCGGGCGGCATCTCATGAGCTGAAAACCCCTCTCACCGCCCTGAACGCCACGCTGGAGAATATGATCCTCGGCATTGGCAAATATCGAGATGTTGATGTCTACTTGCCGGAGTGCAAGGAAATGACTGAGCGGCTGGCGGAAATGATTCAGGAGATTTTAGAAACCTCAAAGCTGGGCGATCCTTTGAAACGCGAGCCCCCAGTGAAAACCGATTTGCCATCACTGCTGACCCATATATGCGAACCATATGAGCAGATTGCCAAAGCACGCGGAACCATTTTTAAGCTGGATTTATCGGGTGGATTTTCCGCCGAACTACCGCCGCAGATGTTTAGCAAAGTCGTCTCTAATGTTCTGGCTAACGCCGTCGCCTACACGGAAGCGGGCAAAACGATTTCGGTCTATTTTGCTGGTTCCGATCTGGTGGTCGAGAACGAATGCACGCCGATTCCTGCCGAAGCCCTGCGGCATGTTTTCGAGCCCTTCTATCGGCCCGACTATGCCCGGAACCGCGACGATGGCGGAAACGGATTGGGACTGTATATCGTCGATACGCTCCTCAAAGCTATGGGGTTATCCTATTCGTTTCATCCAATGGAACAGCCGCTGGGCATGCAGTTTGTGATTTATTTATAATACGGGGATTTACAAGGTTGAGCCAAATTGGGAGAATCAATTATGATCGCTAAAAAAGACATACACGCTTTTCATCAAACGAATCGTGTTCTGCTTCGAGAAAACGATTTTGTATATATTCTGCCGCATCCGGCACTGCGGGGTCAAATTTCAAATTATACGATTACATTTCCCAGTACAGAAATCATTTCAGATGACTATACGGTGATCCCTCATGGAAGCGCGACGTTGGTTTTTTCGTATTCTCAGCGGAAATTGGGCGGGAATCTATTTGGCCCAATGACCAAGCCCTGCATGGTCGGCGGCCTGGCAAATCAAAGTGAGATGCTAGTCATTATAGAATTTCAGCCGGCGGGTTTCTCTGCATTTACGGGCGTCAATCAGAAAGAATTGGCGAATCAAACGATTTTGTTTGAGTTGATACACTCCACATTGAACAGGCTGATTGCGGAGGCGCTGGAACGCGCCGGGAGCTTGGACGAATTGATAGCCCGTCTCAACAGGATTTTGTTGGACAATATATCCGCCCGATGTCCGTCTGAGCTTCAAATGGCGGCTGAAATGATGATGAAGAGCGCCGGGAGCCTCTCCTGTAAAGATCTGGCGGCCTCTGTATATTACAGTGAGCGGCACCTGGGCCGACTCTTCCAATACCATTTGGGCATGAATACGAAAACCTTTTCCCGTCTGGTTCGTATCAACAAGGCCATCCGGCTCATGAAAAATCCAAGTGATTCGGTAGATTGCGTCTCCCGTGAGACAGGGTACTACGATGTGTCTCATTTTATCCACGATTTCCAATCTGTCTGCGGGCTGACGCCGCAGGACTATCGAAACAGGATGTCCGATTTTTACAGTGAAATTGCAAAATTTTAATGTATAATAAATTAAGGTATACATACTTGAAAAAAGGAGCGATTGAAAATGAAATTTGACCAAACAACCATCCGAATTTTGGTGCGGAAAAACTATGGGGAATGCTTTGATTTTTATACGAAGAAAATAGGCTTGGTTCCCATTTGGGGCGACAGGAACGGGCCCTATACGTCTTTTGCCATAAACGGCGATGCCCCTCCCTGCTTTGCAATTTTTTCCGGGGACGCGATGCCGATGTTTCAAGGGTATACGCAGCCTCTCAGCAACGCACAGCCCGACACGGTTGTGGCGATCGTCCCCACGACCGACCTGGACGGAGACTACCGGCGGCTAAAGCAAGCGGGGGTTGAGTTTTTGGGCGAGCCGCAACACATTGAGGCATGGGGCATGCGCTGCACCTATTTCAGAGATCCAGAAGGAAACCTGTTTGAGCTAAACGACGCAAGCGGCGTATAATCATGGGTAACAGAACAGCACAGGCAGATCTGCAACGGCCCATATACTGGCTGTCCGAGACAAGGATGTTACTGGTCGCTGTCGCTTAAAATGAGGCGCTTAACTTTAACGACCATATCCTCCTTTGCCCGGTCATTGAAGCAGGTGGACACGATATAGGTATTGCCGCCCATCCGCAGTTCCAGCGTGACGGGCGGTACGGATTTTTTCCGGGGTACGTGTTTTTCAGTTTGACTATGATTGATACGCTGCCACCTTTCCTTTTTATCTTTAACAATCAAACGCTTGAAGGAAAAAGGGGTCACTGTCTAAAGCTATTAGATATGATAGGGGACCATACGAGGCACGCTTAAGCGATATTGATGGAAACGAGATAGTGATAATTGAATATGCCTAATTGTCAACTTCCCCTTTATCATGCTGATTTAGGGATGCCTTTTTTATTATAAACGCAATAGGCGAATAAGGCGTAGAAGATTGTAGGTGAACATGATGTTAGAACTAAGACAGCTAAACGATGATGATATATCGTTAGTTGAAAACTGGCTGAATAGGGAACACGTGAAAAGGTGGTATGAAATACCGCATCAGGGTGTTTCAATTAGTGATTGGTTATATGAACTGAAAGAGCGCAATAGAGAATTTCAATGGTTAACACATCTCATCGTACTGTCTCAAGGGTATCCGATTGGAATGTGCCAATACTATAAATGCGAAGATAGTAAAAATGAGGAGTTTGGAACTATGCCCATATCGGGTTCATACGGAATTGACTACCTGTTAGGAGAAGAAACGTATCTGGGAAAAGGTTTAGGTAAGGAAATGGTGACACTACTTGTGCGTAAAGTGTTTTCGTTTCCAGATGCTAAGAGAATTACCGCTGACATAGACAAAGAAAATAAGGCATCAGAAAAGACGCTATTATCGTGCGGCTTTGAATTATTAGACGCTGAAAGTAGCCGTTATATTCTGTATAACAAATAGACTGATTAAAATTTTGAAAATGTGTACGAAGAGGCATTCGCATAACTTGGGAAGTAGCAAAGCCAGCCGAGTGTTTATACAATATCGGGCTAAGTTGGCCCTAAGTCCAGACGGAGAATGAGGGACGGGTCTATCCTATACGCCCTGTCTGCTGATAAAACCAGTCCTGCGCTTACGGCTTCTCATCTCGCAAGCACAGTCTGTTTTCCTGCCCCTTCAAAAGCCCTTGCCCTCCACGGCGGCAACAGCATTTTCACGGCAATGCCGACAGAGGGCATAACACACGACAATTTGCTACGCAAAGTCGTGTGCGAAAGGGTGCTCTTTTGGAAACCCCACTCAATGTAAAAGACGGACTATCAGCTTACCGCCGATAGTCCGTCTTTTATTGTCAAATTTCGCCTGCTGACTGCCCAATCTGAATGTTTCTCAATACTTCCTTATCGGGTGTCATCCCTCGCTTTCGGCTCTTTTCTCCATTCCATACCCACTCCATATACGTTTCATATAGCTTCCATGTCGGCGTGCTATTCTAAGGCTATAATCAATATGGAGGTGTTCAATATGGGATTTATCAAACGGGCATTTTTATACGTCACCAAAAAAAGAGGCAAAAGCGCTTTGCTGTTCATCATTCTGCTGGTGATGGCGACCTTTGTGCTGACAGGGCTTTCCATTGAGAAGGCGACACGGGTCACGCAGGACAATTTACGTTACGCGTTGGGCGGGGAATTTGAGATGGCCCCCGACTACTCAGAAAACAATCCGTATTACAAGATGGAAACCGACGAAGAGGGCAACTTTACAATTGACACCAAGATGCCCGTGACCCAGGAGATCATCGATCAGGTGATGGGGGCGACCGGGATTAAGAGCTATGACGGCGCGGCGCTATGCCTTGTCTCCACGAATCTGGACGTCATTCCCGGCACAGTCCCCGTCAAGGACAAATACAGAGACCGGGTGTACGGCCGGTTTGTAACGGGCACGGAAAACAGCAAATTCTTCCGGAACGAGACGCTGAAACTCATCGAGGGAAGCCATGTGCCGGTGGACGGCGGGCATGTGGCGGTCATCAGCAAGGCTTTAGCCGAGAAAAACGGCCTGAAAATCGGAGACAGCATCACCTTAGCCGTGGATGGCGGCGAAAAAACCGAAATCAAAATCATCGGACTGTTTGAGGTGGTAAAACAGGAGCAGGCATATGCCAACGTCAACTCCTTTGATAAATTGGAAAATCAAATTTTTTCCGGCATTCAGGCTTATCAGGAATTGATGTCGAATTCCGCGGCGGGCTATCAAAGCGTCGTGTTTGGGGTAAACGACCCGGCGCAGCTCGACGAGATCGTTTCCGAACTCAAACAGAACGATACCATCGACTGGCGGGCGTTCAAGGTAGAGACCAACAATAAAACCTACCAGGCCGCCGCCGCACCGCTGGAGAAATTCCAGTCCCTGATTACCACCGTCCTCATCCTGATTGTGGCGGTCAGTGCCGTGGTGCTGTCCCTCATCCTGACCATGTGGGCGAAAAGCCGCATCCACGAAACGGGTGTGCTGCTCTCCATCGGATTCCGAAAAGGGGCCGTCATTGGCCAATATCTGGCGGAGGTGCTCCTGATTGCGGTGTTCGCGTTCGGGTTGTCCTTCTTCTCAAGCAATCTCATCGCGGGCCAGATCGGCAACAGCCTGCTGCAGGCGCAGGTGCAGTCCACAGAAGAGCAACCTGCACCGCAGAACGATAACGGATTGGATATTAAGATGAAGGACAACGCGAACCAGGATGATGTTGTGATCAATAACAATGGCGACGGCGGGGAATCCGCGCAGAAGAATGCTCCGGTGGAGCCGCTGGATGTGGCCATCGGCCTTGACAATATGGTTCTGCTTTATCTCATCGGCTTTACCATCATCGTTCTTTCGGTTGGGGTTTCCTCGGCGTCGGTCATGCGTTTAAAGCCCAGGGAAATTCTATCAAAAATGAGCTAACGAAGGGAGAAACAACAAATGGCTGTTTTAGAAACCAAAGAGGTCTTTTATTCTTACGCAAAGGGAAACAAGGTTTTGTCCAGGGTGAATGCCGTATTTGAAACGGGAATGATGTATGCGATTCTGGGGCCGTCCGGCTCGGGCAAAACGACGCTGCTCTCCCTCTTGGGCGGGCTGGACTCCCCGACAAAAGGAGAAATCCTTTTTGACGGAGAAAACATCGCCGGGCGCGGCCTGCAATATTATCGGCGCAACCATGTCTCCCTGATTTTTCAGAGCTATAACCTGATCGATTACATGACGCCGGTGGAGAACGTAAAATTGACCGCAAAACAGGACCCCTTGCCCATTTTAGAGCGACTTGGACTGACCAAGGAGGAAACGAAGCGCAATGTGCTCAAACTCTCCGGCGGACAGCAGCAGCGGGTGGCCATCGCCCGCACGCTGGCATCCGGCGCGCCCTTTATCCTGGCGGACGAACCCACAGGCAACCTGGACGAAGACACGGCGGCTGAAATCACTGGCATCTTAAAGGAAAGCGCCCGTGAACTCGATAAATGCGTGATCGTTGTGACCCATTCGGGCGAGCTTGCAAAGCAGGCGGATATTGTTTTGAGGCTTCGCAAAGGGGGACTCCAAATGGTGGAGCGTACACATAGGACGACAAAGAAAGAGATTCAATGATGCCTCGAACCCCCATCATGTTATCTGGGGCATTTACAACCCAGACAAGGTGAAGCAATGAGGTATCTATGGGATAAATGCAGTGATGAATCCCAGACTGTATTGTTTGAGATTTAAAGTTGGATAAAGAAGGAAAATAAGGAAATTGTATAAGAAAAGTCATCATCATAAAATTTGATGATCCAGATGATTCTTTCTACAACTCTATTCTCTCCCTGCTTTCATCCTGGGATATGAAGATTGAAGTTGCGACAACAACAGGCGCTAAATTTCCCGTCTCCCCTAATTTGACCGTCCATCAAGCAGAACGCTGCGTATATTCCAAGGATTCAGAAATCACTCTCACCCGCAAAGAGTATGACATACTAATTTACTTCCTGCAGAATAGAAACCTAGTCCTCACTTTTACACAAATTTATGAGCATGTCTGGAAGGGACCGGAAGATAGAAACAGCATGAGGTTGTCAGCCACCATGTTCGAAGCCTTCGCAGAAAGCTGCAACTGAATGAAATTTCCAACTGCCGAATCAGTTCGATTCGGGGAATTGGATATCGATTTGAAAAGGTATAAGCCCACGGGATTTCTCCTGTGGGCTTTTCTTCATTCCTTCGCCTTGAAAAATCCGAGAGCTTCGGTGCGCTCTCCATCTTGCCAAACCTCGAAGTGTAGATGATTGCCGGTTGAATTGCCGGTGGTGCCGACGTAGCCGATCACCTCGCCCTGCTTCACCTGCTGGCCTTCAGTCACGCAGGTGGAAGAGCTGTGAGCGTACAAGGTGTCGAAGGTATCGTTGTGCTTTACCTTGATGTGGTACCCATACCCGCCGCCCCAGGAGTCGATTGCATTGGCGATGGTGACGGTCCCGTCTGCCGCCGCAAGGATGGGAGTCCCTCCCGGCGCGCCGATGTCGGTTCCGCTGTGGTATGCAATCTCCCCGGTGAAAGGCGTTCTCCCGATATCCAAACCACGAGGTAATGGTGTAGCTCTGTGGAAGAGGCCACTGGAAAATGCTGGTTCCCTCCCAATCGGTGTTGGGGGCTATGATCTCCCCGCCGCTGACAAAACCATCCAGCAGTTCCGCCCACAGGTTTTGGTTCTCCGGCTCCAACATTAAGCCGAGATACTCATTCTGCCGGAAGTTGAAGCTGTACTGCAAAGCCATTTCCTCTGGGGTTTTGTGGGTGATGGCAATTTCCAGAATGGTTTCTGTCACCGTTTCGGTATGGGAGGTTGCCTTGCCATCCTCATCGGTTGTGATTACCTCAACTTCGCTGCTCTCAGTGCGGGTGCTGAAGCTTACCGCATTCATCTCCCACAGGATATCCCGTAGCTGCTGTACTTGGCCATCGTCCAGAGAAGCTACCTGTGCCCCACCCTCCACGCCGGTCACTTTGGCGGAAAATACGGCGAGGACGTCCTCCCAATTGAAGAAGAGCATCCCGTCATTGGAGGTGATTTCCTGCCGGTCGTGGGCATTGGCGTCCTCGATTTCCTGTATGTGCGCCAAATACTCTCGGTTGAGGGTACCGTCTGTGTTACACTGGTGCCGGTTCCTGTGGAGTCGGAGCCGAAGAATAGGTCAAAACAGGAGCCGACGACCAAATCAATCAAGCAAATGAACAGGATGATGACTACCGCCACCCAGCCCCCGGCGGCAATCAGGACGATCAGAACCTTGACCGCTGCTGCGGCTGCTTTCATAGCGGTGGCGGTCGCCTGAACCGCCGCTTTTAGTTCTGTCACAGCTACCTTCGCTGCGGCTTTGGCGGCTTTGGCAGCAACTTTTGTCGCCTTTGCGGTGGCCTGCGCTGTTTTCTGCGTTGCCTTAGCTGTTTGCTGTGCGGTTTTTTCAGTTCGCTGGGCTGTCTTAACCCCCTTAACTCTCTGCTTCACACCTTTTACAGACCGGCTGGAGGTTTTTACCACTTTTTTGGTTTTTCCCTGATGGCCTTGGCTGCCGTATTCTTCGTCCGTATTTTGGAAGCGGTATCCTTGGCAGCCTCTACTGTTTTTCCACCGGAATGTTCAACTTCCAAAAGAGTATGAGAAATCTCCCGTTTTGCCCTGACTTTTTTGGCTGTGGTCTGCGCCAGCTTTTTCCCGCCCCGGTAAGTACGGTTTGCGCCCTTCTTGGCGGTGGTTTCGACGCCGGACAGCATTGTTCGCTGGGGCGTTGGAGGCTTCCCCTCTCTGGCTGGCAAAGGGAGTTTCCTTCAGTTCAGAAATAGACTTACCCTTGGATTTCAGTCACAGGTCCTTCATGGCTGTTTTCGGAGCCTTGGCTGCATTCTCCAGCAGCTTCGGCTTCCCAAATTCCGCCTTTGTTTTAATTTCTTTCAATGACATTCCTCCCGGTAAAAAAATACAGGGAGCCAAAGGCGGCCTCCTGCAGAAATTTCCTTTCATCTATGACTACACCCCTCTCAGTGCCTCGTCCGGCTTGGTGGTCATCAGCCCATACAGACGGGTGTTCCGAGGGAAGCAGTTTTCAAATGGGACAATGTTTCGGGCGCAGCGGATCAGGCCGCATCCCGTCGCCACAATGGTGATATAGCCCAGCTGGTTTTCAGAAATATGCAGAAGCCCCGCCAGTTTATCTCGGTCGGTGGAGGATTGGTTCAGAAGGATTAAAAATTCCGAGTTGGCCAGCATAAGGAGAGCGGTGTCGGAGCGGAGCAATTCGTAGGGTAGGGTAAAGGC
>CBCSOX010000106.1:0-8880 GCA_965141735.1 uncultured Oscillospiraceae bacterium | reverse complement strand
GAAATTGAAGCAATTCCTGATATGATGGCCCGAGATCTTTTTTGTGATAGTAATTGAATGTGCTGAAGCTGAAATACTGACAGGTTTCGCAGGCGATAGAAATCAAGTTGCGGTATTCAGAGCCATTGAATTCATGTAACATCCTTAGTCTGGTCATAGTTCCTCCTAGTAGACCAATCTATTTTCATTTTGCCAGCAAGCGGTGAGAACAACTAAATTGCAAAAAAGACCGTACGGAAGCCGTGCGGTCTTTTTTATTATGTAAGCGGTTTAGAAGTAGCGTTTCAGGAGGCCTTTGAAGCCTGCGCCGTGGCGCGCTTCGTCTTTTGCCATCTCGTGGACGGTGTCGTGAATCGCGTCGTAGTTGAGCTCTTTGGCGCGTTTTGCGAGCTCGAGCTTGCCGGCGCATGCGCCAGTCTCCGCCTCGCAGCGCAGCTCGAGGTTTTTCTTGGTGCTGTTTGTGACGCACTCACCGAGCAGTTCCGCAAATTTTGCCGCGTGCTCCGCTTCTTCAAATGCATATCTCTTGTAAGCGTCCGCGATTTCCGGATAGCCTTCGCGCTCTGCCTGACGGCTCATTGCGAGGTACATGCCGACTTCGGTGCACTCGCCGTTGAAGTTCGCAACGAGACCCTCGTATACTTCTTTGTCAATGCCCTGGGCAATGCCGACTTCATGCTCGCAGGCAAAGCCAGCGGCCTCTGCCTGCTCAGTGAATTTAGAACCCGGCGCCTTGCACTGGGGGCAGAACTCCGGCGGCTGATCTCCCTCGTGAACGTAACCACAGACTGGGCAAACCCATTTTTTCATAATAAATTCCTCCATTAAAATAAATTTTTTAGCCTTGAGACGGCTGTTGTTTGTTTCATAAATCAGTAACGATTCCTGTTACTGTCTCTATTATATCCTGATCTTTCCAATTTGTCAAGGGTTTTTTGAAAAAAGTTTCATCCGGCTCATTTACGTGCAAAATCCACCGGCAAACCGGTGGATTTTCACTGTATGGTTTCAAAAGTGTGCCCACTTCAATGAACGGCTGTTTCGTGGGAAAGAAACCGTTTTTGTCCACCCGCGTTTGTCAGGATTTTGTCCGCAGCATCTTAAACACTGCGCTGAATTTGGGCGGTGTGCCGTAGAGCAGCACGCCGAGCCGGTAGATCTTTGCGCTGAGCCAGCCGACCGCGCCGATGGCAAGGGTGTTGATCAGGATCGAGAGCAGGATCTGCACCATGCTCACATCCGTCATGCAGATGCGTCCGAACATCACCGTGGGGGAGATAAACGGAATAAACGAGCAGACAACGCTGAGCGTGGAATTCGGGTCCGCCATGGTGAGGAAGCCGAGCAGGAAACTCACAACGAGCAGGAGGATCACCGGCATGGAAGTGGTGTTGATGTCCTCCACCCGGCTGGCGAGCGAGCCGATCGCCCCAAAGAGGAAGCCGTAGATGAAAAACCCGAGGATGTAAAAGATCACCATATAGACGATGGGCCCGGCTGACTGGCCAAAAATGGTGTTGATCACGTCAAACTGCCCATAGGAGCCCTTGTTGAGCGAATAGAACAGGTAGGACGCGCCGATGAGCACCGCGATCTGTGTGAGCCCCGCAAGACAGGAGCCGATGACCTTGCCGAACATCAGGTTGAGCGGCTTCGCGTGGGTGATGAGCATTTCCATGGCGCGGGAGCTCTTTTCTCCGGCCACTGCCGTTGCGACGAGCTGGCCGTACATCATAATGCTCATGTAAAGGAGGAAGATGAGCACATAGGCGAGAACATAGGAGGAGCCGAAGCTCTTGCCCGTCTCGACGACGTTGAATTCCACCTGGTGGCTCATGACCTGTGCGCTGTCCTGCGGCGTTACCCCGAGCTCGGAGAGCTGGGTGAGCTTGTAGGCGGTGTTGAAGAATTCCTTCAATTGGCTGGTAAAGCCGGAGAACATGGAATCCTGCTCCTGCAGGAGCTTGAAGCTGTCGGGGGATTCGATGAGCACCGCGGCCCGGATCTCCCCGTTATTGATGCGCTCGGTGAGCTGCTGTTCGGTTTTGTCCTCAAAGGCAAAGGTGTACTGCCCCGCAAACGCCCCGCTGTAGAGCTGGGGATCGCTGTAGCGCCCGGTTTTGTCGGCGATCACAATCGTCCCGATTTCCTCCGCCTGCTGCGCTGAGGAATCCTTGTTTGAGGAAAACATGCCGGTGATGCTCGGCAGGCTCAGCAGAAAAGCGATGAGAATGACGCCGATGACGGTGACAATCCGGAACACCTTGTTTTTGAGGTATTCGGTGTATTCAAAGCTCAGGATGGTGAAAAACTGTTTCATATCGTGCTCCCCGCCTTTTTCACAAAGATTTCTTCCAGGGTCGGTTCGACCACTTCAAATTTCAGGATGTGCAGGTTTTTGGACACAAGCTCCTTGAGCAGGGCGTCCTTCTCCGCAAGGCTGCGCAAGGTGACCGTCCACCCGTCCCCTTTTGGGGCGGCGTGCACCGCGCTGCTGAAGAGCTCGGGCGAGGCTTTTTCTTCGAGCTCGATGTAAAGCTGGTCCCGCGCGGAGTTGCGTTTGATCTCTTTGAGGTTGCCGTCGAGCACGATGCGGCCCCCGTTGAGGATGGCGATGTTCTCGCAAAATTCTTCGATGTAGCCCATTTGATGACTCGAAAAGAGGACGATTTTGTCCTGCTCCACCTGCTCTTTGACAATGTCTTTAAGCAGCTGGGCGTTGACCGGGTCGAGGCCGGAAAACGGCTCGTCGAGGATCAGAATCTGCGGGTTGCCGATCAGGGTCGCCGCCAGCTGAATTTTCTGCTGGTTGCCCTTGGAGAGGGTTTCGAGCCGCTTGTTGTAATAGTCGGAAAGCCCCACCCGGTCGAGCAGTCGCTTTGCCTGGCTCGCCGCCTCGCTTTTGGTGAGCCCCATCAGCGCGCCGATGTAGCACAACTGGGTGCCGATCGGCTTTTTGGGATACAGCCCGCGCTCCTCGGGGAGATAGCCGATTTTAATTTTACTGCGATCGATTGGATGCCCGTCGAGCAGTACCTCGCCGCTCTCCGCCGGGAAAATCCCCATGACAATGCGGATAGTCGTCGTTTTTCCCGCTCCGTTTCGCCCGAGCAGGCCGAGCGCACGGCCGCTTTCGGCCGTCAGGCTGATTCCATCCAGGACGTGTTTTTCGCCGAAGCTCTTGTCGATTGATTTGATTTCGAGTTTCATAATTTCCTCCTATTCGAGATTCCCTCCGTTGGAGAGCTTGCGTGAAACAACCAGGGTGTAGACATTGATGAAAAGCCAGATGAACGCCAGCACGAGCTGGGGGAGTACCCCGATGGGGAAAGAAATGCCGAGGAGCATGAACAGGACAAACAGCCCGAGGATCACATACCGCAGCGCGCTGAGCGTCTTGTAGGACGTGATATAGGTGATCTTGCGTTCGAGTTCGTCGCAGCTGTCGATCCACTGTTCGGAAAACTTGACCGAAAGAGGGTCGCCCTTTCGCTTGGGATAGATGTTTTTAATCAGCCGTATGTAGTTCATTTCCATGACAAATGCGCTGGCGCAGGCGATGAGGAAAACCAGGGTTTCCCACTCGCGCACCTTGGTCTGTACGGCGAGGGAAAAGAAGACGAACATAAAAATGTACAGGCTGGAGTTGACGACAATGCCGATGTCAATCCAAGGGGCGATTTTGGCGTCAATCCGATCATAATCCTCCGCATACAGCCGCTTCCGCCGCCGACAGACCAGGTAGACGGTGATGCTCCCGCCGAACAGCAGGGCAAAGCACACGATCTGGATCGCCAGAAGATTGCCGAGCAGCCAGTTGTAGACCGTTTCAAACAGCCAGGCTAGGGAGCGGTCGTTGAGCCCGATGACAACAGCGAGCGCGCCGCCGCAGAACCCGCACACGGCCAGCATGAGAACGAAACCGATGATGGATGATTTTTTCATGAATCTTTTTCCTCCTGCAGCTCGAAAACTTCCTCCACCCGCACCTCTAAAATGCGGGCGAGTGTCAGCGCAAGGGTGATGGATGGAGAGTAGTTGCCCCGTTCAATCAGGCTGATGGTCTGACGGGACACGTCTGCGCGGTCGGCGAGCTCGGACTGGTTGAGCCCGTGCCGGGCGCGCAGCTCCTTGAGATGATTTTTCAGAATCATCTGGTCACCTCCTGTAGCACTGATTATAAAGGATTCTTGTCAATTTGTCAATTATATTTGTCAAAAAGAACAGGAAAGTTTACCTCGCAGGGGGCAAATCCCATTTCAGCAGGCCGCTTTGTACCTCCCGCGAAGCTGAAAA
This sequence comes from uncultured Oscillospiraceae bacterium, assembly GCA_965141735.1. Lineage (GTDB taxonomy): Bacteria > Bacillota > Clostridia > Oscillospirales > Ruminococcaceae > Massilioclostridium. The sequence goes on along the minus strand of CBCSOX010000106.1, from coordinate 4,584 downwards.
GTATCAGCTTGGGCCCATGCAATATGCGCATCCCGCTCATTGTCGGGATGCCTGCTGGGTGCGCGGGTCGTCCCGCCTCAACTCATACAGATCGATGTGCAGAACCTGCCATCTGCGATAGGGTCACCCGAGCGCAGTGCGCACAGGTCTTGAAAAAACGCATAAAAACAGGGCGGTGTATTACACCGGCCCTGTCGTATTTACTGCTTTTCTGTTTCGAAAATCTCGGTGTTGCTGGGGGAGACAGATAGGCTGTAACCGCAGGAAAGCGCCCGATCAAAGAGTTTGAAATTGGCAGCTGTCCACAGCCTTTACGGGCCGTTAGGAGTGTGGGATGATAGCAGTTTCTGCGCGCCTTGAGAGGCTATGCCGGCCTGAATCTCGTTTGAAGTGCACAGCACCAATTCGCAGGTGGTTCTGATTTTTGTGTCAGAACCCGCAATTCCATACAACACGGCGCTGTCACCTGGGAGCCAGCCTACCTTGATTCCCACAGACAACAACAGGGCGGAGGATTTTTGCGCTTTATTGTTTGTCAGCTGTGCAGAATGATGCTGCACCGATTTTAGGTCAGCCGCTTCAAGCTCAAGCAACAAGGCGCTGGATCCCGGGATCCAGCACTGCCCTGATCTTCACAGGCAACAACAAGGGGGATTTTTGCGCCCTGTTGTTTGTCAGCTGCGCAGAATGACGCCGCATCCCATTTTTGTGTCAACCTCTGCCAGCTCATGCAGCACGGCGGTGCGCCCGACGACGTCATCCGGCACGAACTGGTCGGTGAAAAATACCTGGTAGACGTATCCCTGGCAGGGGAGGAGACGGCTGTCCCGTGCCGCAGAGGCAGCAAGTCTCTCTCCGGCGTCGGAAAACGGGTCCTCCACCGTTCCGGAACACCGGCCGCCTCGGTGGATCTGCAGGGCAAAACAGGCACCCTCCTGCCTGGGCAGTTTGTAGAATTCTGCCGCAACAAGAGTCCCGCCCTCCGACGGATAGAACTCCACACAGCCGTGCAGTGAGGGGAATCTGCGCGATCCCTTGACCATCGCCCGCGCCTGCGGCTTGTGGGCGAGAATCAGCTTGGAAAACGCTCTGCTGTTCTGTTTGGTGTAAAAGGGGAGAAACAAACGACATCCTCCTTTGACGTGAATGATCAGCGGTAAATTGACTCTTCCATTCTATTCAACGCCTGCCCGGGAGTTTCCGAAAACAACCCGACGGCCCCTTCAGTGAGGATTTTCGGCGGATTTCTTTCATCGCTTGCCAAAAAGTCTGCCGAATGGGCTGAACAGATCCCACGTTTTGTTTGCTCTCGAGTGAATCGGATGAACCCGGCGGATTGTCCTCGGTTCCAGTCTGGGCATTCATCGGGGGCATTTTACAAATCCCTCTCAAAAAGCACACTGGATAGACTGAGGCGGCACACGCTTTTATGAGATGAGCCTGGTATACTCCTCCGCGTTGTGCCGGTTGGCCTGAATCTCCTCCTCGGTGAGCGACCGCTTGATGCGGGCGGGGGAGCCGAGCACCAGGGAATTGTCCGGAATAATTGTATTCTGTGTGACGAGCGCGCCCGCGCCGATGATACAGTTTTTGCCGATGACCGCGCCGCCGAGCACAATCGCCCCCATGCCGACGAGGGAGTTGTCCCCGATCCGGCAGCCGTGCAGGATGGCGCCGTGGCCCACTGTCACCCCTTCCCCGAGCAGGATCGGGGTATCGTGGTCAACGTGCAGCACACTGCACTCCTGGATGTTGCTATTGTCCCCGATGGTGATCGGGGCGATGTCGCCGCGCACAACGGCGTTGTACCAGATGGACACCCGTTTGCCCAGTGTCACCTCACCGATGACAACCGCCCCGGGGAACACCTTTGCGGACGGGTCGATCTGCGGAATTTGTTCCATTTGTAAAACCTCCATTCTGTATTGGTATTATACCACAGCTTGGACAGAATAATAAATGTAAAATCGGTATGAAAAATCAGGCGCTTGAATTGACTTTGTCGCCTATTCGTACTATAATAGTCATACAACCCCGTACAGGGGAGGGGAGGCAGCGACAATGACTGACGAGAAAAAACAGGCGGTGCTTGCACTCAAAACCTGCCGGGGACAAATCGAAGGAATCATTAAAATGATTGAGGACGAACGCTACTGCATCGATGTATCCAACCAGATTCTGGCGGCGCAGTCGATGCTCAAGCGGGCGAATAAACTCATCCTTGCCGGGCATATGAATACCTGTGTGCGCAACGCCATGCAGAGCGACAAGGATGTGAAAGCCAAGACTGACGAGCTTACCGATTTAATCAGCAAGCTGTTAGATTAATGAGTAAAGGTGGAATCAATGATGACAAAGGTTTTCATCAATGGAATGTCGTGTGAGCACTGTGTCAACAGGGTCAAACAGGCGCTCGAAGCGATTGGCGGACTGTCTGGGGTCAGGGTCGACCTCAACGGGCGCTGTGCCACATTCGAGGGAAAGGCGAGCAACGCGGCTCTCATTTCCGCCATAGAAGAGATTGGATTTGAAGTTTCCAAAATTGAAGACGACGAATAAATACACAAAGGGAGAGTAACACAGATGAAAAGGACAGAAATTTCCGCGCTGTACGCAGGCTGTGCGCAGCTTGATGGAACAAGCGTAACCGTGTGCGGCTGGGTCAAAACCATCCGCGATTCCAAGGCGCTCGGTTTTATCGAGCTCAACGACGGAAGCTGCTTCAAAGGGGTGCAGATTGTTTTTGAGGAAAGCAACCTGAGCAACTTCAAAGAGGTGACCAAATACAACGTCGGCAGTGCGCTGACCGTCACCGGCAAGCTGATTGTTACTCCCAACGCCCGCCAGCCGTTTGAGATCCACGCAGACGAAATTGTGCTCGAAGGCGCCTCCACCTCGGATTACCCGCTCCAGAAAAAGCGGCACAGCCTCGAGTTCCTGCGCACCATCGCGCACCTGCGCCCCCGCACCAACACCTTCAGCGCAGTGTTCCGCGTCCGGTCGGCGGCAGCTTTTGCAATCCACAAGTTTTTCAACGAGCGCGGCTTTGTCTATTCCCACACCCCGATCATCACCTCGAGTGACGCCGAGGGTGCGGGGGAGATGTTCCGCGTCACCACCCTCGACCCCAAAGCACCGCCCCTGAATGAGGACGGCACGGTCGACTTCACCCAGGACTTTTTTGAAAAGCCGACCAGCCTCACGGTGTCCGGCCAGCTCGAGGCGGAGTGCATGGCGATGGCGTTTGGCAAGACCTACACCTTTGGCCCGACCTTCCGCGCCGAGAAATCCAACACCCCCCGCCACGCGGCGGAGTTCTGGATGATCGAGCCGGAGATCGCGTTCGCCGACCTTCAGGACGACATGGACCTCGCGCGCGACATGATCAAGTCGGTGCTGAGTTATGTGCTCGAGACCTGCCCGGAGGACATGGCGTTTTTCAACGCCCACTACGACAAGGGTCTGATTGAGCGGCTCAACAGCCTGATCGAGTCGGATTTCGGCCACATCACCTACACCGAGGCGATTGAAATTCTCGAAAAACACAAAGAGAAATTCGAGTATCCGGTCCACTGGGGAGTGGACCTCCAGACCGAGCACGAGAGATTCCTCACTGAGGAAGTGTTCAAAAAGCCGATTTTTGTCACCGACTACCCCAAAGAGATCAAGGCGTTTTACATGCGGCTCAACGACGACGGCAAGACGGTCGCGGCCGTTGATATGCTCGTCCCCGGCGTCGGGGAGATCATCGGCGGCAGCCAGCGCGAGGAGCGCCTCGACGTGCTGCTCGCCCGCATGGAGGAGCTCGGGCTCCAGCCGGAGGATTACTCCTGGTATCTCGACCTGCGCCGTTATGGCGGGACCAAGCACGCGGGCTTTGGCCTCGGCTTTGAGCGGCTGATTATGTACATGACCGGCGTCTCCAACATCCGCGACATGCTCCCGTTCCCCCGCACCACAGGGTCCGCGGAATTTTAAGAGCAGGCGGTGCATTCTCGTTTGAGGTATCACTCCGCCCGATTTTGAACGGTTCAGCTGATACAATCCCAAAGCTGCATCTTTTGTGATTTGTCCTGACCCAGCGCATTCCAGTTCAGCTGAGGTTGTACAGCGGCTGTGAGCCAGCTGACCACTCCGAGGCGCGCGGGATGCGCTAACCCAGCTCGGGGTGAGGCAACACAGAGTCTTATCCGTGACAATTTGCTCGCAGGTTGTGCTGACTCAGTGCAGCACCAGCGGTGCCCGCAGCTTTGTCCAAATCTCAATTTTTGAAAAAGCTTTTCAATGCGATCAACAGGCCGCCCATTCGTCAGAGTGGGCGGCCTGTCTGCAATTTCGGGGCTGATTTGCTGCAAAAAGAATCAGGTGGTTCCAAAAAATTCATTTTTGGCCTCAGAACGTCTGTCAGCCTGTCCTTAGAAATGAATTCCTGTCCCGCTGTTCCGCCACAACAGCGGGAAACTGAGCGAAAAAACTGCCGAAACAGCCCGGTTTTGCAGGAAAGCTGCCGGAGTTGTTCACTTTCACAGATTCAACCTGTCTTTCTCGGGAAAGTTCGTGAAATTTTAATTTGCAGGATTTTCA
>CBCSOX010000105.1:0-8895 GCA_965141735.1 uncultured Oscillospiraceae bacterium | reverse complement strand
GCAAAAGGTGGTGGACGCCGAGCGCGCCAAGCTCGACAAGGCAACCCAGCGCATGGAGAAAATTCTTGAGAGCATCGCGGCATTCAACTAGATGAACCTGCTTTGACGCAATCATTTCAACGAATACTTGCAGCATTTTGCGTACCATACGCCCATCCAGACCGGATGGGCGTATTTGGCGCATGTTTTTTGTATGAATGTTGGAAGCAGACTCTTGGAGTTCACCTGCTTGATATTCGGTTCAACCAATCGCTAAGGCTGCCGCCTGCACCAACATTTAGAGCACAAATTGTGTTGCCGGATCGGATGAAACCGGAAGCAGGCGGCAAAATGTGCAGACGCTGCATTTCGGTGCAGCGGGAGCATCTGGCTGGCATGCTGTTTGAAAGACAGCCGGTTCGGCTTGGGTGCAACACAGCAGGAGATCCAACACAGAGAAGGGTCAGCTGTTTGAAACTGGAGAACTCTGAAAAGAAGGGAAGGAGCAAGGATATGAAGGACTATCAACAGGCGCTCGATTGGGTGCACGGGCTGCCCCCGTTCAGCGAGCGGCCCGGGTTGGAACGGGTACGCAGGCTGCTTGGCCTGCTCGGCAACCCGCAGGAGCGCCTGCGCTTCATCCACGTCGCGGGCACAAACGGAAAGGGGTCGGTTACGACGATGTGCTCGAGCATCCTGCGGGAAGCGGGGTACCGGACCGGGCTGTACATCTCCCCCTATGTCGTCGACTTTCGCGAGCGGTTCCAGATCGACGGGGAGATGATATCCAAAACGGAGTTCACCCAGCTCTGCCAAGAGGTGCGCGAGGGCTACGAGACGCTGCGCGCGCAGGGAATCCTGATGAATGAGTACGACGTCATCACCGCGCTGAGCCTGCTCTATTTTTACAACCACCGCTGCGACATCGTCTGTTTTGAGGTGGGGCTCGGCGGGCTGTACGACGCGACCAACATCATCCCTCCTCCGGAAGCCGCGGTGATCATGAAAATCTCCTACGATCACACGGCGGTGCTCGGCAATACCCTGACAGCGATCGCGGGGGAGAAGGCGGGCATCATCAAGAGCGGTTCAGTCTGCGTCTGCTATCCCGACCAGGAGGAGGAAGCGCTCGCCGTGATCCTGGAGCGGTGCGCAGAGCAGGGGGTCCCGTTCATCCTCCCCAATCAGAGCGGCATTGAGCTCAAACAGGAGGGGCTGGAAGGGAGCAGGTTTTGCTATGGCGGGCAGGAGTATGCGCTGGCCCTGCCCGGCCGTCATCAGGTGCTCAACGCAGTCACCGCAATCGAGACAATCCGGCAGCTGCACGGTTTTCGGGTCAGTGAAGAGCAGCTGCGCAGGGGGCTTGCAAAGGCCACCTTCCCCGCGCGGATGGAGCTGCTGTCGCGGCATCCCCTCGTACTCCTTGATGGGGCGCACAACGCCAACGGGGTGCAGGCGCTGATGCAGGCGGTCAAAACAATCGACGCCTCCCCCAAGATCGCTGTGGCGGGAATGCTTGCGGACAAGGACTACGGCGCAGAACTGGCCCTGCTCTCCGGGACAGTCGACCAGCTGATCCTCACCCAAGTGCAGAGTGCCCGCGCAGAATCCCTCGGCCGGCTTCAGGCTGCGGCGCAGGGACACGGCTACCCAGTCAGCGTCTGTGAAGGCCTGCGGGAGGCCTATGAGCAAGCGCTTAAGCTGGCTGGACCCGACGGGCTGGTGGTCATCTTTGGCTCCCTCTTCCTCGCCTCTGACCTGCGCAGAATCATTCTCTGCAAGGGCAAGGACTGCTGATTGCCGGAGCCTGCCACACAACCGGGCGAGTTGTGGAAATAAACGACACCTTTCTTCTCAAAAAGCGGCTCTTCCGATTAGGAAGCAGCCGCTTTTTGCAGCAACCGCAAAAGGGAAGAGTTGACGACAAAGGGTGAGAAACAAACAGAGATAGAAAGCGTCCGCCTTGTCTCTTGGTGTTTTGCGGCGCGGTGGAGAGCCGTCTCTTTCTCTGACTGAAAAAGTTGCTTCCCCTATAGATGATGCAGAGGGAAAAGGCCATTGAGCTCGTATCCACGCCAGCAAACCGGCGCTCATCCCTCTCATCCTCGCTGTTTGCACAACGGTTTCAATCCCTCAAAAGCTTATTGCGAACTCCCGTCTGCCGCGGATCTGCGAAAACCATAGAAATTTCCCTGCAATCCGTCGCGGTTGCTAGAAAATGACAAATATTTCAACCCCAATGCCTTATCATATGGATAAGGCTTTTTTTATTTCAAGACGAAAGGACTGAAGAAGCGAATGAATGTCAAAACAGACCTCAAGGACGGCGTGCTGACGGCGTATATTATGGGCGAGATCGACCACCACACCGCCAAGGACATCCGCGAGGAAATCGACCACGTTGCCGAGAGCGCCCTGCCGACGCTGCTCATCCTCGATTTCACCGATGTGACGTTTATGGATTCCAGTGGGATCGGGCTTGTCATGGGCCGGTACAAGCTGATGAAGGAAATCGGCGGGGAGACGAGGGTCACCAATCCGTCCCCCCACATCAACAAGGTGATGCGGCTTGCGGGGCTGGACAGGCTCGCCGTCATCGGGAAGTCCAACAGCAAAGGAGGAAAACACAATGATTGAAAACGAGATGAAACTGACCATTCCCAGCCGTTCCGCCAATGAAAGCTTCGCGCGGGTAGCGGTCACCGCTTTTTTTGCCCAGCTTGACCCGACGATCGACGAGATTGCGGACATTAAGACAGCGGTTTCCGAAGCGGTGACTAACTGCATTGTGCACGCATACAAAGAGACAATTGGAAAAATACATATCACCGCCCAGATTCATGGGGACCACCGGGTGGTTGTCCGCATCCGGGACACCGGCTGCGGAATCCCGGACATCGATCAGGCGATGGAGCCGCTCTACACCACCTGTGACAACGGGGAACGCGCGGGACTCGGCTTTGCGGTGATGCAGTCGTTTATGGATAAAGTAAAGGTGTATTCCCGGGAGGGGCGGGGCACAACCGTCGTCCTGACCAAAAAATTGATCTCCCGCGACAGTCATGATTAAATCCAAACAGGACCGCGATACCTTTGTCAAACAGAATCTCGGCCTGGTCCACTCCTGCGCACACCGTTTCACGGGAAAGGGGATCGAATACGATGACCTTTTTTCCGCCGGGTGCATGGGGCTGGTCAAGGCGACCGACGCGTTTGACGAGGACCGCGGGGTAAAATTCTCGACCTATGCCGTCCCGGTCATCCTCGGGGAAATCCGGAGGCTGTTCCGGGACGGCGGGTCGGTTAAGGTGAGCCGGAGCTTAAAGGAGCTCTCGATGCGGGCGACGAAGGAGCGGGAGAGATTTATGCTCAAATCCGGCCGGGAGCCCACCGTCTCCGAGCTCGCCGACCTGCTCGAGGTAACGCCCGAACAGGCGATTGAGGCGCTTGAGGTAAGTGTCCCTCCCATGTCGCTGACAACTGACGACGAGGAGGGCGGGGGACAGCTCGACATCCGGGTAGATTCCCCCGACGAGCAGCTCACCGACAGCATTTCAATCAAAGAGGTCGTCAATTCCCTCGACGAACCTGACCGCAAACTTATTCTCCTGCGCTACTTCCAATACAAAACTCAGATGGAAACGGCGAAGGAGCTCGGGATGACTCAGGTGCAGGTGTCACGGCGGGAGAAAAAAATCCTTGGATTTCTACGGGAAAAACTTGAATAGCCAGGCAAAAGCCCGGCAGGTCAATTCGGCCTGCCGGGCTTTTGTTGTTAAATGAACATTGGGAGGGGGCAGAAACCCGGGCGTCACAAATCCCCGAAAACAACAGGATTTCGGAGGGAAGGGTGTAAACGACATGGGATGCGGGGGACTGGGGTCTGGCCAGAGGCTGGGATGTGAGCCGCATGCTGAAAGGAATGTTGGGTTTGAAAGAGATTCCTATCGTAACTGAGAATGAAGCAGAAGCGACCTGTCGTTGGTCTGGCAGACCGTTTCTGCCGCCAGGCCCGCGCAGCTTTCACAATCAGTCTTCCGGAATTTCCAGGGGAAAGCGTATTGGTAGTGGATGGAAAAATTCAGCTCGTTCCATCTCTGCACCAGAGAAAAGGGAATTGCCGGGTGTTGAAAACTTTTTTGTGACGCAAAATTCCCCTTTTTCTATCAATATCAGGAAGAATCTGGAGAAAAGCCCAGAGATTCGGCCTTTTTGGAAGATTTTATAGATTATGAGCACAATCTTAATTTTCCTTTATGTATTGCAATTTGAAGCCATATCCGATATAATATTAAACAAAGTGGTGAAAAGTGGGTTGCAGTGGATAAAATGTTGAGAAAGTGAGGCGGTCTTATGCTCATCGGCGAATACAGCCATACCGTTGACACCAAGGGCCGCATCAACTTTCCCTCCAAGCTGCGCGACGATCTCGGCGACAGCTTTATCGTCACCCGCGGGCTCGACAACTGCCTTTACGTCTATTCCATGGAGGAGTGGCTCGAACTGGAAAAATCGATCAAGCAGCTGCCCCGCGCCAAGCGGCGGGACCTCGAGCACTTCTTCTTTGCAGGGGCGAGCGAGGTGCAGCCGGACAAGCAGGGGAGAATCGGCATCGTGCCCAAGCTGCGGGAGTACGCTGGGATTGACAAAAACGTCGTGGTGGTCGGCGCATCCGACCATGTGGAGATCTGGGACAGCGCGGCGTGGGAGTCGGTATCCTCCGGCATTTCCGCCGAAGCGATTGCCGACACGATGGACGAGCTCGGATTTTAAAGCGAAAGGAGGCGGTCCAATGGAATTTCAGCACACATCCGTCCTGCTCGAGGAGTGCCTCGAGGGGCTCAGCATCCACCCGGACGGGGTTTACGTCGACGGGACGACCGGCGGCGCCGGGCATTCGAGCGAGATCGCAAAGCGCCTCACCACAGGCCGCCTTTACTCGTTTGACCGCGACCCAGACGCGATTGCCGTGGCCTCGGAGCGCCTGGCACAGTACCCATGCGCCGAGCTTGTACACGCCAATTTCAGCACGATGGACGCCGAACTCGCCAAACGGGGGGTGAGCCAGGTGGACGGCGTGCTGCTCGACCTGGGGGTTTCCTCCTTTCAGCTCGACACTGCGGAACGCGGTTTCTCCTACCTCAACGACGGAATTCTCGACATGCGCATGAGCAAGTCCGGCCTGAGCGCCCGGGAAATGGTCAACACCTATCCGGCTGAGGAGCTCGCCCGGATCATCCGGGACTACGGCGAAGAAAAATACTACTACAGCATTGCAAAAAACATCGTCAGGCAGCGGGAGGTTCAGCCGATTGAAACGACCCGCCAGCTCTCTGAAATCGTCAATTCATCCATGCCGGCAAAAGCAAGACGTGAAAAAAACCCGAGCAAGCGCACCTTTCAGGCGATCCGCATCGCCGTCAACCAAGAGCTCGACAGCCTGAGCCAGGGGCTTGAAAACGCCTTTTCGGTGCTTTCAAGCGGAGGGCGGCTGGTGGTCATCACCTTCCACTCCCTCGAGGACCGGATTGTCAAACAGTTTAACGCCAAGATGTGTCAGGGGTGCATCTGTCCCCCTGACTTTCCAATCTGTGTGTGCAACAACAAGCCAAAGGCAAGACTTGTCAACAAAAAGCCGATCCTGCCCTCTGAGCAGGAGCTTGCTCACAACCGCCGCAGCCAGAGCGCGAAGCTGCGCATTTTAGAGAAGTTTTAATGAACAGGAGGATCAAAGAGATGGCTTACCGAAGCAACCTCGCCTATGAGACCAGCCCCCGCCGAGTTCCGCTGCCAGAGCAGAAGCCGGAGATCCGCCGGGTTCCCAAAAAATCCGGCTACATCAAACCACACAAAGCGATTCTGCTCATCGTGATCGCGGTGGCCATCACGGCCTCGATGATCTACAGCCGGGCGCAGCTCAACGTTCTCAACGACCAGAACAACAAACTGATTGCCGAGTACCAGACGCAAAAGAGTGAAAACGTCCGCCTCAGTGCAGAGCTTGACTCGGTCATGTCGTTTACCAACGTCGAGCAGTTCGCCGAGAATGAGCTCGGCCTGCGCAAGATGGACCAGAATCAGGTGGAGTACATCAGCGTCCCGCGCGGGAATACCATTGAAATTCCCGAGCACAAGGAGCCGACGTTCTTTGAGAAGATAAAATCTGCCTTTACAAATTTTGTGGAATACCTGGCAGGCTGATCCAATATTTATTAATTGAGAATACAACGGGGTTGAGAACATAATTCTTAACCCTTTATTCTATATCTGATACGGGAGGCATGGTAGATGGCGATCAATCCGACGCGGAAGATGAAATTTAAGCTCAACATTGTCGTTTTGGGGCTTCTCACCCTTGTTTTTACGATATTAATGGGCAGAATACTTTACATCTCCTGTTTTGCGCAGGTGGGCGGGGTCAAGTATGGCGTCAAAGCGTACAACCAGCAGCTCGGCGCTGACACGATCAACGCCAACCGAGGTACGATTTACGACCGCTATATGATCGAGCTGGCGCGCAGCGCGACGGTGTGGACATTGTCGGTCGCGCCCAACCAGATTGACAGCGACGAGAAGCGCGAAAATATTGCATCCGGTCTCGCGGACATCCTCGGCATGGACAAGGAAGAGATCCTAGCCAAGACACAGAAGAAAAACAAGTATGAAATTGTCAAGAAAAAGGTGGAAAAGCCAGAGGCGGACAAAATCACCGCATTTGTCAAGGAAAATAAGCTTTCCGGCATTCACATGGTGGAGGACAGCCGCCGCTACTACCCGCTCGGCAACACCGCCTCCCATGTCATCGGCTTTACCGGTTCGGATAACCAGGGGCTTGCGGGCGTGGAGATCAAATACAACGATGTGCTCAGTGGTACGCCGGGCAAGGTTGTCATTTCGCAGAACGCTCTGGGTACCAACATGCCGTTTGAATACGAGTACTACTATCCGGCGCAGGACGGCAACTCCCTCGTGCTCACTTTGGATCAGACGCTGCAGCACTATGTGGACAAAGCGCTCAAGGAGGCGGTGGACACCCACGCGCCGGGCAACCGCACCTGTGCTATTATGATGGACGTCAACAGCGGGGAGATCGTCGCGATGTCCACCCAGCCTGACTTTGACCTCAACGACCCGTTTACGATCACCGACCCCAACCTGCTCGCCACCCTCGACGGCAAGGAGGGGGATGAGCTCAAAGAGGCTAAATCCACCGCCCAAAGCAGGATGTGGACCAACAAAGCGATCTCCGAGACCTACGAGCCGGGCTCGGTGTTCAAAGTCGTCACCTCTTCGGCCGCGTTGGAAGAAAAAACGATGACGCTGGAAAACACCTTTGATTGTTCCGGTTCGGTCCAAGTCGCCCCCGGCACCACAATGAAGTGCTGGAAAGCAGGCGGCCACGGGCACGAGAGCTTTGTCGACGCGGTCGTCAACTCCTGCAACCCGGCGTTCATCAAGATCGGCGCATCGCTTGGACCAGATCTGTTCTACCAGTATTTTACCCAGTATGGCATGACCGAAAAAACCGGAATTGACCTGCCGGGTGAATCCAAATCCCTTTACGTTGCCAAAAAAGATCTCGGCGTCGTTTCGCTCGCGAGTGAGTCGTTTGGCCAGAGTATGAGCATCACCCCGATGCAGATGCTCACTGCCTTCTGCGCCACCGTCAACGGCGGTTACCTCGTCACACCCCATGTCGTCAAGCAGGTCATTGACAACGACGGCAACATCGTGCAGTCGTACGACGGAAAAGTGCGCCGCCAGGCGATTTCGGAGGAGACCTCCGAGACGATGCGCTACATCCTCGAGCAGGTTGTCTCAGCCAACGGCGGCAGCAACGCATCGGTCCCCGGCTACCGCATCGCCGGCAAATCGGGTACCGCGCAGAAACTTGCCCGCCGCCAGGAGCTCGGCAAGGACGTCTACGTCTCCTCGTTTGCAGGGGCAGTTCCGGCGGACAATCCGCAGTACGCCCTTCTCGTCATGGTCGACGAGCCCACCTCGGGCGCCTATTACGGCGGCGCGGTCGCATCCCCGATTTTTGCCGAGATCATGACCGACGCGATCCCTTATTTCGGAATTTCTCCCGAATACACCGAGGAGGAGCTCGAGCACCTCGCGGTGTCGGTGCCCTATCTCGAGTCGTGTACCGTGGAGGAGGCGAAGGCAAAGCGCTCCGACGCGGGCCTTGCAGCGCCCGAGATCATCGGAAGCGGCGATACCGTGATCCGGCAGGTGCCGGCCGCGGGGTCGAATGTCTCCAAAGATGCATCTGTCCTGCTCTATACCGACGACACCGATCCGAACGCGTCGATGGTCACTGTGCCGGACGTCACCAATCTGACCCAGGAACAGGCGCGTATCCGCCTCACCAACGCGGGGCTCAACATCTCCTACAGCAACACCGCCGTGCAAAATACAAAGGCGATGTCGACTTCCCAGTCCCCGGCAGCTGGGGAGAGCGTGCCGCGGGGCACTGTCGTCACCGTCGAATTCCTAACCAACGATGAAACAGGCTGATGCCAGGAGGATTTTGAATGAAGCTAAGTGAACTGCTCAAGGATATTGAATACACCGGGACCTATGTGGACTGTGACATCACCGATGTGAGCTGTGATTCCCGCAAGCTGACGCCCAACAGCGTGTTTGCCTGCATCAAGGGGGTTCAGTCGGACGGCCATGACTTTGCCCAGGCAGCGCTCGCGAAAGGGGTGCCCTGCATCCTCTGCGAACGCGACTTGGGGCTAAGCAACCAGCTTCTCGTCCAGGACACCCACTTTGCCTTTGCCAAGATGTGCGCCAATTTCTACGGCAATCCCGCCAAAAAACTCAAACTCGTCGGGGTGACCGGCACCAACGGCAAAACCACCGTCACCAGCATCATCAAGCGGGTGCTCGCGGGGCTCGGTTGCAAGG
>CBCSOX010000104.1:0-8920 GCA_965141735.1 uncultured Oscillospiraceae bacterium | reverse complement strand
CTCTTGGTCGCGTTGAAGGAAAAAACGATCACGACCACAATCGGCGCGTAGAGAAAGAGAAACACAAGCGCCATGTAGAGTTTGGAGGAAATTTTTTTGCGCGTCATACTACAATCCCCTCCAGTTCGTCGTTGTCAAAATGGGTGGTGATCGCCATGATGATGAGGATGACCACCATGAGCAGCAGCGAGAGTGCCGAGCCGAAATAGGGGTTGTAGGTGCTGCCCACAAACTGCATCTCGATCAGGTCGCCGATGAGCATGTTCCCTCCCCCGCCGAGCAGCCGGGAGATGACAAAGGTAGACGCCGCGGGGACAAACACCATGGTGATGCCTGAGACAATCCCCGGCACGCTCAGCGGAAGCACCACCTTGCGCAGCACCTGCATGGGACCCGCGCCGAGGTCGCTCGCCGCCTCGAGAACCGACTTGTCGATCTTGGTCATCACCGAGTAGAGCGGCAGGACCATAAACGGCAGAAAGTCGTACACCATGCCGAGCACCACCGCGCCCGAGGTGTTGATCATCCGAAACGGCCCGAGACCAAACACCCCGAGCAGCTTGTTGATGAGCCCGTTGTTTTCGAGCAGCGTCATCCAGGCGTAGGTGCGCAGCAGCAGGCTCGTCCACATCGGGACCATGATCAGCATCATCATGGTGCGCTGGGTGTTTGCCCTGCTGCGCGACATCACATAGGCAAAGGGATAGGCGATGAGCAGACAGAACAGGGTCGCTATCGCCGCGAGCAGCAGGGATTTGCCGAGCACCCCGGCGTATTCCCCGATGCGCAGGATGTTCTCCAGGGTAAACTGGTGCTCCTTGTTGGAAAACGCAAAGTACACGATGAGCGCCATCGGGATGATGGTGAAGGCGATCATCCAGATGCCGTAGGGCAGAAATTTGAGTCCATCCCGTCTCTTCATCCCCGCGCCTCCTTGCTCAGAGGCTTGATCTGAATTTTGTGAAAATCAAACTTCAAGCCGAGGTCAGTGCCCACCTGCTCCTCATTCTCCGAGTGGACGAGGAGGTATCCGTCCTCCTCGGTGTAAAAGAGCATCTCGTTGTAGGAGCCCTTGTAGATGAGCGATTCGAGGTAGAGCACAATGTCGCTGTGGTCATCGCTCACAAGCTCGATCTCCTTGGGGTTGACGGTGAGCTGCACCTTACTGCCCACCGGCAGGCCGAGGCCGGGGCGCTCAAAGGTGATGCCGAGGAAGCGGATGACGTCCTCCTCCACGACTTCGCCGGTCAGATGGTTGGTCACGTCGTCAAACAGCTTGTGCATGATGTGGATGTCGTCCGGCCCGAATTTCAGGCCGACCCGGTCTCCCTCGTGGGCGACGTCGGTGGTCTGCACAATCCAGTACAGGCCGTTGCACAGCACCTCCATCTCGTAGTGGACGCCCTTGAACACCACCGACTCGATCACCCCTTTGAGCTTTGACTCCTCCTCCGGCACCAAGTCGATGTCCTCCGGGCGCAGCACCACGTCGACCCGCTGCATCGGCTCAAAGCCCGCGTCGAGGCACTCGAACGTCTCGCCCGCGAATTCCACCTCGTAGTCCTTGTGCATGATGCCGTTGATGATGTTGCTCTCCCCGATGAAGTCGGCGACAAAGGCGTTCTGCGGTTCGTTGTAGATGTCCTGCGGGGTGCCGATCTGCTGAATCTCCCCCTCGTTCATCACCACGATGGTGTCGGACATGGTGAGCGCTTCCTCCTGGTCGTGGGTGACGTAGATAAACGTCGTCTCGAGCTGCTGCTGGATCGCCTTGAGCTCAACCTGCATCTCTTTGCGCAGCTTGAGGTCGAGCGCGCCGAGCGGCTCGTCGAGCAGTAGCACCTTGGGGTAGTTGACCAAGGCGCGGGCAATTGCCACCCGCTGCTGCTGGCCGCCCGAGAGCTGATTGATGCGGCGCTTGCCAAACCCCTCGAGGTTGACGATTTTGAGCATTTTTTTGACCCGCGCGTCAATCTCTTTTGGATCGAGCTTTTTGATTTTTAAGCCGAATGCAATGTTGTCGTACACATTGAGATGGGGAAACAGCGCGTATTTCTGAAACACGGTGTTCACCTGGCGTTTGTGGGGCGGCAGGTCGTTGATCTTCACCCCGTCGAAATAGACCTCGCCCGCATCCGGGTAGAGAAAACCGCCGATAATGCGCAGAGTCGTCGTCTTGCCGCAGCCGGACGGGCCGAGGAAGGTGACGAATTCTTTGTCGTTGATCGTGAGGTTGATGTTGTCGAGCACCCGTTCGCCGTCGAACTCAACCACCAGATTTTTGAGTTCAATAATTGGTTTTCCCATGTTGCCTCCTCCTTTGCAGATGAACTGTGTTTTTGTCAAACAGTACTATAGTAAGAGTTTGCGCGCAAAAAGTCAAGTATTTGATGGAAAAAGATCGAAAAAACCGGGACATTTTCAGAATACGGTCCAATTGGGTGCAGAAATCCAGCCTTACCTTTTATTTTAACCAGTTTACTCTGTTTACTATTGTATTTTAAATGTCTCCTAAAAGTTGAATTGCTGAAAAACATCCTTAACTCCGTTCTTTGATTCACTTAAAATAAGAAACCGGGAGAGAATTAATTCTCTTCCCGGTTTTCCCTAATATTACCTTGCCTTTATCATATTTCAATCCACAAGCAAATGCTTGACTGTATTTTTGAATCGGCATCACTCCAAAATGTTTACTATTGGTAACATAACTAAAAATGTAAAATTATTCTTGCTTTTTTGCAGGGGCTATGTTATAATTACCTTGCATTAATCATGAGAGATAAAAGTGAATTTAAAAGCAAAAGCTCACTGGATTTGCAGATCCAGTGACGCTTTTCAGAATACAAGACACCATTGGGTGAAATGTATAGTTCATTATATATTTTATTATACCTTCTTCACCCGAAACTGTCAATTGTTTTCTGGTCAAACTATGCAGAAAGGAGAATCCAAGTTAGTAGCATCGCTTTTGAATTTGATTTTATATACATTAAATATATAGGAATTTAAAAGGAGTCGGTATGAAGTATTATCTAAATCTTGTCGCTGCGGGTAACCCAAAGCATGATCAGAAAATACATGAACAGGGCTGCTTTTGGATGCCGTTTTCGAAAAACCGAATGTATCTCGGTGATTTCAGCAACGCGATCCAGGCAGTAGACAAAGCAAAAAAGCTGGGGTACTCCCGGGCAGACGGATGTGCCGTCTGCTGTCAGGAAGCACACAGGAGATAACGAAAGACGGGGGCTGTTTTAGTCCCCGTCTATTTTATTTCTTCACGTTGATAAACGTCTCTTCCAGCTCGCTGTTGTCCTTTGGCTTCCGGCGGTACATCACCTTGTTGTAAATCCCGGTGAAGGCGAGCGCCTTTTTGAGCGCAAACCCGAGCGGGACGGCGATCACCACCGCGATGACGGCGTTTGCGCCCGAGGTGAGGGCCTTGGTGCCGACGGTGATCAGCGCGGTTTCGTGCGCAACCTGGAGGAAGAACACCGCTTTGATGTAGCTGTAAGCGAGGTAGAGCACCAGGTAGGCGAGCTGTCCGACCGCCGCGGCCCCGATGTTAAGCTTGAGGTTTCTGCCGTCGTTTCGCTTGACATAGGCGAGCTTGCCGCAGACGTAGCCGAGCACGAATTTCGAGAGGAAGGTAAACCACGCGCTGGAAATGTACATCGGGTCGGTGAGGTCAAAAAACATCGAGCCAAAGCCCGCCGCCAACCCGCCCCGCAGGCCGCCGAAGAGCAGGCCGGAGAGCAGGCAGAAGATGTTTCCGAAATGGATTCTCGTGTTGTCGATGCCGGTCGGGATCGGGATCGAGAGCTTTGACGAGACAAAGACGAGCGCCGCCATAAAGCCGATGACGACCACGTCGTAAATGGTAAACCGTTTTTCGCTGTTGGATGCCATAAAAAGTCAGTCCCCTTACTTGATTGTGTTGCGCGCCGCGGTGTGTCCCTGCCAGCCCCCGCGGCGCGCGGGAAACCGGCCCTATAGTTTTTGGTACCCCTTGAGGGAATGGCGCTCGGTCAGCCAGGGCAGCGCGCTCTCGAGCATCACGCCAAAGCGGGTGTCCGTCCCGTAGCTGTAGGTGGTCTTGATGGCGAGTTCGAGGAATCGGGTCGCCCGCTCCATTGCGATCGGCAGGCTGTCGCCGCGCAGAAGCGCGCCGACAATTACGCTCGCGTAGATGTCCCCGGTGCCGGGATAGGAGACGGGCACATAATCGCAGTCCACCCGCCAAAACGCGCCCCGCACCCGGTCATACCCCGCGTTGATGAGACACCCGTCCGCGATTTCCACCCCGGTGAGGAGCACATAGCGCGGCCCGAGCTCGCTCTGGCGCACCAGCCAGCTCTTGAGCTGGGCGGAGGTGAGCGGCGCGGTCGGGTAATGCTCCTTGAGCAGAATCGCCGCTTCGGTCAGGTTGGGGGTGATCACGTCCGCGACCTTGACAAGCTCCTGCATCCGGTTCATGAGCGCCGGGGTGTAGGTTTTGTACGGCTTGCCGTGGTCCCCCATCACCGGGTCCACCACCTTGAGGGAGTTCGGGTATTCGGCAAAGAATTCGAGGCAGTGGTCGATCTGTTCGGTAGAACCCAAAAATCCGCTGTAAACGCAGTCAAATTCGAGGTTCAGCGAGCGATAGTGTGCGAGCGCCTGGGGGATGTAGTCGGTGAGGTCGCGCAGCACCGGGTTGCCCAGCCCTCCGGTGTGGGAGGAGAGCACCGCGGTGGGGACGGCGCACACCTGCACCCCCATGCAGGAGAGGGTGGGCAGGATGACCGACAACGAGCACCGCCCAAAGCCCGAGAGGTCGTGAATCGCCGCGACCCTGCAATTTTGTTTCGCCATGTTTGATTTCCTTTCTATTATACAACCGCGCCGGGCAGGATGCAAAACAGGGCTTTGCCTGCAAAAAAACGCCCGGCTGTGCGTTTTCGCGTTTTTTATTATAGACGATTTTTTGCTTTTTAGCAAGATTGACAGGGTTAAAAGCCATCCGGCGTGGAAAAATAAAAACGCAAAAGACAACCTGCACAAGCTTACAGTCAAAAGTTTTCATTTTATGCATTTTTTCGTAAATTCCGCAAGGCAAAATCTTTCATTAGTTATTTTGTGTCGCTGACGCATACTAATACGGGACTTAAATTCCCATCGTCAGCAGCTCAGTGACCGGAGTACGAGCGGAAGTGCGAGCCAAGCAGCCGACAGAGCCGCCGTGCTGCTGTCACTTCGCTGCTGTGAAACAATTGAATGGAGGGCAATTCACATGAAAATGAGTAACGTCGCAAAAGGCGCCGCCGTCGGCCTCGCAGCCGGTGCAGCGGTTTATATGGCAACCAACGCGAAGAAAAGCAAAACCCGCATGATGAAGAAAAAAGCCGGCCAGGCGATCAAAGCAGTCGGCTCGGTCGTGGACGACCTTTCCTATCTGATGAAATAGCAAACAAAAAAGAGGGCGCAGGAAAAGCTTATTCCCGCGTCCTCTTTGTTTTTTTGTTCCATCCGGAGCCCGGCGGACAGTTTGAAAACGCCCTGGAATCCAAACGGAACGCCGAGCGGTCAAGCAAGTCCCCGCCGTATGGGTATCTGGAACATTCCCCGCACAATCGCTTTCAAGTCAGGTAATTAGAACAGGTCACCGCCAGGTGGGCGATTCCAAAGACAACGGCGGGAGGGAGCGCGGCCCAGTTTTTGAGCCAGGCTGCCGCAAGGCAGAAAAACAGCGGCGGCAGGACAGCCAGGCCGAGCAGCAGCCACGCCGGGGATAGCCCCGCGTAATAGGCCGCCCACAAAGCGTAATAGCCCGCGAGCGGCAGGGCGGCGGCGAACAGGAGGGCTCGGGAGCGCCTCCCCTGCCCCCGGCTGACGAGAAAGACCAGGGCCGCGACGAGAACCCATTGGCTCGCGTGCTCGAGGACTTCCAAGAGGGCGGACGGCGCGCTGTTTGCCGCGAGAGGGTCGTTGGGCGGCGGGGCGAGCAGCCAGAGGAGGTTGGGGAGCATCATCAGCGCAAAGGCGAGCAGCCCGCCGGGGGAAAAGCCCAACCGGAGCTGTTTCACAAGCTGGAACCAACCGCGCCCGCCGGGTATTTCCTTTTTAATCATCGTCTTTGAGCAGCTTGTAGGGTTCGATCTCGAGCACGTCCGCCATTTTGAACAGCGTTTCCAAGGAAACGCCCCGGATCGAAGTGGGGGACTCAATTTTTGAGATAAACGACCAGCTTTTATCAATTGCCTCTGCAAAGGTTTCTTGTGTAAAACCCCTCAATTTTCTATAATACTGGATTTTCAACCCTAGTTTTATATAACGTTCATAGTATTTTGTCTCCATTTTTTACACCCGCTTTCCTCTTCTTTATTTTATCGTTTCTTAGGTGTAAATATTACGGATTACAGATGACTATAATATCACTTGTAGTGTATAATTATATCATTCAATTGTATAAGGAGGAATTTACTATGAAAAACCAGACTTGTTGTTTCACCGGCCACCGGGACCTTCCACCGCAAAAGCTCCCGCAGATTGAAAAACGCCTTGAGGAAGAACTGCTTCGGCTCATCCAGCAAGGCGTGCGGTATTTCGGCACGGGCGGCGCGCGCGGCTTCGACACCCTCGCGGCTCTTACGGTGCTCCGCCTGCGCGAAACCTATCCCCACATCCGGCTGATCCTCGTGCTCCCCTGCCGGGAGCAGGCCGCGGGCTGGCCGGAAAAAGACATCCGCACCTACGAACAGATCAAATGCCGGGCGGATAAAGTGGTTTTCACCTCGGAACACTATTTCCGCGGCTGCATGCAGCTGCGCAACCGCCATCTCGCCGAGCACAGCGGCGTCTGCGTCTGCTACCTCAACAAGCCGTCCGGCGGCACCCGATACACCGTCGATGTCTGCCGCAGGCTCGGAACCCCGGTCATCAACCTCGCGCAGTTCTGACAAATCCCGCCGCTGTTGCATTTTTCTTATTTTTATGCATCAGACAGGCCACTAGATGTATAAATATACATAATTTGAATATTCTATCCCAAAAACAGTTGCATTTTCCGGGCAAAGACTGTATAATGATGTATAGCAGAAAACTACCGAATTACGACAAGGGGAGATTCACTTGAAAAAAATACAGGCAGGCATCATCGGGGCAACCGGCTACGCGGGCGCAGAGCTTCTCCGGCTGCTGCTCACCCATCCGAACGCAGAGGTCGCGGCCATCAGCTCGGTGAGCTTTGAACACCAGGCCATGGAGGCGGTGTACCCGAATTTCGCCTCCACCTGCGGGCTGACCCTCTGCGGCGAGGACGAGGTCATTGAAAAGAGCGACGTTGTGTTCGCTTCCCTTCCCCACGGCCTGAGCGAACTGATTGCGGAAAAATGCGTGGAACAGGGCAAAACCCTCATCGACCTCGGCGCGGACTTCCGGCTGGAAAAGCCGGAGGATTACGAGGAGTGGTATCAGCTCAGCTATCAGAAGCCCGAGCTGCACAAGCTGTGCGCCTATGTGATCCCCGAGCTGCACCGCTCGCTTGCCAAGGGCTGCAAAATCATCGCAAACCCCGGCTGTTATCCGACGAGCATCGGCTTGGGCCTCGCCCCCATCCTGCAATCCGGCAAGGCGGACCCAACGACCATCATCATTGACAGCAAGTCGGGCGTGACCGGCGCGGGCCGCGGGCTCACCCTCACCTCCCACTACCCCGAGTGCAATGAGGCGTTTTCCCCCTATAAAATCGCCCAGCACCGCCACACCCCCGAAATCGAACAGACCCTCTCGGCGATTGCCGGAACCGAGGTGAAGGTGACGTTTGTCCCCCACCTGCTCCCCGTCAACCGCGGCATCGTGTCGACGATCTACCTGAGCCTCACCGAGATGCTCACCGAGGAGGAGCTGCACCAGATGTACGAGGAGTTTTACCAAGAGGAGCAGTTTGTGCGAATCCTGCCGCCCGGCAAGGCGGCGAACCTCAAAAACGTCAAATACTCCAACTACTGCGACATCTCGCTGCACACCGACGAGCGCACCGGCCGGCTGATCGTCGTCTCAACGATCGACAACATGGTCAAGGGCGCCGCCGGGCAGGCGATTCAAAATATGAACCTTCTGTTTGGACTGGAGGAGGGAACCGGCCTCAACCTGATTCCCCCCGCTTTCTAAACAAGCATCCAACAAACCGGCAAACAGTCTAGCAAGCAGAACTGTTTGCCCCATCCCAACCGAACGGTGCTCAGTCCACCGCATCCCCTTTTCAAATGAACGGAGGAATCTCATGAATACTCATTTTAATAAATACAAAGAAGTCCCCGGCGGCATCTGTGTGGTCGATGGGTTCACCGCCGCGGGCATCCACTGCGGCATCCGGAAAAACAAAAGCAAAAAAGACCTCGCCCTGATTTATTCCGACAAGCCGTGTGCCACCGCTGCGGTGTACACTCAAAACAAGGTCAAGGGCGCGCCGATTGCGGTCAACAAACGCCACCTTGTGGACGGCATCTCCCAGGCGATCATCTGCAACAGTGGCAACGCCAACACCTGCAACGCGGACGGGGAAGAAAAAGCTGAGCAGATGGCGCAGCTCACCGGCAAGGCGCTCGGCCTCAAGCCGGAAGACGTGATTGTCTGCTCGACCGGCGTCATCGGACTGGTGCTCCCCATCGAGCCAATTGCCGACCACATCGACGAGATCGCCGCCAAGCTCTCCAAAGACGGCAACACCGACGCGGCCAATGCGATTATGACAACCGACACCATTGAAAAAGAGGTGTCCATCGAATTCGAGCTCGGCGGCAAGCCCTGCCACATCGGCGGCATGGCAAAGGGCAGCGGCATGATTCACCCCAACATGGCGACCATGCTCAGCTTCCTCTCGACCGACGTGAACATCGACCAGAAGCTGCTCAAAAAAGCGCTCAAGTTCGTCGTGGACCAC
>CBCSOX010000103.1:0-9125 GCA_965141735.1 uncultured Oscillospiraceae bacterium | reverse complement strand
TACTGGCTTTTCGGCAGTTTGGACTTCCAAAGTGGAAACATGATTTCGAGTGCGGCTCGTTATGACCACTTCGATACTTCTCCATATAAATGATGCTCATATATTATAACGCAAAAATCACCTCATTGTCAAGTGGAAAGTGAAAAACTTTGCTCCTAGTTGTAGAGAAAAACAGATAGTTCGTTTTATTTGCGTTTTCTGGGGTAGAGATTTTTTGATCGGTGAGGTCGAGTAAATAGTCGGCGCTTGTTTGATGAAAATAGGCGAGAAAACAAAGAGACTCTAGAGGAGGGTTTCGCTTGCCTGTTTCATAATCTGAGTAGGTATGCTGGAAAACAAAAAGCAAACGGGCAATTTCTGTTTGGTTGAGATCATGGTCGATGCGCAAATCGCGAATTCTTCGACAAAGCATTTCGTTATCCTCTCTAACTTGGCTATATTTTGAAGTTGGTTGTGTTTACGCATGCGCATACTCGCTCTTTGTGGAATGAACTCTTACTCATTGTATCACAGTACATTAGAGAAAGTTCATGATACTTCACTAACACCTGCATATACCTAAAAATATCACTTGATGAATAAAAACAACAAGAGGGAAGAGCATCTTAGCTCTTCCCTCTTGAAAATCAAGATCTTTGATCAACCTGGGGGCCACGTCATATCGCGGCCGCCGAGGATGTGAAAGTGCAGGTGAGGGACGGTCTGCCCGCCCTGCACGCCGCAGTTGTTGACGACTCGGTAGCCGTCTGAAAGTTTGAGCGAGGCGACGAGTTTTGCGATGACCTCAAAGATATGTGCGACAATCTGAGAGTTTTCGCTGTCTATTTCACTCGCACAGGCGATGTGCTGCTTAGGAATCACGAGAAAGTGCACCGGCGCCTGAGGATCGATGTCGTAAAAGGCGAGAACCTGTTCGTCCTCATACAGTTTTTTGCAGGGAATTTCTCCGGCGATGATTTTGCAGAATAAACACTCCATAATGATCCTCCCTATTTCACGAACTTTTGAACGACCGAAGTCAGCTGAGTGAGCGCCTCGTCGATCTGGAAGATCTCAGTGACACCCGCCATCGCGCTGTCAGGACGTCCGCCGCCTTTGCCGCCGGCAAGGGCGGCAATTTCACGCACAATGTTGCCCGCATGTGCTCCGCGTGCAATCGCTTCCTTGCCGCAGACAGCGATGAGGTTCCCCTTGCCGTCTGCTATGTTTGCAAGCACCGCGACGTTGAGCGGATTCTCCTTGATGCGGTCGCCCATGGCGCGTAGCGCCTGCACCGTCATGCCGTTAAAGCTCGCGGAGATCACCCGCACACCGTTGACTTCGGTGGCAGAGTCAAAGACGTTCTGCATCTGGGTGGATGCAATTTTTTGGTTGAGCTCGTCAATTTTTCGGTCTTTCGATTTGAGCTCATCGTTAAGGGCTTTGCAGCGGGCGGGCAGCTCGTGTGGATTGGTCACCTTGAGCGCACCGCAGGCTGCGGCAATGAGGAGATTTCCCTCCTGCATGAGCCCGAGCACACCGGTTCCGGTGGTCGCCTCAATGCGGCGAATACCGGCGGCCGCAGAACTCTCGCTGATGATCTTAAACAGACCGAGTTTGGAGGTGTTGTCCACATGGGTGCCGCCGCACAGCTCGACTGAATAGCCGTCTGCGTCGACCACCCGGACAATGTCGCCGTATTTTTCCCCAAACAGCGCCATGGCTCCCTGCTCGCGTGCGGATTCAATGTCCATTTCTGAGACGGTCACCTTAACCGCTTCAAGAATTTTTGCATTGACCGCCTGCTCGACGTTGAGCAGCTCCTGTGGGGTCATTGCCTCAAAGTGGTTAAAGTCAAAGCGGAGGCGTTCCGAATCGACGAGCTGTCCCGCCTGGTGGACGTGGCTGCCGAGCTCGTCGCGCAGTGCCTTCTGCAGCAGATGGGCAGCAGTGTGGTTGCGGGCTGTCGCGTCCCGTTTGAGCCCGTCAATGCTCAAATGACCGGTGACCCCCTTTTGAATGCTGCCCGCCATCACAAGGCCGAGATGCAGCGAGTGCTGTCCGGACGGGTCCTTTTGGCAGTCGAGGATGTTGACCACGCTGTTTCCAATCACAAAGACGCCGCGGTCGCCAACCTGGCCGCCGCTCTCGGCGTAGAACGGAGTGCGGTCAAACACGAGATTGACCCGGTCGCCCTCGTTTGCCTCCTCCACCTCGCCGTCCTCGGTGAGGATGTGCAGCAGTTTTGCATCGCATTCATAGGTCTCGTAGCCAACAAACTCAGTGGGTTCGTCGGTGAAATGGTAGTTTTCGTTGGACCAGCCGACTGTGTCTGAATTGAGCTTTGCCTCACGTGCACGGGTCTTCTGCTCGTTCATCAGCTCGCGGAACCGGGCTTCGTCCACGTCGATGCCCTGTTCCGAAATGATTTCCTTGATCAGGTCGATCGGGAAGCCGTAGGTGTCATAGAGTTTGAAGGCCTGTTCTCCGCTGAGGATCTTTGATTCCATATTGGAATCGATGCCGTCGATGATGTTGTTGAGCAACTCCATGCCCTTGTCGATTGTCTTTGCAAAGTTTTCTTCCTCTGCGCGCACAATTTTTTTGATGTAATCGGCGTTTTCCTCAAGCTCGGGGTAAGCGGCCTTGTTTTCCGCAATGACAGTGTCCACCACCTTGTAGAGGAAGGGATCGCGGATGCCGAGCTGCTTGCCGTTGCGGGCCGCGCGGCGCAGCAAACGGCGCAGGACGTAGCCCCGGCCTTCGTTGGAGGGGATGACCCCGTCGCCAACCATAAAGGTAGTGCTGCGGATGTGGTCGGTGATCACCCGCAGGCAGACGTCGACCTTGGGATCCTGTTTGTATTTTACCCCAGCGATTTCGCTGATGTGGTTCATGATGTTCTGAACGGTGTCGACCTCAAAGAGGTTGTCCACCTCCTGCATGATGCAGGCGAGCCGCTCGAGGCCCATGCCGGTGTCGATGTTGGGGTGCTCCATCGGCTCATAATGCCCTTCGCCGTCCCCGTTGAACTGGGAAAATACGAGGTTCCAGAATTCCACAAACCGGTCGCACTCACAGCCCACGCGGCAGTCGGGGCTTCCGCAGCCCTTATCCTCCCCGCGGTCAAAGTAGAGCTCGGAACAGGGCCCGCAGGGGCCGGAGCCGATCTCCCAGAAGTTGTCCTCCTTGCCCATCCGGACGATGTGGGAGGGGTCGACGCCCCGCTCCTTGGTCCAGATTTCAAATGCCTCGTCATCGTCCTGGTAGATCGAGACCCAGACGCGGTCAATTGGGAGCTCAAGCTCTTTGGTGACGAATTCCCACGCCCACTCGGTTGCCTCGCGTTTGAAATAATCGCCGAATGAGAAGTTGCCCAGCATCTCGAAATAGGTGCCGTGGCGGGCCGTCTTGCCGACGTTTTCGATGTCGGGGGTGCGGATGCACTTCTGGCAGGTGGTCACCCGCTTGTTGGGCGGCACCTCCTGGCCGAGGAAAAATTTTTTCATGGGAGCCATGCCCGAGTTGATGAGCAGCAGGCTGTTGTCCCCCTGGGGAATGAGGGGATAGCTTTTGAGACGGGTGTGGCCTTTGCTTTCAAAAAACGATAGGAATTTCTCGCGCAGTTCGTTCAGACCTGTCCATTGCATGTGGATAAACCTCCTGTGAATTCAATGTTGCGGACAAATAAAAAAGCCCCATCCCACTATGGGACGGGAACTTGCCGTTTCCGTGGTACCACCCAAATTGCCGGAAGAGTTTCCCGGCCACTTTGATCCCTTTAACGCAGGGAAGACGTTGCGTTTTGCGCACAGCTCGGAGGAAGCCCCCACCATCAGCACCGGGATCTTTCAGCCAGGGAATCCCTCTCTTGCAGATGCTGCCTATGTGGTTAATCTCGTCATCGCATTTGGTATTTTGGTTAGAATTATTATAATCCGAAAAGGCTGATTTGTCAAGGGTTCGCAACAAGTCCCACAGCCGGGGGCGCGGGCTCCACTGGAATCAAGGCCAACCCCTGCTTCGGCAATGGAACGGGTCGCTCTGCGGCCCTGCCAAACAGATTAATCACCGGTTGCGGATGGTGATTCGCAGGAACATCGACTCAGAGTGTTCGGCTATTGACAGTCTCGAAAAAACACCAAAATGCGCTGCAATCATACCTGTCAATGCAGAGACACCACCCCTGGCACAGCCTCCAAGGGAGGACTCTTGGAAGCCACCCATGCGGCAAGCCGATTGGAAACTGCAGCAACTTGCTCTCTTCGCACTCGGCAATCACTTTGTTTCAGCAGGCCTTTGGGAAGGTATATTGAATTCCTGGGCAGCACCGGGGAATAAAAACGAAAGTGACAAAAAATAAACAGCCGCAAATAGCGGCTGTTTATTATATACTCGATTGATTGGCTGGGGAACAGGAACCAGCTACTGCTGCCCGTTGTCCGTCGGATTGCCCTCTTGATTTTGGGAAGGCTCACTGGGCGGTGTCTGGGGATTGGACTGAGGGGGTGTCTGGGGCTGGGCCGGGTTTTGATTGTAGCTGTAGGGATTGGCGCCCTGTGAATTCTGGGAGCCGGACGGCTGATTGGGGTTTGCATTCGGACCGCTGTAGGGGGCCCCGTATTGGTTGTTGTAGCCGCCTTGTCCCGGACCTCCGGGATTGTTGTAGCCATAAGGATTGTAGTTGTAGCTGCGCGCTGCGTTGAGCACCTGGAACTGTGGCGTCTTTTTATAGATGACCAGGATAAAGATGTACGGCAGGAAGGTGATGCCTGCGACAAACTGGCAGACAAGGGAGATCGCGAGATAAACACCTGCCGACTGAGGCGCGTACTCCTTAAACACAGTGTACTGGCTCATATAGCGCAGGACCATCTCCCAGATGGCGACGATTGCCAGCAGCAAAGCAACGATGAATACCATCATCAGCTTGCCCAGGAAATCATAGACGAGTTGATCGGGCAGCGCGGACCCGTAATACACCGCGGAATCAATCAGATCAAAAAAGAGGGGAAACGTGACGGCCAGGATAATCACAGTTGAGAGAGCGGAAATCAGATTAAGCACCAACAGGGTGACGCCTCGGTGGGTGGTTTTCTGATAATCCTTGTTGATGTCGTCGGCAACCTTGCCAACTAAAAAGCTGTTGACTACAGGAATCCAGGCAAGCCATGGGTTCTCCATGTTGCGAACCTTGGCAACGTTGTAGTAAGAGATGGCGGTCAGGATGTAGTGCGCGAGCAGAAAGATACCGCCGACAACCAGCATCACCAGCATGGCCATCATCATCGCTTCAACGTCACCGCTGGCATAAGCGTAATACTCCATTTGTTTCTACCTCCATGTAATTTATTGTTGTGGGAAATTCCCGTTTGGGGACGGATTGCAGCGGGGCTGGTTGAGCAGTTCAAATTGCGGAGTGTGCCCACAAATGATGAGGATGACTGCAGGGCCGGCAGTCGGAGCAGAGAGCAGCAGATAAAACAGCACCGATAAGATGATGTAGTTGCCCGCCTTCCAAGGCGCGTACTCGCGAAAAACACAATTCCAGCTCAGGAACAAAAAGACCATGTGGCACACTGAAGCAGCCGTTGAGATAAAAAAGAAAACGAGCGCAAGCAGATAGGGCGTACTGCCCAGCATGTGGGAATACCAAGGGAACAAACCACCGGTTTCGTGGATACTCAGAATCGAAGTTGCGGAAAAAAAGAAATAGAAAATAAGATAAGCGAACCAGGTCGCCAGGTGGATCGCCTGAAAAATAGGCAAAAGAATCCGGCGCCGGGTAGGCTTGTGATATTGTGCGCTGATGTCATCCGAAATTCTGCCGATGAGATAGCTGCTGGCAATCGGGATCCAGGCGAGCCACGGCCGTTCGTTGCCGCGCGCCCAGGCGAGCCGGGAATAGGCGAGACCGCTGACGATGTAGGATGACGCCAGGTAGCTCAAGAGAAGCAGGACAAAGGCAGCGACCAACGCTGCGGCAAATACAACGGGCACCCCGGCACCCCCCTTCCCCGCATCCCCCTGCGGAATCAATCGCATTCCCTTCAGTTTATGCAGCTTTAATGGGTTTCATTAGTTTTTATTATACCATACACTGCAATATTTGTCTATTTACAAAACGGAAACGGGGCTTTTGTCTGGAATGGAAAAGGCGCAGCTAATTTAGCTTGTCGGCAGAGATGATATTCTCAGCATGGGGGACCAAGCCATGCCCCTGAAAATTGTGTTTTTTTCGGCGATATGCACCCTGAATACCGCATCCGTCTCTTAAAATGCATTCCTGCGTAAGGGAAAAGGCGCAGCCCAACGGGCTGCGCCTTTTTAAGTTTGGTTGGGGTGCTCCTAAGGGAGAATATAGACATTCACAGTCCTGGAGCCAAATTCATAACATTCAGCAGTAGTGCTCATAAACAGGTCGGCCAGAATATCGTTGGCCATCAGCGATCCGCCGGTGTCCGCCGCAATCGCATAGCCGTACACATACTTCCCATCTGCTGAGACGATGTACAGCTTGCTTCCGTAGGGGATGACGTTGGGATTGACCGCAACGTAGCCAGGCCGCATCACCTGGCCGGTGGAGCCTTTGGCCCCCGCGGGAGCGGTGTAGGCACAGGCGCGGCCGGTGAGCACGTTTTTGTAGTTGGTGGGAATTCCATTGCCGTCGAGCGTGAGACTTGCCGGCAGGTCGAGGGTCGACTTACCCGTTCTGCCGGAAGCGACCGGCTTTTGGGCGACAACCGGCTTGGGCGGCTCCACATAGGTGCCGACGAGAATGACCTCGTCCACCGGTTCACGGGTGACTTCGGAAGAGACGAGCTGCTCGCTGACGACCTCTCCGTCGACAAGCTCCTGCTGGTAATAGTGTGTGAGTTCACCTTCCTGACCCGCAGTTTCGACCTGGGTGACCCCCTTGTCGAGCTTGTCAGTCTCCTTCTGCACCGTGTTGTACGGAATTGCCTCGGTGGTGGTGTAGGTGTTGGAGGACACACGCTGGATCTCAATTTCTGCACCCTTGGAGATTTCCTGATCGAGTGCGTAATTGATGATGTCGTCGTCCCCGACCGTCACACCAGCTTTTTCGAGAACATCCTGAACCGTTCCACGGACAAGGGAGACGGTTTTTCTCTGGCCGTCCGCTGTGACAGAAACTTCAAATGCGCGGTTGATGGTAATCGTGCCGCGGTTGTCCTCGATCCCGGTAAACACAACCTCATCCTCAGCAGAGAGGGTGATCCCAAGCTCTTCGAGAATTTCGTCACACGAATTTTTCATCGTATATGTCTGACGCTGTTCCTCACCATCTTGAATTGTCACTGAGTTCCGAAAATAGGCGATGCCTGTGAGAATACAGGATGAACCCATCAGCGAAACGCAGAGCACACTGATTGTTATGATTCTGGCCGCACGGCCGATGAACACCCCTCTCAGTTTTTTCAAAAATGATTGCATGTTTGTACTCCTTTTCGAAATCGTTTGAAACAATCTTTACAAACGTTCGCTTGGATGTTACTTTTGTAACCGTTTTGTAGCTATTATATGCGTTATTTTACACTTTGTCAAGGCGATTTGGTTGTTGAAAGTTGTTTAAACTGCCGAAAAAGCGCGCTGAAGCCATTGTCATTTCCCCTAAAAACAAATCGAATTTTCCGTAATTGCAGAATTGGGAATGCAGGGCGCGGCAGTGTTGTTGGTGAATTTACCAAATCGGCGGGTAGGTTTTAGTTGTGCATAATATATAGATTATTATATTGATAATTGATAAAAATCACGAATACGCAGAGGGCATGCAGGATTTTATTCACATTCCATTCAACAAAACGGGTTGATTTTTATCTGATTTTGCGGTGCTGATCTCAGCGGGAATGCAGTGTTCTTTTATATATAGGAAGAAACATGAAACGCCGGGAAAAATCGGGGTGAAATCTAAAAATGAAAAAAGGGTAACAACATTGTAGCCTGTGTGACTCCAAAATAGGGGAAACATCAGGGTTTTATTGGCAGCAATTTTTTTGCATAAAGTCGGCAATATCTTCTATTGAAGTTTTATTCAATTCTGTATATTATAGAATTGTAGTGAAATAAACAAGCTCATGGTTTGTTTTATTATCAAACCTGTACAAGAAAGGAGGAGATCCGGGCTGTGTGGGGGCACAACCTGGAATTTCAACTTTTTTAATCCAAACAAGGGGGTCCAACGAAGAATGAAAAAAATATTATCCGCCCTGCTCGCTGTCACAATGCTCGCCTCGATTGCCGTGAGCAATGTTACAGCAGCCAGTGCACCGGCCAGCCGCAGCGCAGCTGTAACTGACCAGCTGTGGAGCAAGTTCGAAACACCGCCGTATGAGTCCAAATCCCGTCCGCTGTGGTTTTGGAACGACAGCCTGGAAAACACCACCAAGGAACAGATCCGCGAGATCATGGTCAACTCCAAAGAAAAAAGCGGTTACTTTGGATTCGGCATCCTGCCCAACTGGATCAACAACTACATGACCGAAGAGTACCTTGACCTGTATGAATACGCTCTCCAGACGGCTGAGGAGCTCGGAATGAAGATGTGCCTGTACGATGAAAACGGCTTCCCGAGCGGACGCGCGGGCGGTCTGCTCGGAAAGACCTATCCCGAGTCCACCCTCAAACGCCTGGACAAGCAGGAAAAGGACGTCGAAGGTCCGGCTAATGTCTGGGTGCCAATCCCGACAGGGGAATACCGCACCTATCTTGGCGCTGTTGCAATGAACACTGACACCCATGAGGTCATTGACATCTCGGACAAAGTCGTTTATGCAACCGAAGAAATTCCCGGTGTCTACGCCTCTTCCAGCCACCCGGCGATCGGCAATGATTCTTTTACCGCGGACAAGGCGTTTGACGGCGACTACAACACCCGTTGGAATGCGGGCCAGAATCAGGAAACCGACCAGTGGCTCGAAGTTCGCTATCCGCAGGCGACAACGGTGGACAAGGTGGTCCTGCGCGAGGCGCTCGACCGCATCAACAGCTATGCAATCCAGTACTATGACGGAACCAATTGGGTGGACATCAGCACCGGAACATCCGTCGGCGCCAACAAAGAGATTGTCTTTGACGCACCTGTCACCGCCCACAAATTCCGCCTGATGATCTACACCACCACCGAG
>CBCSOX010000102.1:0-9335 GCA_965141735.1 uncultured Oscillospiraceae bacterium | reverse complement strand
AATTTTTCCACGATTGTTTTTTAGTAGCGTCTGTGATAAAATAGAGTGAACTTGATCGGTTGGATTGCCAGCCGCCGGAGGTTAGAAATATGAAGGTCAAAAGGATGATCCAACTTTTGCTTGTACTGTTTTCGGTGATTCCGATGATCTTTATCACCGCCTTTAGCATCGGGCGGTTTACCGACCAGTCGATGCAGCTGATTCGGAACAATACCGCAACAGCCGCGCAGGTGCAGGCTGATCAGCTCCAGCATTTTTTTCAGCAGCTCGAAGCAAATATGCGGGCGGATGCCCAAATTGATTCCATCAAAGACATTTTTACCGCCGATGGCGAGGCTCTTGAACAGGCAAAATGGACAGCGACTCAGATGCTCGGGGTTCGGGTAAAGGAGCAGTCTTATCTGCATACAGCTTCGATCGTCGGACTTGACGGCAGGGTGCTGGTGTCCACCGATCCTACCCGCGTGGACAGGCAGACTCTGTTGGGGCGGGAAACCGTTCAAATGGTCCATCAGGAAGAGTTCCATGTGACCGATGTGCGGACTTTTGCAGAATACCAGGGCGGGGTTGCCCATCTCGCCCTGTCCCACCGCATCGCTGAGCAGGGCGAGCCGCAGGGCTTCCTCATCGCGGTGGTGGACACCAGCTATTTTGATCAGATGATTCAAAACACCAGGTTTTTTAAAACTGGTTCGATCACTGTTATGGACGCGCACGGCAATGTTGCAGCGACGAGCAGCAGCTATCTGACCACCAGCATAGACGCTGTCGGCGACAGTGACCTGCCCGCCAAGTGGAAAGAAATCAACTTTAGGGATAACTCGAGCGGCAGCTTCACCTTCACTGCCGAGGGGAGCAGGCGGCTCGGTTGTTATTTTGAGCTTTCCGGCACCGGCTGGACGGTGCTTACCGCTGTGGATTACTCCGAGATTCTGGCGCCGCTGTGGGGGTTTGTGCTTTTCCTTGGGCTGCTTTTCCTACTCCTGCTTGTTTTGATTGGAATTTGCGGCGCTCTGGCCAACCGGTCGTTTACCAGGCCGCTCGGCCAAATTCTCTCTGGGATCGAACAGATGCGCCGCAATGACCACACCGCCCGGATCGAGTATCACGCCAAAAATGAGTTTGGGCAGATCAGCGCAGCCTTTAACGAACTGATGGACCACCTTGAGGAGGACAACCGGGTGCTGCGGGAGAGCGAGGCCCGCTACCGGATTGTGACCGAGCAGGCGGACAACAATATTTTTGAATACAACCTGTTGGAGCGCACCGTTTACCACACTGCGAACTGGTCCGCCAAGCTGGGCTATCGTTCCGAGGAGGTTGCTGCGAAAGCTACACCAGAGCGGGAGCTGCTGCATCCAGACGATTTGAAGGCGTTTCAAGACCTGTTCCGTTCCTTTGAGAACAAGGAGCGGGAGCACGGCGGGCTGGAACTACGCCTGCTCAAGGCGGATGGAAGCTGGCTGTGGTGCAGCGTTCACGCAACCGCAATGGTGGACGGCAGCGGCAGACCGTATAAGGTGATTGGGACAATTTCAGACGTCGATGATCAAAAACGGGAGACCGAAATGCTGCGCGACAGGGTGCAGAAAGACCCTTTGACAGGGCTGTACAACCGTGCCGCGACGGAGGCGCTGATTTCCCGCGCCTTGAAAACCGATCAAAACGGCAAGACTCACGCGCTCCTGGTCATAGACGTCGACAATTTCAAAGCCGTCAACGACAATCTGGGGCATTTGTTTGGGGATGCGGTGCTCAGCGAGGTCGCTGCCAATCTGCTCTCGACCTTCTCTTCATCCGATGTGGTGGGCAGGATCGGGGGAGATGAGTTTGTCGTGTTCCTCGGCAATCTGCCCTCTGACCAGTTCCTCTTTGACAAGCTCGAGCGGTTAGCTGGACTGTTCCGCCATTCTTATACTGGGAATAATCAGGAATACAAGATTTCCGGTTCGGTCGGTGTGGCGGTTTTTCCCCGGGATGGAAACTCCTATAAGAAGCTGTTTGAAAATGCTGACAAGGCCTTGTATGCGGCGAAAAGCCAGGGTAAGGACTGTTACTCTATCTTTGACCCTCAAAAACACGGGGAGCAGCCCATCGCCCGAGCAGTGCGCACGCCGGAAAGGCAGAAAAACTTTTCTGAGAATATCACCGAATACGTGTTTCAAATCCTGTATCAGTCCGACGATGTCAACAGCTCAGTGCAGAGGATTCTCGAACTGGTGGGGCGGTATTACAATGTCAGCCGCGCCTATGTGATAGAATACACCCAGGATGGGCAGTATATGAACAACACCTTTGAATGGTGCAACTCTGGAATTGAGCCCCAGAAAGACCAGCTGCAGCAGGTCAGCGACAAAGCGCTCGGCGGCTATTCCAGCCATTTTGAGGAGAGCAACATTTTTTATGTCAAAGACATCAACGACCTAGAACAGAGCGTTTACGACATCCTAGCCCCACAGGGCATCCAGTCAATGCTGCAATGCTCCATCCTCAACGACGGGGAGTTCTGCGGCTATGTCGGATTTGACGAGTGCAGCAGGCGCCGGTTTTGGACGCAGGAGGAGATTGAGACGTTGTCTCTGATCTCTAAAATCCTCAGCGTGTTTCTGATCAAGATGCGCACCCAGGCGAAGCTCGAGCGCACTCTGGCGCAGACCCGTTCGATCCTCGACGCGCAGGACATGTGGACCTACGTGGTCGACCGGCAAAGTCACGAGCTGCTGTTTGTCAACCGCAAGGCGCGCGAACTCGCTCTTTGCGGGGAACTCGGGGACAAATGCTATAAAGTGTTTTGGGGCGGCCGGACTGCTCCCTGTGAGTGCTGTCCAATGAGGGATGTAAATGAACACAAGCCGAACAATACCAAGAAGATCTTTAACAACCATTTTCAGGTGTGGACGAGCGCGACCGCCTCACTGCTCAATTGGGAGGGGCGGGAAAATGTCTGCCTGATCTGCTGTATGGACATCACGGATTTAGAGACCCTTTTGCGGGAGGAAGAGGAATGAAACTGAAAAAGATGTTGATATCTGCTGCGGTCTGCGCCGCACTGTTGGCGTTTCTGTTGGGCGGAAGCATCTATCTCATCCACCGGGTGTCCAATACCCTTTCTGAGGAGATGATACTCGATCTGCATGAGACCAATCTGCAAGGGGCAAAGCGCTTTCAAAATGTCATTTCAGATCGATTCAGCCTCCTTCGCACCATCGCAAGGACGTTGGAAGAGCAGGACTTTTTGCAGGAGGACTGCTCTGGCTACCTCAGCGCCTTTGCTGTGGAAAATCAATTCAGCCGCATTGCCTATTGCGACGCCGAGGGGGCTGCCGTCACCTCAGACCACCGGGTATTCCCCGCTGTGAATACCGATGTCTATGCAGCCTGCATGCGGGGAGAGGAGTATCTCTCCCCGCCGAAGGAGGATCGGTTCGGCGGCGGGGAGATGCTGCTCTTCGCCGTCCCGGTCCGCCAGGGGGATCAGGTCGCCGGATATGTCAGCGGGACAGTCCGGCCGGATGATGCGGGGGAGGCGCTCAGTCAGACTTTTTGCAACGGCTGGGGCCGCACCTGCGTTGTGAACCAGTCGGGGAATATGATTCTGGCGCCTGGGGAAGAATCGGAAGTGACCGATGCGGAAAACCTTTTTCTTCTGCTTGATGGGACATCCCGCGCCGAGGTCGAAAGCGCTGTGGCGCAGAACAGGGGCGGGGTGGTGAGCGCGCAGATCGGCGGCGTCAGGCAGATGCTCGGCTTCACCCCGATTGAGGGGCAGCAGGGGTGGTATATCTTTTCGATTGTACCGCTCAAGGCGGTCTCCTCCCAATCGCAGCAGATTGTGCAGGCCGCCTTTGTCCTCTGCCTGATCGTCATCCTTGCGCTGGCCGCCGCCTTTTGTGCGGTCCTGTTGATGCGCAACCGCAGCCGCAAACAGATCGCCCAGCTCGCCTTTCGCGACTCCATCACTGGGGGAAACAACTGGAACCGGTTTATCCGGGAGGGCAATGCCCTGATGGAGCGCAGCCGCACCGAGGGATACGTCCTTGTTGTGACGGATATCGACCAGTTCAAGTTCATCAACGACCGGTTTGGCTATCAGGAGGGCAACGACGTCCTGCGCCACATTTCCCAAACGCTTGCGGACCACACCAAGGAAAAGGAGCTGTCGGCGCGTTACGGCGGGGACCATTTCGTCTTGCTGCTCAAAAATAGCGAGGACAACCTGCTCCTTGCCCGTCTTGAGAACATTTGGAATGAGATCAGCAGCTACCAGGGCACCGGGGTCGCGCGCTACCAGATCACCCTATCCAGTGGGATTTACCGCCTGGACGGCGAACCGCTGCACACGGCCTATGACCGGGCGCTGCTCGCTCTGCGCTCAGTCAAGGGCATGCACGGAAATTCCTTTGCATTTTACAACGAGGAGATGCGCCAGGCGGCCCTGCACGAGCGAGAAATCGAAAATGAGATGCACAGCGCGCTGCGCCAAGGCGAATTCATTGTCACCCTGCAGCCGAAATTTTGTCTTGCCGACGCTGCCCTCGTCGGTGCGGAGGCGCTGGTGAGGTGGAAGCATCCCAGCAAAGGGCTTATCCCGCCTGATGAGTTTATTCCCTTGTTTGAGCGCAACGGGTTCATTGTGCAACTCGATTTGTTCGTCATCGACAGGGTGTGCGCAAAGGTGCGCCAGTGGCTCGACGAAGGAAACGATCCGGTTCCCATCTCGGTCAACATCTCCCGTGTCCATTTGCACAACCCGCACTTTGTGGAACACCTGAGCGACATCCTCTCCCGCTACCAAATCCCTTCCCGGCTCATTGAGATCGAGCTGACAGAAAGCATCTTTTTTGAAAACATCACCACCATGCTCACAATGATGGAGCAGCTGCACGAGATCGGGTTTGTGCTGTCCATGGATGATTTTGGTTCAGGGTATTCTTCTTTAAACCTGCTCAAGGCGATTCCAGTTGATGTGCTTAAAATTGACAAGGAGTTTTTCGACGCGTCCTCCGACGACGCGCGCAGCCGAAAAATTGTCACCGGCGTCATATCGATCGCGCGGGACCTCAATATCAAGGTGCTCTCCGAAGGGGTGGAAACAGCGGAACAGGCGGTGTTTCTGCGCAACGCCCATTGCGATTACGTGCAGGGCTATTACTTCTCCAAACCGCTGTCCATAGAGGAGTTTGAGAAATTTGCGCAAATAAATCATGCGGCGCACAGCCGCAGGGAGGCTGAATATGGGAAAGAGAATGCTGTTTGTGATCAATCCGAATGCCGGGAAGGGGAGGATTAAAAACCATCTTTTCAGCATGGTCAATTTGTTTTCGACCGCCGGCTACGAGGTGACAGTCTACCCCACCAAAAAGCCCTGCGATGGGGAGCGGATTGTGCGGGAGCGGGCGGCGGGCTACGATCTGCTCGTCTGTGCCGGCGGGGATGGTACGCTCAGCGAGGTTGCGCGGGGGCTGATGGAGATTGAAACCCGGCCGCCGGTCGGCTACATCCCGGCCGGGACTACCAACGACTTTGCGAGCAGCCTCAAGCTGCCTAAAAATATGCTCAAAGCGGCCTCCGCAGCAGTCTGCGGCGAGCCGTTCCCCTGCGACATCGGCTCCTTTAATGACACCTACTTTACCTATGTCGCCGCATTTGGCGCATTTACCGACGTGCCCTATGCGACCTCCCAGCAGTTTAAAAACATTCTGGGCCATCTCGCCTATCTGCTTGAGGGGATCAAGCGGCTGCCGACCATCCGCTCGTTTGCCCTGCACATTGAACACGACGGGGAGGTGGTGGATGACCGCTTTATGTTCGGGATGATCACAAACTCCACCTCGACCGGGGGCTTTAAAGGGCTGACCGGAAAGGGCGTTAAGCTCGATGACGGGTTGTTTGAAGCCTCTTTTATCAAGATGCCCAACAACCTGCTCGATTTGCAGACCATCATCACCGCACTGCTCCGACAGGAGGTCAATCCCAAGTGGATCTGTTCCTTCCGCACCTCCCGGCTACGGATTCTCTCCGACAAGGAGCTCCCCTGGACGATTGACGGGGAGTTCGGCGGCGCCGTGCAGGAAGTGACGATTCAAAATCACCGGCAGGCAGTCACCATTTACCGGCCCGCCAAATCCTAGCCGCCAGCTGTTTCAGGGCTCTGGCAAACATCTAAAACGGAGGGGGCGCTTCTGTCGCACCCGCCCAAAACCACTTGATTCACAGGCATCAATGAGACCGACCGGCCGTAAAGGCTGGTCTTTTTTTGTTCCTGCGCAATGCTCCGGCTGCGCGGAGCGCCAGAAAAGGCCAGGCGATAGGGAGTGGGGCCAGCCTGGGTGGTGCTTAGACAGGGGAAATTGTGAGAAATTTGTAAAGTTTCAAAACCTTTTGCAAAGGGGCTTGATTTTGCTGGAAAAATGGTCTATACTTATTTTTAGCACTTGAGTTAGAGGAGTGCTAAAAAATTACAAGAGGTGCATGCAAAATGGCGACAAAACAGTTTAAAGCAGAGTCCAAACGCCTGCTTGACCTGATGATTAATTCCATCTACACACATCGTGAGATTTTTTTAAGAGAGTTGATTTCCAACGCGAGCGATGCGCTCGATAAGCTCTATTTTCGTTCCCTGACCGATGACAGCGTCGCAGCCACTCGGGAGGACCTCAGAATTGAGCTGGAGGTGGACAAGGAAAAACGCACCCTCACTGTGACCGACAACGGCTTGGGCATGACCAAGGATGAACTTGAGAACAACCTCGGCACCATCGCAAAGAGCGGTTCCCTCAACTTTATGAAGGAAAACGAGCTCAAGGAGGATGTCGACATCATCGGCCAGTTCGGCGTCGGGTTTTATTCTGCGTTTATGGTCAGCGAACGGGTGACGGTGATCAGCCGCGCATTTGGTGAAAAAGAGGCTTGGAAATGGGAGTCGGAAGGCGCGGAGGGCTACACCATCGAGCCGTGCGACAAGGACTCGTGGGGCACTCAGATCATCCTGACCATCAAACAGAACACCGAAGAGGACAATTACGACGAATTCCTCGAGCAGTACCGCATTCAGTCGATTGTCAAGAAATATTCCGATTACATCCGCTACCCCATCACCATGGAGATGGAAAAGGAGCGCCTCAAAGAGGGGACCGGCGTGGACGGTAAGGACCCGGAGTATGAGAAATACACCGAGGTCGAAACCCTCAACAGCATGGTGCCGATCTGGCGCAAATCAAAAGACGAGGTATCAGACGAGGATTACAACAATTTCTACAAAGAAAAATACTACGATTTTACCGATCCCCTCAAGGTGATCCACAGCAAGACTGAGGGGGCAGCCACCTACAACGCGCTGCTGTTTATCCCCTCCAAGACCCCCTACAACTTTTATTCCAAAGAATATGAAAAGGGGCTTCAGCTCTACGCAAACGGCGTGCTGATCATGGACAAATGCGCCGACCTGCTCCCCGATTACTTCAGTTTTGTCAAAGGTCTCGTTGACTCGGAGGACCTCTCCCTCAACATCTCGCGTGAAATGCTGCAGCATGACCGTCAGCTCAAGATTATTGCAAAGAGCATTGAGAAGAAAATTAAGAATGAATTGACAAAAATGCTCAAAAATGAGAGGGAAACCTACGAGGGATTCTTTAAAACATTTGGACTACAGTTAAAATTTGGAGTATACAACAACTACGGCGCGAATAAGGATCAGCTCAAAGACCTGCTGCTCTTCACCTCTTCATTGGAAGACAAATACACCACCCTTGCGGAGTACGTCTCCCGCATGAAGGAGGAACAGAAATACATTTACTACGCCTCCGGTCCGAGTGTCAGCCGCATCGAGCACCTGCCCCAGGCGGAACTTGTCAAGGACAAAGGGTATGAAATCCTCTATTTCACCGACGATGTCGACGAGTTTGCCATTCAAATGCTGATGGAGTACGATGGCAAGCAGTTTAAATCGATTTCGAGCGGCGATCTGGGCCTTGAGACTGAGGAGGAAAAGCAGGAACTCGATAAGCAGGCAGAGGAAAACAAGGGCCTGTTCGACTTGATGAAGGAAACTCTGGGCGACAAAGTCAAAGGAGTCCGGCTCTCCAAGCGGCTGAAAACCCATCCTGTCTGTCTGACCAGTGAGGGAGCCCTTTCCATCGAGATGGAAAAGGTGCTCAACGCGATGCCGAACGACCAAAAGGTGGAAGCGAACAAGGTGCTGGAGATCAACGCCGCCCACCCGATCTTTGAAAAGCTCACCAAGCTCTATGACAGCGATCAGGACAAGCTCAAAGAATACTGCGACATGCTGTACACCCAGGCGATGCTCATCGAGGGAATGCCGATCGAGGATCCGGTCGCCTTTTCCAACCAAGTCTGCCGCCTGATGGTGGACTAGCGTGGGACTTTTCCGGCAGCTGTCCGATTTCTGAGTCTGTATGAATAAGAGAAATCGAAATTGCATTGCAACAGCGCCTGCTTGATGCGGGCGCTGTTTTGCTTGCGGTGTTCAGCGGGATCCTGCCGGCAAAAATCAAGAGTTTGGGGCAAAATTTTCTCCATTCAAAGCGGCAGTACTTGCGATGCTATGAAGTGGCAGATAACTGCCTGTTCAGGAGCGGACAGACGGAAATTCTTTTCAGTGGTGTGGTTTAGCGATTGCAGGTGAACCAAGTTTTCGTCTCTCTAAAGCAGACAATCTGCCCCGCTGTGTTCAAGTCTGCCAGGGAAAGAAGAAAATTTGGGGGATTGTATTCATCGGGGGTTTGGTGTAAAATAGGGATATCTTTAATTTTTGAAAGGGGCGGCTTCGATGACAACCAAAGACGAAAGAAGAGTTGAATGTGTGCCGAATATGGCGGGGGGCGAGGGGCATGTCCTCATTGAACGCCTGCTCAATGAACAGCAGATGGATGGAAAGTGCAGAATGTATGCCAAAGTCACCCTGGAACAAGGCTGTTCCCTCGGCTACCACGAGCATCACAACGAAAGCGAGACCTATTATATTCTCTCCGGGCACGGCCGGTACAATGACAATGGAAGGGAATACGAAGTCAAGGCAGGGGACTGCACTTTTACAGGGGACGGCTTTGGCCACGGCCTTGTCAACCTCGGAACGGACGACCTTGTCTTTATGGCATTGATCATTCTTGGAGAATCGTAAAATCTTAAATAAAAAGGAAAAATCAGTAAAAAACAAAATGAAAAATGTTTGAATATTATAGAATATGTATATATTAACAAAATACAGTTTGGAAAAATGCATAAACACATGCAATTCACAGAACTTCCTTTGTTTTAGTTGAATTTTTTCTTTTTTTTCTGTATAATAAGAACATAGTTATATGGAGAAAACA
>CBCSOX010000101.1:0-9380 GCA_965141735.1 uncultured Oscillospiraceae bacterium | reverse complement strand
ACATCCGAACGGTTTTCCGAAATTCCCTACGCAGTTAAGCGCAGCACCCGGGAGATCCGGCTGCGCGCCGGGCGGCCAATCTGCATCGTGACTGGGCAGGAGGACTTTTTTATCGATCACAAAATGACCCACACCGAGCTGTTTGAGTGCTTTCGCTCGCTGTGTGGGTATTCGGTACATAGCCATGCGGAGGAGATCCGCCAGGGGTTTGTCACCATCCAGGGCGGCCACCGCGCCGGGCTCTGCGGCACCGCCGTCTACAGCCGGGGAGAGGTCTCCAATATGCGCAACATCAGCTCAATCAACCTGCGCATCGCGCGGCAGATCAAGGGCTCGGCCAACGAGCTCATCCGCCGGCTCAACGGAAAAATGGGGGGCACCCTGCTCGTCGGCGCGCCCGCGAGCGGCAAGACGACGCTGCTCAAGGACATTGTGCGGCAGATGCCCGACCACAAAATCACGGTGGTGGACAGCCGCGGGGAGCTCGCTGCCTGCGTCTGCGGAGTGCCGCAAAACGACGTGGGAAATGCGGACGTGCTTGACGGCTGGCAGAAGGCGGAAGGGATGATGCTCGCGATCCGCTCCATGGCGCCCGACATCATCGTCTGCGATGAAATCGGGGACCGCAGGGACGCCCAGGCGGTGGAGTGCTGTATGAACGCAGGGGTACAGCTCATCGCCACCGCCCACGCAGGCAGTCTGGAGGAGCTCACCAAGCGCAGGCACATCATGGACATCCTCTCGCTCGGGGCGTTCGAGAACATCGTGCTGCTCGAGGGGAAAAACGCCCCCTGCAAGATCCATTCAATCTGTCCGGTGGGGGAACTGCATGCTTAGGCTGGCCGGCGCGCTGCTCCTCGCCGCCTGCCCGGCGATCATCGGTATCCTGCTCTCCTCCGGTCTGAACAGGCGGCGCACCGAGCTTTTGCAGGCAATCGAGCTCATTGAGCGGCTCAAAACCGAGATTAGCTACTCGGCGCGCGAAGTCAATGAAATTGTGCGGGGACTGAGCGGGGAGGAGTGCTTTGGAAAGCTTTCCTTTTTGCAGGAGTGCAGCGAACAGCTCGGCAGAATGCCGTTTCCCCAGGCGTGGCGGGCGGCGGTGAAGAGTGCGCCGACGGCGATGAACGGGGACGATTTGGAGCAGCTCGCGTCGATCTCCCGCATCCTCGGTGCGAGCGATGCGGAGGGGCAGCTCAGCGCGCTCGAAGTCGTGGAACAAAACCTCAAACGCAACCTTGAGCAGGCGCAGCAGCTCTGCACCACCCGGGGCAAGCTCTACCGCTCGATGGGCGCTCTCTCGGGCGCGGCGCTCGCAATACTGATCTTGTAACAGGAAGGGGAAAACGCGATGGATGTGGATTTGATTTTTAAAATTGCGGCGATCGGCATCATTGTGGCGGTGCTCAACCAAGTCCTGATCCGCTCCGGTCGGGAGGAACAGGCGATGATGACCACCCTCGCCGGGCTCATCGTGGTGCTCATGATGGTGATCACCGAAGTCAGCAGCCTGTTTGACACGGTGAAATCCCTCTTTGGGCTCTACTGAAGGGGGCGGGACAATGCTCTTTTCGGTGATCGGGATCTCGATTGTCTCGGTGGCGGTGTGCATCCTGCTGCGGGAGTACAAACCTGAGTTTGC
This sequence comes from uncultured Oscillospiraceae bacterium, assembly GCA_965141735.1. Classification (GTDB taxonomy): domain Bacteria; phylum Bacillota; class Clostridia; order Oscillospirales; family Ruminococcaceae; genus Massilioclostridium. The sequence goes on along the minus strand of CBCSOX010000101.1, from coordinate 7,738 downwards.
CATGACCGCCTCGCTGCTGTGCGGCGTGCTCATCTTTGGAATGGTCATCCTCAACCTGACGCCCGCGCTCGACACCTTGGGCAATTTGATTTCGGGCATGCACCTCAACAGCGAATACTTCACCATTGTTTTAAAAAGCCTCGGCATCTGTTACGTGACTCAGCTCGCGTCGGACACCTGCCGGGATTCAGGATACAGCGCGATCGCTTCCAAGGTGGAGCTTGCGGGCAAGGTGTCGATCGTCGTGATCGCCCTGCCGCTGTTTACAAGCCTGGTTGACATCGCGCTCGGTCTGATTCAGCTTGGGACTTAGGAAACCGCTGAATCAATCGCACTTGACGGCCCGGGGCAGATCTTGCGGTCGGATTTTGGCCATTTTTGCGTCAACATACTCCGAATGCGGTAGTATTCTTTCGCTTTTTTTGAACTGTCTCAAAATCCGCCTCGCAATCTGTACACCAGATTGAATCAGCGCTTACCTAAAGAGGATAAGGATAAGTTCAGCAGCTTGAGAAGGCTGCGGATGCGATGCCGTTTTTGACGGGCATGGACCCGCCTGTGTGTTCCTTCTCGCTGCGACTGCTCTATTTGCTTGAGCAGCGGACAGGCTGCAACAGCTCGAAGTTCCTTGATTTCAATGAAAGAACGGGATGTGTATGAAAAAAAGAATTGTCTGCCTGCTCTGTATCCTACTGCTTCTGCTTGGGCTCGGCGGCGTCACTGCATGGGCGCAGGAGGACTCTGTCTCCCAGACGCAGGAGGAGCTCATGCAGGAGCAGTACGATGCGGTGGGGGCGGATGACCTCGCCTCCAACCTGCCGGACAGCGTGCAGGACAACCTGGAAAAAAACGGGCTCGACGCCCCTTCCTCCGACAAGATCATTGGCTTCAGCATCGGGGACTTTTTCTCCAATCTATGGGGAACAATCACCGACACAGTGAAACAGCCGCTCGGCCTGCTCGCCATCTCGTTTGGCGTCATGCTGCTCTGCGCGCTGCTCGAGTCGTTTAAATCCACGGTGGACAGTTCTCTTGCCAACGTTTTTTCGATGGTCGCTGTCCTCGCGGTGTGCGGCACGGTGATCCAGCCGGTGATCCGCTGCATCCAGATGGCGGCCGATACCATCACCGGAGCGGGCAACTTCATGCTCTGCTTTATCCCGGTGTTCACCGGAATTGTCACCGCCTCGGGCATGCCGGTGTCGGGTCTCGGTTACAACACCGCCCTGTTCGCGACGATTCAGGTGATCTCCAAAATTGTCTCAACGGTGCTACTGCCCTTTCTCGGCATCTTCCTCGCCCTCTCAATTGTGTCGGCGGTGAGCGGACAGTTCAAAATCTCCAAACTCACTGCGACGGTCAAAAAGACGGTGGTGTGGTCGGTCTCCCTGCTGCTCACCATTTTTATCGGCATCTTTTCCACCCAGTCGATGGTGGCGGCTTCGGCGGACACCGTCACAGTGAAAGCCACAAAATTTATGGTCGGAAGCTTTATCCCAGTCGTCGGGGGGGCGATCAGCGACGCGCTCAATTCGGTGCAGGGCTGTTTGGGACTGATGAAATCCTCTATCGGGGCATTCGGCATCCTCGCCTGTGTCTTTACCTTTTTGCCCGCCATCCTCACAGTACTTTTTTACATGCTGGTACTCAAAATCTCCTCCGCTGCGGGGAGCCTGTTCGGACTCTCCGGCGTCACAGAAATTTTTGACGCGGTGTACGACGCGCTGAGCATCCTCATGGCGTTTTTGATCTGCTATTCGCTGCTCACAATTGTGACAACCACCTTGATGATTTCGATGAGTTCGGGGGGATAACCATGATGGAAACAATTCAAAACTGGGCGATGACGGTGTGCGTGACCATGGCGGGCGCGGCGGTGTTCAACATGCTGCTGCCCGGGTCGGGGCTCAAAAAGATGGCGATGTTCACCATCAACCTCTTTTTTATCAGCAGTCTCATCTCCCCCCTCATCCTGCACCCGCCCGTGTTCGACTTTGATATCATCACCTCCGACGTCACTCAAAACGAGGAGCTGAGCACTGTGGTCGACGACCAGGTGCTTGCGCTGGCAGAGAACAACCTGAACAAAGAGGTGAGCCAGATGCTTGCGCAGAACAATCTCGCCGCAGAAAAAATAGAAACAACCATTCATATAGAGGCGGACAACAGCATATCTATTACTAAGCTGAAAATCTGGATCAGGCGAGAACAGCAGTCCAACCAGTCTGCGATCGCGCAGCTGGTCTCAAAGGAGGTAGGTGTCCAGCCTGAAATCGTCTTAACAGAGGAGTAAAAGAAAGGATGTGGTCAATTGTGGAAAAAAAGCTCCCTCCGGGCCTTTCCAAGCTGTTTCAGGGAAAGAACAGCACCCGGCTGATTCTCATTCTGGGCATTGCGGGGATGGCGCTCATCCTCCTGTCGAGCTTTCTGCCCAAGCTGTCCTCCTCCAAACCCAAGGAGAGCGGGCAAGCTTCCACCAAGCTGACAGCCGAGGAATATACCGAAAAGCTTGAAAAAAAGGTGACCGATCTCGCCGAGAGCATCAGCGGTGCGGGCAAGGTCAAGGTGATGATTACCCTCGAAAACGGGGTGGAATACGTCTACGCCAACTCGGAAAAAAAGACAACCGACAACACGCAAGACTATGAGGACGGCTCCCCCAAAAAGTCCACTGACAAGGGGAGTATGGAACAGGACGTCATTGTCATTGACGGACAAGACGGAAAACAAGCGCTGGTGGTGACCCAGAGAGAACCTACAGTGAAAGGGGTTGTGGTGGTATGTGAGGGAGGCGGCGATATCAACGTGAAGCAGAGCTTGACCGATGCGATCACGACAGCCCTCAATCTCAAATCAAACCGGGTGACGGTTGTACAGTCAGCAGGTTAAATTTTATTTACTTATTATGAACATTTAGGGGGAACATACCGTGAAAATGAATATGATCATTGGGAAAAAACAAATCGTCCTGGCGTCTCTCGTGCTGATACTGGGCATCGCCATCTATTTGAACTGGCAGTTTGCCAACAGTGACGACGCGCTCGGGGTTGCCGATATACTCGGCGGGAACTCCACTGGTTCTCAGGCAACCTATGGAGAGGCGGAGCTTGTCAACACCGACGACAACTATTTTGCCAACGCACGCCTCGAAAAGCAGAAAACCCGAGATGCGGCGACTGAAACCCTTGCCGGGCTGCTCGAAAAGACTGACCTGAGCGCGGAGGAAAAAGCGAGCGCAACTGCGCAGGCGCTCCAGACGGCACAGCTGATGGAGAGCGAGACCACAATTGAAAACCTGGTCAAGGCCAAGGGGTTTGAGGACTGCATCGCCTATCTCGACAGCGAGAACGCCAAAGTGGTTGTCAAGAGCGAGGAGCTCGACGCGGCACAGGCGGCTCAGATCAAGGACATCATCGTTTCCGAGACAGCGGTTGACCCCTCCAACATCGTAGTCACACCGGTGAAATAGAGGACCTCTGTGCAAAAGGGACGGCAGAATCTGCCGCCCCTTTTACGCGATTGTGCCTCTGGCTCCCGAGTGGGGATCTCCCTGACTTATTCGTCCTTTGCGGCGGAAATGATAATTGCTGGAAGTTCCGAGGCCTTAAATGGGGGCTGGCTAAGAAGTCATTTTGTTTGGTGTACTCCGGATATCAAAAGATCCAGTCCGCTGACGCGTTGCAGTCAAAACGCTACAGCTGGTTTTACCGAAGGAATCTCCCTAGCCGCACGATCCCTGGTCAAAGGAAAATTCAGCTGGGGCTTTGCCGGATGTTTCAGGAAAGTTTACAACTGTCTCGCAGGAGGCAGATTTTGGGGTGCCTGCCTGCCCGGTTTCCCAGATTCTGCTTACCTTTTACTTGTATTTTGACGGTGTGTGTGCTATATTATATAAGACGAACTATGTGCAGCACGCCGGACGTTCCGGTGCGCAGTGAGGAGGAAATCCTATGAAACAGATGGTGAACAATCCGGTTCCCGGCAACCTGAAAATCTCCGAAGAGGTTATCTCTGCCATTGTCACACAGGCTGCGGTGGAAGTTGAGGGAGTCTATGGGCTCGCCGACATTCCGATCAGTATGAAAGAATATATCCTGCTTGCGAAAAAGCCCCGCGCGATTAAGATCGCGATGAATGGGGGAACCGCGGGGATCACAGTCGGACTCTGCCTGCGCAGCGGCTTCAAGATCAAGCGGATTGCCGAACAGGTGCAACAGGAAGTCAAAGCCGCTGTGCAGAGCATGACGGGCGTCACCGTCTCCAAGGTCAACATCTATGTGGCCGGTGTCAAGAACGAACAACGAAGCGTGTGAAAGGATTGGATCGATGAAAAGACATCAGATGCGGGAAAATGCATTTATACTGGTTTTTGAAAAGATTTTTAACGACGACGATGTGAGCGAAGTGATCGCCGCCGCGGAAGAGTGCGGGGAATTTGAAGTGAATAGCGACGTTATCGCGCTGTTCACCGGGGTGCAGCAGCACATCTCTGAACTTGACCGGCTGATTTCCGAGCATCTGACCAAATGGAACATTACCCGCCTGTCCAAAGTGATCCTTGCGATCCTGCGCCTTGCGGTCTACGAAATCGTCTATGTTGAGCGGGTAGAGGCTCCGATTGCGATCAACGAGGCGGTGGAGCTCGCCAAAGAATACGCGACCCAGGAGGACGCCGCGTTTGTCAACGGCGTACTCGGCTCGTTTGTCAGGGCGGCGGAGAAATGAGAGCGCTCGGAATTGACACCAGCAACTACACCTGCTCGACCGCATTGTACGACAGCGAAACCGGGCAGATGTTCATGGAAAAGCAGCTGCTGCCCACCCCGCAAGGGGCGCTTGGCCTGCGCCAGTCTCAGGCGGTGTTTGAGCACGTCAAGCTGCTGGGGCAGATGATGGACAAACTGTTTGCGAAAACACCCGGCAGGGTGGACGCTGTTGGGGTGTCCACCCGCCCGCGCAGCGCACAGGGGTCCTACATGCCCTGTTTTCTCACCGGCACGATGGCGGCGCAGTGCCTGTCCGCCGCGCTCGGTGTCCCCAAACACGAGTTTTCCCACCAGCAGGGGCACATTGCCGCTGCCCTTTATTCGGCGGAAAAAACCGACTGGCTCACTGCCGGCCGGTTTCTCGCTTTTCACGTCTCGGGCGGTACCACGGACTGCCTGCTTGTGACGACTGGAAACTCCAGCATCGAGTCGATAGAGCTTATCGGCTCTTCCCTCGATCTCAAGGCGGGGCAGGCGATCGACCGTGTCGGCGGGATGCTCGGGCTCCCGTTTCCCTCCGGCCCAAGCTTGGAGCAGCTCGCGCTGCGCTGCACCGACAAGATCAAGGTCAAACCCACACTCAAGGGCATTGACTGCTGCCTGTCGGGGGTGGAGAACAGATGCGCCAAGTTGCTCTCGGAGGGCGCGGGGCAAGAGTATGTCGCGCGCTTTTGCATAGAATATATTCAGGCTACCCTTGAGGGGATGCTCAAAGCGGCCAAGGCGGAATACGGGCAACTCCCGCTGCTCTTTGCGGGCGGCGTGATGTCCAACAGCATTTTGCGCGCTTATTTTGAGAAACGCTACGGAGCGTCGTTTGCACAGCCCGCCTATTCGGCGGACAACGCGGGCGGAATCGCCTTGCTCGCAGCCGGAATGGAGGGAGCAAATGCCTAGCTACAGCGTCTCGGAGGTCAACCGATTTATCAAGCAGATATTTGCTGCGGAGGACATCCTCTACGGCCTGCACATCCGCGGGGAGATCTCCAACTTTGTCAACCACGTCCGTTCAGGACATTTTTATTTTACCCTCAAGGACCAGACAAGCTCGATCAAATGCGTGATGTTCCGCAGCAACGCCTCTCGGCTGCCCTTTCTGCCCGAAAACGGGATGAATGTGATCCTGCGAGGGGATGTGCAGGTGTTTGAACGCGACGGGGTGTATCAGGTTTATGTGGCGGACATCCAGCCGGATGGCACCGGAGCTCTCTATATGGCGTATGAGCAGCTCAAGAAAAAGCTCGATGAGGAAGGGCTGTTCGACCCGCAGCGAAAGCGCCCACTGCCGCCCTACCCCGGGACAATCGGGATCATCACCTCCAAGACAGGTGCCGCGCTGCAGGACATCCTCAACATCCTGCGCCGCCGCTATCCGGTGTGCACGGTCAAGCTGTTTCCCGCCCTCGTACAGGGGGAACAAGCGCCGGAATCGATCATTCAGGCGTTTGCGAGCGTCAACCGAACCCCGCTCGATCTGGTGATAGTCGGTCGGGGCGGCGGCTCGCTCGAGGACCTTTGGGCGTTCAACGACGAGGGGGTTGCGCGGGCAATCGCGGGCTGCCGGGTGCCGGTGATCTCCGCAGTTGGGCATGAGGTGGATTACACCATCGCCGACTTTGCCGCCGACCTGCGCGCCCCCACCCCCTCTGCGGCGGCGGAACTCGCGGTGCCCGAACTTGTGAATTTGAGAACAATGATCGACAATTACGCTGAAATGGTGTATAATTATACAATTAGCAGTCTGCAAAACGGAGAGCAACAGCTCGATTCGCTCAGCACCCGGCTGACGGCGCGTGCCCCGGGCGCGGTGCTCGAGCACTCCTGCCGCAGTCTCGAGTCCCTCGACAGCCGCCTGCGCCTCTCATTTGAGGGAACCTATGGGCGCTGCGGGCAGTGGTTTGCCGCTGCGGCGGGGATGCTCGAATCCCTCAGCCCGTTAAAAGTACTCACCCGGGGATACTCGATCACTTTTGACAATTCCGGCAAAATCGCCCGGTCGGCAACGCGGCTCAAGCCGGGGGACCGGATCACCACCCGTTTTCACGACGGCGAGATCGCAAGCGTCGTCGCAGAGAAAGAGGAGTAAACCATGGAATTTGAAACAATGACGTTTGAAAAGGCGGTTGCCGAGCTCGAAAAGGTGGTTGCCAAACTCGAAAAGGGCAATCTCAGCCTGGAGCAGAGCCTCACGCTCTATGAAAAAGGCACCAAGCTTTCGGCAGTCTGCCACCAGCGGCTGGAGACGGCAAAGCTGAAACTGGAAGAAATCTCATCCGACAAATCGGAATAATGGGAGGAAACAGCATGGAATTTCAAGATCAGCTCAATGAATACATCCAGCTCGTCGACCGGGAGCTCGAGCGTCTGCTGCCCGACGAGGACATCCTGCAAAAATCAGTTGTGGACGCGATGCGCTACAGTGTGACAGCGGGGGGAAAACGAATTCGCCCAGTGCTGGCGCTCGAGGTTTGCCGGATGCTCGGCGGGGACCCGCTCAAGGCGCTGCCGTTTGCCTGCGCGGTGGAGTTCATCCACTCCTATTCCCTCATTCACGACGATCTCCCTTGCATGGATGACGATGCCATGCGCCGCGGAAAACCCTCCTGCCACATCGCGTTTGGAGAGAGCACCGCGCTGCTCGCCGGGGATGCGCTGCTCACCCTTGCCTTTGAAACTGCTGCCCGAGCCCCTCAGACACACGGGACAGGCTGTGAGGAAACCCTGCGCGCCATTTCGGTGCTTTCCCGCCTCGCGGGGGTGCATGGAATGATTGGGGGTCAGGTGATTGATCTCGAGAGTGAGGGTCGGGAAATCGAATACCCGGTCCTGCATCAGATGCACCTGCTCAAAACAGGGGCGCTGATCAAGGCGGCCTGCCAGATGGGCGCCGCCGCCGCGGGCGCTCAGGAGGAGGACCTCGATAAAATCGGGGAGTATGCCGACGCGCTGGGTCTCGCGTTCCAAATCTGCGA
>CBCSOX010000100.1:0-9389 GCA_965141735.1 uncultured Oscillospiraceae bacterium | reverse complement strand
GTCGCGGAAACCAAGTACACACCGGGCGCGTAAGGAGGTGCGAAATTGGAACAACAGGTCATATCCTACTTGAACAAAAAATATCACTGCAACCTGTCCTCCAACATCTACACAAAAATTGATGAGTGGCGAGATTGGTGGCAGGGGGTTCACCGCCCCTTCCACCGCTACCAGATCAGCAACGGGGAAACCCTTGTCTATCGCGATATGTTTGTATTAGACATGGGCAAAAAAGTCTGCGAGGATTGGGCGAGTATTCTATTAAACGACAAAACCACGATTATGGTAGACGACAAACAGGCATCCGATTTCCTGCAGGGGGAAACAGGAACCGGAGGCGTGCTGGGGAGCAATAACTTCTGGGAACAGGGCAACCGGCTGATCGAACGAGCCTGGTGGAGCGGAACCGGGGCAGCGGTGCTGCATCTGACCAACATGGAAGTCTCCTCATCCGGCCGTCCAGTTCTCAATCCAGACAGCCGAATCAAAATTAACTATATTTCCGCTGACTGCATCATCCCGATCAGCGTGGACAACGGGGTGATCACCGAGGTGGCATTCTGTTCTCGCGCACTCAAACGCGGCAAAAAGCATCTTTATCTTGAAACGCACACTCTGGATGATTCAGGCTGCTATTTGATCTCGAATGAGTATTTCTCACTGGAAAACGGATCGCTTGAACCTGCCGATCTGCCCACGGGTATGGTTCCCGAATGGAAGACTGGCTCCTCGACGCCGCTGTTCGCGATTGTCTCCCCCAACATTGAGAATAACCTCGATTCCGACGAATACCCGGACAACGGGCTCGGGCTGTCCATCCTGGAAAACGCCATCGACTGCCTGAAAGGGGTCGACTTGGCCTTTAACAACCTTAACTGTGATTTCCGGCTTGGAGCTAAGAAAGTCTTCATGAGTGATGAATTAATCCGGACAGACGAAAACGGAAAACACATCACCCCGGACGACACCGGACAGCAGCTGTTCGCTTATGTCAAAGGCGCTTTGATGGAGGACGCGAAGCCACTCTTCCAGGAACACAACCCGGCGCTGCGCGTCGCGGACAACACGGCGGGCATTCAATTCGAGCTCGACTGCCTTTCCTTCAAAGTAGGATTCGGCACCAAACACTACCAGTTCAACAGCTCGACAGTGGTCACTGCTACCCAGTACAGCGGTGACCGGCAGGATTTGATTCAAAACGCCAATAAGCATTACATCAATGTAGAACGGTTTCTCCTGCAGCTCACCCGGGCAATCCTTTGGGCGGGGAAAACCTGTATCAATCCGCAGATCAAAGAGGACGCTGATGTAACAATCAACTTCGACGACAGCATCATCATCGACAAAGAAACCGAACGGGCGCGGGACAAAGAGGACGTCCGAGATGGAATCATGGCAAAATGGCAGTTCCGCGAAAAATGGTACGGCGAGGATGAAGAGACGGCCAAGGCTGCAATCTCTGAAATTGAAGGAGAGGGGCTGGATGAGGATGAACTACTCGGATTTACAGAGCTGGACGGTGAACGCTGATGCTCACGCCGCAATATCTCGACGAGCTCCCCCGCAAGCTGGTGGGACTCACCGCAGAGCTTGAGGAGGAGATCGCCAAGGACATCGCCCGTCGGATTGTCAAGGCGGACTATCTGACTCCCACCGCGAAATGGCAGGTATACAAGGCCAAACAGCTAAGATCCTCAAACGGGGAGATCGCCCAGCGGATCGCACAGTATTCAGGCAAGACCCGCAAGGAGATCGCCAAGCTGTTCCGGGAAGCCTGCTTTGACGCGCTGGGCCCTGAAACCGAGGTGTACAGGCGGGCCGGGCTTGACCCGCCGCAGTTTTACCGGTCAGAAACCTTTGACTGGATCGTAAAGGCCGGAATCAAAAACAACAAGGGCCTGATGAAAAACCTGACCAAAACCACAGCCAAGACGGCTGACAGGGCTTTTGAACGATTGCTTGACAAGGCATTTTTTCAAAGCTTGTCCGGCGCGTGGAGCCACCAGGAGATCATCGCCAAGACTGTCCGGGAGCTCGCCTCCAGAGGAGTCCAACAGATCGCCTACCCTTCTGGGCACGTCGACAAGGCGGACGTCGCGGTGCGTCGGGCGCTGCTCACGAGTGTCAACCAAACGTCTATGCAGCTCAGCCTTGCCTACGCCGATGAGATGGGCTGTGATCTGATTGAGACAACTGCGCATGGCGGGGCGCGCCCGGAACACGCCGCGTGGCAGGGCCGAATTTTCAGCCGTTCCGGCAAGAGCAAGAAATATCCGGACTTCCGGCGGTCAACCGGATATGGAACCGGCGCGGGGCTCGGGGGCTGGAACTGCCGCCACAGCTTCATGGCGTACATAGAGGGCTCGGGCCGGGCGTACTCCGAAGAGTATTTGAAAAAGCTGGAGGAGAAAACTGTTTCCTACAACGGGAAGGAGTACACCGAATACGAGGCGAGGCAGCTGCAGCGCAGCTTTGAGAGGCGGATCCGAGACGCCAAGCGGCAGGCGGGCGTACTGGACGCCGCGATCAAGGCGTCCGGTGATCAAACGCTCAAAGAGGAGCTGCAGCCAGAGTTTGAGCGCGTATCCGTCAAGCTCAAAAGCCGAGAGGCGGCGCTCAAAGACTTTTTGAGTCAAACTGGACGGCTGCGGGATACCTCGCGGGAACAGGCTGTTGGGTTTGGCCGGTCAACGGCACAGAAAGCCGTGTGGGCTGACCGCCGAGCAGCGAATTCTCGGTTGGAGGAAAAGCTCAACTGGCCTAAGTCAGCCCTTAAACGGTTGAGGCAGGACGAGAAGCTGATCGCAAAAGGCCCCAATGAGCGGGCGATTATCTACAATCCCAACGGCAGCGTTGCCTTCATCAAAAATGGCGGAGAGACCAGCGTGCAGTTTTCCAAACGGGAAATACAGAATATGGCGGGCTGCGTGCTGACGCACAACCATCCCTACAGCACGACCTTTTCACCGCACGACATTAACATGCTGCGCAACGGGCAGCTCGAAGAAATCCGAGCCGCTGGAAAGGACGGAGTGTTTGTGCTTCGCAACCCTGGAACATGGGATAGTGATTTCGATAATCTGGAAAAAATCAAAAGAGAGTATGAGAATGTGATGCAAGCAGTCGAACCCATCGTCGGAAAAAGGCTTGACGATGGCCTGATCACTCTTGTAGAATATAATCAGATCTTCCAGATGCACGTCATGGATATCCTTGCCACAAGACACCATCTGGATTACTATTTTGAAAGCTGGGATTAAAATGGCAGAGCCGGAAAAAAAGAAACCGAAAATTGTCAGTATAGGCGAAGTGGAAAACTTTGAGGATTACGACGAGGACACCATTTTTGTACTGGATGAACAGGCCTACACGAGACCCACCAAAAGGCGAGAAAAAAATCCTGAAACAGATCAATAGCTGAACAAATGCTGCCCGATGGGCGGCATTTTCATTGAAATCTTTTGTCCTGAGCACGACGATAAAAGGCTTATTTTTTGCACCTTTTTACTTTGCAAACATCATTTAATGAACGTTTAAACGGAAGGAGTTTTATCATGGAATTGAAATTTTTAACCGAGCTTGGTCTATCAGAAGATGTGGCAAATCAGATTTTGACCGCGGCAAACAAGGAAGTGGAGGACCAGAAGGAGCTTGCCTCTGCCAAGGCCAGGGAGCTTGAGACTGCCAACGCCTCGATCAGCGAGTTGACCGGCAAGCTCAAAGCGTTTGACGGCGTCGACGTGGAGCAGCTCAAAAAAGATGCCGTCGACTGGGAGACCAAGTACAACAGCGACATCGCGGCCCTCAAACTGGACGCCGCGATCGAAAAGGCACTGGTGTGTCAAAAACCGCAGGACGCTGGGATCGTTGCTTCGCTGCTAGACAAAACAGTTATCAAGCTCAACGACAAGGGCGAATTAACTGGAATGTCCGAACAGCTTGAAAACATCAAAAAGAACAAGCCGTTCTTGTTTGAACAGGAAGAAAAAATGGAAGAACCGGGTTCTAACGTGTTCGTCAACACTGGCGGCGAACACAAATCCGGAGGGGGCGGTGCGGAAATCCCGTTCCAGTTCAACACAATTCGGCCTATGGAAACGAAATAACGAAAGAGAGGGAATGAATCATGGCAGCACTTAACTACGCGACCGCTTACGCCAAAGCCCTGGCGCAGGCATATCCTTATGTACTCTACTTTGGCGCGCTCTACGCGACGCCCAACAACAACCGCTACAAGGTGACCGGGGCAAAGACCATCGAGATACCGGTGATCACCACCACCGGACGCGTCGACTCCGACCGGGACACCATCGGACAAGCGTCCCGCAACTACAACAACTCCTGGGAGACAAAAACACTGACTAATCAGCGCAAGTGGTCCACTCTGGTGCATCCGGCAGACATCGACCAGACCAACCAGGTGGCCTCTATCGCCAACATCACCCAGGTCTACAACGAGGAGCAGAAGTTCCCTGAGATGGACGCCTACTGCGTCTCCAAAATCTATGCCGATTGGACGGGACAGTCTAAGGCTGCTGATACCACTGCCCTGACCACAGATAACGTCCTGTCCGTCTTTGACGCACTCTCCCTGCAGATGGACAACGCGCGCATCCCTGAGGCGGGGCGCATCCTCTACGTCACCCCTGAGGTCAACAAGCTGATCAAGGAGGCCAAGGAGATTTCCCGGACAGTGACCATTCAGGGCGGCGCGGCGAGTATCAACCGCAAGGTCACCGGCATCGACGACGTCACAATCCAAAAGGTGCCCGCCGAGCTGATGCAGACGGCGTTTGACTTCACAACCGGCTGGGCCAAGGCATCCTCCGCCAAGCAGATCAACATGATGCTCGTCCACCCATCGTCGGTCATTACTCCGGTCAGCTATCAGTTCTCCCAGCTCGACCAGCCCTCGGCCAAAACAGAGGGGAAATGGCTCTATTTCGAGGAATCATTCGAGGATGTCTTCATCCTGAACAAAAAGGCGGACGGCATTCAATTCAATGTCGCAGGTGCATAAGGAGGAACTATATGATCCAGGTAATGAAAGGAAACCGGCAGCTGACGATCCAGAAGGACCAGCTGCAACGGTATATAGATCTCGGTTACAACCAGATCGACGAGGACGGAGAAGTTGTCCGGACAGGGAATCCGGTGACCTTAGCGGAATGGCGCGCTTACGCCCGATCGCTTGAAACCCAGGCGGAGCAGATGACAGAGTGCATCAAACAGCTAAAAGGGCAGTTGGCCGAGAAGGCGGATGCGGAACCGGAAAAGCCGAAAACGGCAAGAGGCAAAGCGGCAGTCAAAGAAGCCCCGCCGCCCGAAGGGACTGAGCGGGATGGTTGATTACGCATTTTACCGGGCGTCGTATGCGGGAAAGTTAATCCCAACAGACACTGACTGGATGGCCGCAGAACTGTCAGCAGTACATTGGTTGCAAGGTCATATCGATCTCGACAAAGATCCTCTGACGCATGTGAAACTTGCGATCTGCGCGGCGGCAGAAATCTACTATGCGCACAAGCAGCGCACGCCTGGCGTACAGTCTGAAAATACCGACGGGTATGCAATTACCTATGATCAGCGCCGCCCAATTGAGGCGGAACTGCTCGAGGCGGTCAATCCGTATATAGGGAACTTGATCAAGTCTGTGAGGTGGTGCTGATGCGCGGCGATATCAACATTACCGTCTACAACTACTGCGATGCAGACGAGACCTATTATCCCACTAGGATCCGAGGAGTCGACTGGTATGGCGGGCAGGCAGTGAGCGTGGGTGACAAAGGCCTGCGCTCCGCTGACAGCTACACCATCCGCATCCCAGACCCGCCGGACGCAGAGCTTAAGGCGTATGTGGACTGCAAGGTCTATCAGCGACTCTCTCCCTTTGAACGAGCTCGCTGTTGGACTTTGCGTGAGGGCGATCGAATCGTCAAGGGAATCCTGTATGACAAAATTCAATCTCCCAAAGAGTTTATTAAGTTCCCCGAGTGTGTGACGGTGCTCGGGGTGTCGGACAACCGGCGGGGATCCCCCGCCATGCGCCATATCAAGGTGGTGTGTGGGTAATGCAGGTCAAGATCAAAATTGATCCCGCCAACAAGATCCTGCTCAAACGCAATCTTCAAAGAGGCGGGAAAGTGCAGCGGTTTTTCACCCACGAGGTTCGGCGGCACTGTGACAAGTACGTCCCATTTCGGGACGGCCCACTCAAAAACACCGCTATTGAGCAGGAGGACAGGATCACCTACAATACGCCCTATGCGGCCAAGCAGTACTACAACAACGGCGGCAACGGCCAGGACGGTATGTCCTCGGGCGGTCTACGAGGAAAACTCTGGGACAAGAGGATGATGGCCGCTGAGGGAGACGAAGTCGTTGAGGCTGTCGCAAACTATGCGGGAGGAAAAACAGGAGAATGAATACAATCATTGAGGCGATCCAGGAGTATATCAAGGGATGTCCGCTGTTGGATGAATATGCTCGGGCGGTTGGAGTCGACTACCTCGGCAAAGACCCCACCTGCTACTCGATAGAGACAACCCCCTGTGAGCCAATCATCAAGCGGTATGTCAATGGGGACTCGGTGCGGCAGTATCAATTCACGTTTGTCAGCCGCGACGCTTACGGACAGCAGACGCGGCAAAACCTTGATAATTTAGGATTTTATGAATTGTTTTCCGGCTGGCTGGAGAGTCAGTCCAAGGCGCGGGTATTTCCCTGTCTTCCGGTAGGGATGACGCCGCGCAAGATCGAGGCGCTGACGGTCGGCTACCCCATGGAAACCGAGTCGGACAGCGCCAAATACGTAATCCAATGCAAACTAACCTATTACCGGAAAGGATGAAATATTTATGAAATTATCTGAACTCATGAAAAGTAATACACCCTCTGCTGACTTTGAGGGCTATGTTACAAATGATGATTGGGTGCTCGCGGTCGACATTACCGGTGAGGCAGCCAATCCTGGCGACTACGTGGTTGCTCAGATGGGCGTGGCGGGCCTTGATGCCCAACTCAACCCAGTAACGCAGGACAAGCAGTATATTCGTCAAGGACAGACAACTACTAAGACCGGTACCCAACGCACCTTTAAGGTGACCGGTGACCGCTACATTGGAGACGAATTTCAAGATCATTGCTTCAGCCATGCTGTGAAGTATGGTACCGGCAACAGCGTAGTTGCATCCTACGTCTATTTCAATGTGCTCAACGGTAAAGGGGAGAAAGGCACCGCGTCGATCATCGTAAACTCCGATGCCTCTGGCAATGCGGGTGAATCATCCGGTGTGGACATCGACATCAAGAAGACCGGAGCGATGCCGACCGAATATACCTACACCGCCGGTGCAGCAGGCTAACGAAAGGGGTAATCAAAAATGAAAATTCGTGGAATTGAGCTTGAAATCAACACGCTGGACGCCTCTGTGCTGCGTCAGATGAACGAACGCATTCAAAGTCTTGGAAAAGACATCCAGGAGCAAACTGCCGGGAAGATGACGCTCGAACAGCAGATTACAGCCATGTGCTGTGCTGTACGCAGCTGTATAGATGAAATCTTTGGCGCGGGAACAGCTGATATAATCCTCAAGGAATCCGAAGATTTCGAGGAGCATGTGGATGTACTTATTGAGATCGCGGACAATGTGACCGCTAACAGCGAACAGAGAATGGCTGCGATTGCAGGCAAAGTGCAGGCATGGTCTGACCGGAAATCCTCCAGGGAATCATGAGCCTGCTGACCTCCCCGCTTCCGCAGTCCGTTGCGATCGGCGGTCAGGACTATGCGATCAATACGGACTTCCGAGTTGGTATCCAATTTGAAGGGCTTCTTTCCAGACAGATGGGAGAGTCGGAGCGAATCCTCGAGATGCTCCGACTCTACTATCCTGTCATCCCTCCTGATCCTGTTGAGGCGATCCGGCAGATTCTCTGGTTTTACCGATGTGGCAAGGGGGATCGTGACAGCAAGGATTCCGGCGATCCAGCGTATTCTTTTGATCAAGACGATGGATACATTTATTCTGCTTTTTTAGATCAATATGGAGTCGATCTTTCTGACATCACATATCTTCATTGGTGGAAGTTCAGGAGCATGTTTCAAAGCCTTAAGGAAGACTGCGAGATCATGAAGATCATGGGGTACCGGACAATCAAGATCACCGGTAGTATGTCCGCTGAACAACGTAGTTTCTACAAAAAAATGAAAAAGATTCACGAGATCAAGTCTGCCCGCTCTGGAACCAAGATGACTACCGAGCAGTATCATCAATCTATGATTGACTATGTTCGTAAACGGTTTGAGGAAAGCCGTAAAAAGGGTTGATATATACCTTGGGAAGATGTATAATTATGGGAAATAAATGTTTAGAGAGTAGTGTGAACAAAATGAAAAAAGTCGTAGGTTTCATTTTATGTGGTATTATGTTCATGAACATCCTATCAGGTTGTTCTCATCTTTTTAAAAAGGATGAGAAATACGTTTTGGAAACTATGGATGCAATTTCTACAGAGATAGATAAATGCATAAATGATCTTGGGTACACTACTCATTTAAACTTCAAAAAACTCGTACCTCTTTCCGGTCAAAGCACAAAATGTGTTAGTGCAAGATATGATACTGATAATGGATACATCGTGTTGATCATGGATTATAAAACGCATGAAATTTACAGCGTGACTGTAGATGAGTCAAAATCAATCGATACAACAAACATGAATTTTATGTTTGAATACTGGACTGATCTATTGGAAATTAAAGTAGACTATGATTTTGATCAGTTGGCATTTTACAACTATTATTCTAGCGACGAGTACGATATCCTTTATGAGGATAGCGAAACAGAAAAATCTTTTGGAATATCAAATAAAAATTTTTAAAGGTATTATTAACGATTAATCGCAGATAGTTATGCACCTGCTACGGCGGGTGCTATTTTTATACCCTTTTTAGACGGGAGGTGGGAATTTTGAGCGACGGAAAGGTGATCATTGAAACAGGTCTAGATAATACTGGTATAGAGCGTGGACTAACCAAGATGGGATCGCTGGTCAAAAACGGGGCGGGTGCAGCTGCAAAGCTGTCTGCAACAGCGATCGCTGGAGTCACAGCCGCCATTGGAGCCGCTGGAACCGCAGCTACAGCAGTTGGCCAGCAATTTGAGACCGCACTCGCAAAGACATCCACGATGTTCGGAGACGTTAAGGTGGACACCAAAGGTCTTGAGACCCAGGTGCTTGCGCTGTCCAACGCTACCGGACTTGCGGCTGACCAGATTGGAGGCAGCCTGTACAACGCCCTGTCCGCAGGTATTCCAGTTACCGAGGATATGGGCAAATCCATGGATTACATGACCCGCAACGCAAAATTGGCTAAGGCGGGTTTT
>CBCSOX010000099.1:0-9400 GCA_965141735.1 uncultured Oscillospiraceae bacterium | reverse complement strand
GATTCGAACACGCGACCTCTGCGTCCCGAACGCAGCGCTCTACCAAACTGAGCCACACCCCGAAGTTACTTGACTATTTTACACCCTTTCTGTCGATCTGTCAAGAGTTTTTTTGAAAGTTTCTAAAAATCGCCGATTTCACTTGACTTCTGACGCAGAAAAATTTATCATTAAAAGGATCAATACCAAAACATACAGGAGGATTGCCCCAATGCTTGCTAACAGTGAGAAAACAATGGAGAAAATCGTCGCCCTCTGCAAGGGCAGAGGCTTTGTATACGCGGGAAGCGAAATCTACGGCGGCCTGGCCAACACCTGGGACTACGGCCCCCTCGGCGTGGAGTTTAAAAACAACGTCAAGCGCGCCTGGTGGAAAAAATTTGTCCAGGAGTGCAAGTACAACGTCGGTCTTGACAGCGCGCTGCTCATGAACCCTGAGGTTTGGGTGGCTTCCGGCCATGTGGGCGGATTTTCCGACCCGCTCATGGACTGTAAGGAGTGCAAGACCCGCCACCGCGCCGATCAGCTGATCGAAACCCAGACCGATGCGGCGCCCAACGGCTGGAGCAACGAGCAGATGATGGAATTCATCAAGGAGAAAGGGGTTAAATGCCCCAACTGCGGTTCCACCAATTTCACTGATATCCGCGCTTTTAATCTGATGTTTAAAACCTTCCAGGGCGTCACGGAAGACGCTAAAAATGAAATCTATCTCCGCCCCGAGACAGCGCAGGGTATTTTTGTAAACTTTTCCAACATCCAGCGCACCACACGCAAAAAACTCCCGTTTGGCGTTGCACAGGTGGGCAAATCCTTCCGCAATGAGATCACCCCTGGAAACTTCACCTTCCGCACACGTGAGTTTGAGCAGATGGAGCTTGAGTTCTTCTGCGCGCCCGGCACTGATCTTGAGTGGTTCCACTACTGGAAGGACGCCTGTAAGAACTGGCTGCTCAGCCTCGGCATCAAAGAAGAGAACATCCGCCTGCGCGACCACGATCCAGAGGAGCTCTCCCACTATTCCAACGCGACGACGGACATCGAATTTGTCTTCCCGTTTGGCTGGGGCGAACTGTGGGGCATTGCTGACCGCACTGATTTTGACCTCACCCAGCACCAGAACCACAGCGGAAAATCCCTCGAATACTTTGACCAGCAGAAAAATGAGCACTATGTGCCCTACGTCATCGAGCCTTCACTCGGTGCGGACCGGGTTGCTCTCGCCTTTCTCTGTGAAGCCTATGATGAAGAGGAGATCGCCGAGGGGGATACCCGCGTAGTGATGCATCTGCACCCTGCACTTGCGCCGTTTAAAGCATGCGTCCTCCCCCTCTCCAAGAAGCTCAACGAGCAGGCGGGTGAGGTGTATGAACAGCTTGCTAAGCACTTTATGGTCGACTACGACGACACCGGTTCGATCGGCAAGCGTTACCGCCGCCAGGATGAGATCGGCACACCGGTCTGCATCACCTATGATTTTGAATCGGTGGAAGACGGCTGCGTTACAGTTCGTGACCGCGACACGATGCAGCAGGAGCGAATTCGGATCGATGAACTCGTCAGCTATATTGAAAAGATGCTTGTCTTTTAGTTTGAAAACAAAAGGCGGACCGTCTCAAGCGGTTCGCCTTTTTTGTGCCTTTGTGCAAGAGACGCCGCCAAAAAGGCGTGGGCGCAATCGCCGTGGGATAAAAGCGAAAACCAAAAGACATCCTCCCGGACAGAATGGTGAATGATCAGGCCACTAAACAGAAAGATATCTGATAGCAAATCGTGCAGCACAGAGTCTGCCCCTTAGGATGTACAGCATGGATATGCAGGGATTTCCCCGAAAGGCCGATGAATACGCATAGACAATCGGTTTTGAAAAGCGATTCGGCAAACCTGGCGATATTTGCGAGAGTGGGCGGAGCAGAACGCATAACAAGGAAATAGGATGCCGGATCATAGGCATATCTAGGGGAGCAAACCGCCGAGAATGAGTGTATGAATTTTCGTCGGATCTCTGCAAGGAAGCGCGCGGTGAGGAGCGTGAAAGGGGGCGCGAATTGAAACATTTGGGCAATTGCATCGTATGTCAGTACAGCAGGGACCAATCCAGCCGTATAAAAATAGATGCGGGAACAAAATCAAATAGAAACTAGTCTGAGGCGGAACGGAGAACAAGACCAGTTTAAGGCAGCAGGGAATCATCATAGAACATAATAAAAGCCAGCGTCATGTAGGCGTTGGCTTTTATTATGGGCTTGTGGACCCGCTTGTCATACCACCCCTCTTCGGGATGGTTCTGATTTGCTGGTTTTCTTGGGGATTGAGGATGAGGTTTTGGTGTCCGAGGATCAATTGACACTTTCTTGACGCAGCTACCAGTACGGGTTTGAGGAACGTGGGGCGGCAAGGTTGGATACTCGGTTGTAGTGGCTTTCTGGTTCAGTGCAGGCTGCCACTTTTATAGAGAACTTCTGCCGGAGAATCGGATGGACGCTGCAACGACAGCAGCTCAGCCACTCAAAACTGGGCCTATTCAACCTGGAATGGGAGTGGTAGAGGGAATGATGGATTCTTTTAACACTAAGAGCTGAGCGAATGCCAGGACTGTTCTGGATGCATTGTGGGATGGAGATATCAAAAAGAAATTTTTCTTTCTCTTGACAAAACAGATGAATCGGTGTACAATGAAATTACTAAATGAGTAGTTTACTAAATTACTAAAGGAGAATACGATGAAAATACCAACCACGCTCAAACACAAGCCGGTTGTTGTCTCAGAGAATTATGAGAGTATTGATGGCCGCCAGGCAGGAAAATCGGACGCAAAAGGCCTTTCTCTCGGACTCGCACAGTGGAACGACCGCGGCCGGGTAGATATCTCCGCCAAGGTCTGGCGGTACACCGGGAAAAATGGTCCCGCCAGTCAGAGGAGCTCCCACTCCACCGAGTGGTCGATTTGGCAATCCTGGTTTGCCGGGCCAAACAGTATTTTACAGATGCTTATCGGTATCCCAAACTCTATGATGAAGCCGATCCCAGGATCGATCGAATCGGACTGCAGGGGGATGCGATGACAGTGGACATCTGCACGGAGAACAAGATGATTGACGAAGACATCAAACTCTTTGCCGACGTGCTGGCGCGAGACGACGAGATGATTTCTGAACGCCTCCACCGGCTTGCAGATATGCTCAGCGAGATGGGGTATGGAAGAAGACGCAGGGATTAGCCGCATTCGATCAGTCGTAGATGGGCGGTTCCTGACTTTTCCTGGCGGTTTTGAGTGAAAAAAACTTGACTTCGTTCGATAAAGAGTGTATCCTAATTTAGATATGAACAGATACGGATGGAGGCGCAGGATGAAACTGACGAGAAAACAGTTTGAAATTTTAACCTATTTAGAAAAACACCGCACACCGATGACGCAACGCGACCTGGCTCGTGCAACGGGCATGTCGCTGGGTTCAGTGAATAAAACAATGACACAGCTGACAGAATGCGGCTATTTGTGCGACCCTGCACTCACCGAACAGGGAATTGACGCACTCGAGCCTTACCGGGTAAAGCGGGCGATTTTCATCGCTGCGGGTTTTGGCTCCCGGCTCGTGCCCATCACGCTCAACACACCCAAGCCTCTGGTCCGGGTAAAGGGCACGAGAATGATCGATACGCTGCTCGACGCGGTGGTTGCAGTGGGGATTGAGGAGATCGTGATTGTGCGCGGTTATCTTGGGGAGCAGTTCGATCAGCTCCTCTACAAGTATCCAAACATCCGGTTTGCGGAGAACCCAAGTTACAACGAAGCCAACAACATTTCTTCCGCTATGTGCGTGCGGTATCTGATGCAGAACGCATATGTATTTGACGCAGACCTCGTTTTGAGCAACCCTGACCTGATTACAAAATACCAGTATACGAGCAACTATTTGGGTGTTCCGGTGGAGCGGACAGACGACTGGTGTTTTGAGACGAAAAATAACGTCATCACCAAGATGTCCATCGGTGGGATCAACTGCTATCATATGTATGGGGTTTCCTACTGGAATGCGGAGGATGGCGCAAAGCTCGCCGGTCACATCGAGCAGGTGTACCACCAGCCGGGGGGCAAAGAGCGGTACTGGGATCAGGTGGCCCTTGAATTCTTTATTAAGGAATACCGGGTGGAAGTGCGGCCCTGTTCCTTTGATGACATCATCGAGATTGATGCTTATAAGGATCTCAAGGCGATTGACAGCACCTATTGCTGATCGAAAAACAGAGCGCTGCCCAAGTGAATGCATGCAACTGGCCGCTGTGTGGCTGGGATTGAAATCATTGCAAAAGGCATGGAAACAAATTGTTTCCATGCCTTTTTGCGTAGACGAACCCGCTTAAAATCCCTCTCCCCATCGGTGCAACTAGATGCGCGTCCTGCGGATTGGGTGCAGAGCGGGCTACGAGGCTTTGGGGCGTTAGGGGTGGTGTCCCATACTCACCAACCGAAATCAAGGAGCAGCTACTCGGCAGGGGGATCCTTCTGTTCCACTGTTTGTGTTTTCTCTTTTTTCTGAAAAAAGAGTTCCTTGACCCCTATGACTAAAATAAAGCCCGCAAACAGCTTGCTCAGCCAATGTGTCTGAATGCCAAAGGCGATCAGTGCCCCTGCGACCGCACCCGCAATCCCGGTGAGCACTGCGGGCCAGAGCGGCGCCTTGTCCACCAGCCCGTTTTTGGCGTGCAGCCAGAGGGAGAGGGCCGCGATCGGCAGAAAAAACAGAAGGTTCATCCCCTGCGCCTGCATTTGGTCCACATTTGCAATTGCAGTCAGGTAGATGAGCAGTACAAAACCGCCGCCCAGCCCAAGGGAAGCGGTCAGGCCGGAGAGGAAGCCGACCAGTCCGACAACCAGCCAGTTCATCGCAGCAGCAGGCGGATGGCGGAGAGGACCATCACCCCGCCAAAGATCCGTTTGAGCAGTTTGTTGGGGATTTTAGGCAAGAGCTTGGCGCCCACAACCGCGCCAACCAACCCGAACGGCAGGTAGGGCAGGGCCTGCCAGAAGTCAAATTTGCCGTTGAAAAGATAAAATGCTGCGCTCACCACCGAGAGCGCGGCGATAATCGCAATCGAGGTCGCGTGGGATTTGCGCGCTTCAATGCCTGCCTGCTCGAGCAGCGGAACAACCGCTACCCCTCCGCCAGCGCCGAATAGGCCGTTGAGCAAACCCGCCACTGCACCCGTCACGATAAAATGTGTCTTTTGCTTCAATCCAATCCCTCCTCTGTCCTAGTCTTTCACCAGGCTGGCGCATTTATACAGCGGTCTCTTGATTCGGCTGGTCAGAGAACTGCCACTGGAAGCTGTGGCCATTTGGTGGAGAGAGGCAAAAAAGAAAAGCAGCTCCAGAGTGAGACTGAAGCTGCAGTTGAGGCTGATTCTAACTGGATGGTTTTGGTCTGCGGCTTGATGTCCGCTGAGCAGGAGATGGAATGGTGCAGGGTGCATATTTGCAGCCTGCGTCCGTCTGTTTGAACCCGGACCGCCCGCATCCCGCACATCTTGTCTTCCCGAAGTGCCTGCTTCAGTCGTCCTTGGCGAGGTCACGCCGCATGAGCTGGTTGATCACGTAGGAGGCGAGCGCGTAACCAGCGGCGGGAGGGCAAAAAGAGATGCTTGCGGGGGAGTGGCGCCCCTGAGGAGAATCCTGTGCGACCCGTTTGAGCGGGGGCTCCACCGAATAGACAACCGGCTGCCCCGTGATTCCCCGCCGCTTGAGCTCCCGGCGCATGACACGAGCAAGTGCACAGCCGCAGCCGGCAGTGTCCTCGATAGTGCCGGTGCAAAAGGCGGTTGGGTCGAGGCGGTTGCCGGTGCCCATGCACATCACCAGAGGCACTTGGCGCTCCCTGCAAGCCTGTGCGAGGTCGAGCTTGGAGGTGACCGTGTCGATTGCGTCGATCACAAAATCCGGGCAAAATTCAAACAGCTCCTCCCGCGTCTCTTCGCCATAAAATTTTGGCAGGGAGATGAGGTCGAGCGCGGGGTTGATGCTGAGCAGCCGGTCCGCAGCGGCTCGGCATTTGTCCATGCCCACGGTCTGGGCGGTTGCAAACAGCTGTCGGTTGCAGTTGGTGATGTCGACCACGTCGTGGTCCATGACAAGCAGGCTGCCCACACCTGCGCGGCAGACTGCCTCTGCGGCGGCTCCGCCCACGCCCCCCAAGCCGATCACCGCCACACGCGCCTTGCCGAGGCGCCGGAGCGCCGGAGCGCCGATGAGTAACTCTGTCCTGTCCAGCCAATGCGCCATAAAAAATCCTCCACAAAACAAAACTGCCCGCCAAAAAGCGGGCAGGAATTTTTAAAAGGTAACCACCTTGCCGTCGTACAGAAAGTAAGAACCCGTCTTGCGACAGGTGGGTGCCCTCCTTCTTACTTCGCGCTCCCTTCTTCCGCCGAGGCGGGAGGTCTGCAATCCATAAGAAGAGTTCGGGCTCCCGTTATTAAAGTGTTGGATTAATAAATCTGTACAAACGAGACAAGGCAGTCAATAAACAATATTTATTATATCATTTTTTGTATAAATTACAAGCCCAAAAACAAAAAAATTAACAACTATTCCTCTTCTTCGTCCTCATCGTCAAACAGTTTCGAGATCCTCTCGAGCATAATTGCGCCAACGCGGTCGTATTCTTCATCGTCGTCAATCGAAGCCATCATCGATTCGCCGTCGACGATCTCTTCTTTGAGTATGACCAGCTCTCCGTCGTCGTCAATCATCTCCTCCGCCGACTCAAAATATGGCATGAGCGCAAAGTAACGCTCGTCGTCAAGCTCAAGGGTGTCGAGCAGTTCAAATGTCAGGGAGTTTCCTTCTTCATCTTCCAAGGTGTAGATCTCGGGCATGAATTCTTCGTCCAGTTCCATGGGATCCCGTCCTTTCGTTTTTGAATACAGCTATTGTACCGCGTCGGCGCGCTAAAGTCAATATTGACAAAATAATAACATATAGTCCATAAAAAAACAAAAAATATTTGAAAAAAGTTATTGACATTTCACATGGCTAATGCTATAATGAAGATACAGAAAATAACCCAAATGATTTTAGAAAGGGCGTGACACCAATGGATAGTTCAGAGAAACCAGTGTCGATGTCACAACTGAATCGGTGTTCCCACACAATAGGAGATTTAAACTTATAGATTTTTGCGGGAATGAGCAGAGAGCCAGATTTCATTTTGAGAACTGGATCAATGCATTCCAACTTTTAATGGATTGAAATTCATGGGTTTAGATTTTTCAGAAATGAAACTGTTATCCGTTCGCTGGGTTATTTTTGATCAATATTTCAATAGAGATTTGGAATAGTTGCCTTAAAATAGGCTGATAAAAAATGTTTTGAACGGGTAAAAATCTTTTATAGAAACGTCTTTTACGTGTGGCGATCACCTCCATTCAGTTGTTGCAGTTTTAACTGTCCGGGACTACGGACTGAAAACTGTGTGCCAAATGTGAGGTCTGTTTGATTGCACGACAACATATTTGAGTGTTTTTTTACAGTTCCCAAATCGCCGAAGGCTGACCCAGTGTGGCAGATTTACGGCAATCAGCAAACAAGTTTTTAGAACTGGTGCACATTTGAGGAACGAATAAGAAGACATGACACCGCTTTTCAAACTGTTTTTGAAATGAAAAGGCACATTTGGGAGAGAGGCAGAAATTAGTAAGTGAGTAGATTTGTTGGAACCCTGCTCGATGGCGGGAAAAAAGACCAGTGAAATCAGTTCGTT
Organism: uncultured Oscillospiraceae bacterium; assembly: GCA_965141735.1. GTDB lineage: Bacteria > Bacillota > Clostridia > Oscillospirales > Ruminococcaceae > Massilioclostridium. Next base: position 1,640 of record CBCSOX010000099.1, on the reverse strand, counting down.
TATGAAGAGTATGGTTTATTCCGGTGCTTTTATATCAAAAACAAAGAAAGGCTGTGAGAGCTACCACATGCTCAATAAATTTGCTTGGGGAAGACAGGCGGCAATTCCGTTTCGATCACCTCAGACAAATTTGATACAATATTTATGAAGTGAGAGGTATACTCCAATGTGCTAGTTAACTTCTACAGGAATCACAGGGGGCAATGAGTCAAATCCTCGGAGCCGATTGTGAAACTGCAAGTGAAAAATTCGAAACGAGGTAGGGTCCAATGGGATAAAAGGCTTTTGCAGCAACTGAATTGTTAGCGGAGAAATCTAAAACAAATGAAATGCTGCTGAAACAACTACCAAAGTGAGAGAGGTACAGTCCGATGTACTAAAAATAGTCCTCAGAACTGAGAAGTTGAGGGATAAAATCCCTGGACTTTCGGATCTGGAGAAAACACTTTCATAAATAATATGAACATGAGGTATCGTCCGATGCATTAGCATGATCGAGAAACACCGGATGTGTTATTCGGTGTGACGAATAGGAAACCGGAAGCTTGACTGTTTTCGGAATCTGATTAAAACGATGTTCTTGGAAACATTTTTTAGAAGGTGTTAAAAGTCGTTACGAAAGTTTTTTCGAATATCTGGTGGCATTTCTAATCCAATGATAACCTCACGAAAGGATTTGATTGTATGAAATACAAATTCTTCAGGAGGTCAGGAATACTGAATCTTTAATCAGATAGGAGTGAGTCCACCGAAATAGTTCATTTCTTTCGGACATTTTCTTAAAAACTGAATATTCTTATTATAAAAAGGGCCGCACGTGTTGCGGCCCTTTTCGTTATGCTTAAGCAAGTAAGGGGAGAGCGCGAAGCGGAGTACCCTACAAAAAACCCCCGCTACGCGGGTGGGATAGGAGGCTTAAGCAAGAGCAACACCATTCCAGATATAATGACGATGATCAAGCCGTCAAAAAGAAGGAAAGGTGTTGCTCTATGACAAACAGTGTAGCACATAGTAAGTGGGTATACAAGTACCACATCGTGCTCAGACCAAAGTATCCGAGGAAAAACATCCACAACCAATTACGTGCGGATATACAGCAGTATATCCGAGACTTGTGCAAATGGAAAGGTGTAAAGATACTGGAAGGGCATATGATGCCCGACCATGTACACTTGCTGCTGTCGATACCGCCGAAATATTGCGTCTCCAGCTTCATGGGGGATCTCAAAGGAAAAACAGCGAAGATGATTTTTGAGAAACACGGGAATCTGAAGTAAAAGTTCGGGAACAGGCACTTTTGGGCAACGGGGTGTTACGTGAGCACCGTGGGCCTGAATGAGGCAACCATCAAGAAATATATCCGGGAGCAAGAAAAGCAGGATATGCTCGAAGATAAATTGATCCCCAAAGAATACGACAACCCTTTCAAGGGTAGCCGGTAGTCAGTCCACCACGGCTTGAATGCAGTGAAGGCCAGCGTCTTTTAGGCGCTGGCCTTCCTATGCCCTTTTAGGGCTCCTCCAAGCCACCCGTTTTACGGGTGGTCTTGACTATAGATGAAAACCCCCGGCTGTGCTGGGGAGTTCTGAAAAAGCTTTCGGGTTGAGTAAAAAATGCAGAGAAAGAAAAACAGCGCATGG
>CBCSOX010000098.1:0-9479 GCA_965141735.1 uncultured Oscillospiraceae bacterium | reverse complement strand
GCTACCACGAGGACACCGAAAGCACCCTGCGGGTGGCCACCAAATACGTCAACATCGCAAAGCGCTACTACGCGTCCATCAACCGGGAAATTGAAATCATCAAGCTCAACGGCTCGATTGAGCTCGCCCCGATCCTCGGGCTTTCGGATGTCATCGTGGACATTGTCGAAACAGGGAGCACATTAAAGGAAAACAACCTGCGGGTGTTCACCGACATCGTGGACATCAGCGCGCGGTTCATCGCGAACAAATCGAGCTTTAAGTTTAAAAATGACCGGATCGACGAGATGGTCTCCAAGCTCGCCGGTGCGCTCGAACAGCAAAAGGGGGAATCCAAATGATCAAGATCTTAGACTATAAAGAGGTAGAACTCAAAGAAATCCTCACCCGGGACAACAACAATGACCGGAGTGTGGACGAGATCGTCTCTGGCATTCTCGAGGATGTGCGCACAAATGGAGACGCTGCCCTACTCGGGTACTGCGAAAAGTTCGACAAGGCAAAACTGAGCTGTCTCGAAGTCTCCCAGCAGGAGATCGACGAGGCATTCAACAGCATTGATCCCGACTTCATCAAAACCCTGGAGCTTGCGCGGGACAACATTGAGGCGTTCCACACCCAGCAGATCCGCAAAAACTTTGTCCTCAACGACAAGGAGGGCATCGTCCTCGGCCAGAAGGTCACTCCAATTGAAAAAGTCGGCCTCTACGTGCCGGGCGGCACCGCGAGCTATCCCTCTTCTGTGCTCATGAACGCAGTCCCCGCCAAACTCGCGGGGGTTACCGAAATTGTGATGACCACCCCGCCGAACAGCGACGGCAGCATCGCCGCCCCCATCCTCGCGGCCGCCAAAGTCGCCGGCGTCACCCGCATATTTAAGATGGGCGGCGCACAGGCAGTCGCGGCGCTGAGCTACGGCACCGAGAGCGTGCCCAAGGTGGACAAGATCGTGGGGCCGGGCAACATTTTTGTCGCAACCGCCAAACGGATGGTCTACGGCACGGTGGACATTGACATGATCGCGGGCCCGAGTGAAATCCTCGTGCTCGCCGACAGCAGCTGCAACCCGCGCTATGTGGCGGCTGACCTGCTCTCCCAGGCTGAGCACGACCGGCTCGCCAGCGCAGTGCTTGTCACCGACAGCCCGGAGCTTGCACAAGCAGTGCAGGCCGAGCTCGAGGTGCAGATTCCCCAGCTCTCCCGCGCGGACATTGCACGGGAGTCGATTGACACCAACGGCAAGATCATCCTCGCGGATTCCATGCAGCAGGCGGTGGAAATCAGCAACCTCATCGCCCCCGAGCACCTGGAAATTTGCGTAGACGACCCATTTGCCCTGCTCAACTCAGTCAAAAACGCGGGTTCGATCTTTCTCGGCAAAAATGTCCCCGAAGCGCTCGGCGACTACTTCGCAGGCCCCAACCACACCCTGCCCACCAGCGGCACCGCCCGCTTTTCCTCCCCCCTGTCCGTCGATGACTTTGTCAAAAAATCTTCCTTTATTTATTACACCAAGCAGGCCCTGTCCGACGTCCAGGCGCGCGTCGTCGACTTCGCCACCCGCGAAGGCCTCACCGCCCACGCCAAATCCGTCCGCATCCGGTTTGAAGACTGATGTATTTGGGGCGCTGCCCCAAGCCCCGGTTAAGGGCTTCTTGAAAGAAGCCCTTAACAATCCCAAGAACTTTCAGATTACGCCCATTTGAGATGGGCGTAATCTTAAAGTTTTAGGGGGTTCTTAGGGGGCTTTTTTCAAAAAGTCCCCTAAGCGGGGGGCCGGGGCAGCGCCCCAAACAGACCCAACTATCAAAAGGGAGGTACTTATGAGCAGATTTTTGAGCGGGCGGTTTGCGGAGATCGAGCCGTACACGCCTGGAGAACAGCCACAGGACTTTGATCCCATCAAATTAAATACAAACGAATCCCCCTATCCGCCGTCTCCGAAGGTGCTTGAGGCAATCAATGGGGAGGAAGTCGCCAAGCTGCGGCTGTACTCGGACCCGGAAGTGCGGCAGCTGACGAGGGAAATCGCAGAGTTTTACGGGGTGCGTCCCTCGCAGGTATTTGTGGGCAATGGGTCGGACGAAGTGCTCGCCTTCAGCTTTTTAGCGTTTTGCGACGCAGACCATCCAGTCTGTTTTCCCGATATCACCTATGGATTTTACAAGGTATTTGCGCAGCTGTTCTGCCTTGATGCGCAGCAGATTCCCCTCCAAGAGGATTTTTCGGTCAATGTGGAGGATTACTGCGGCTGCGGCAAGATGGTGGTGCTCGCCAACCCCAATGCGCCGACTGGGCTGAGCCTGAGTACCGGCCAGATTGAGCGGATTTTGCAGACCAATCCGGATCACATCGTCCTCATCGACGAGGCGTATGTGGACTTTGGCGGTGAGAGCTGCATCCCGCTGCTCGAGCGCTACCCCAATTTGATTGTGGTGCAGACCTTTTCCAAATCCCGCTCCCTTGCGGGCGCACGGCTCGGGTTTGCGGTGGCCTCGGAGGAACTCATTGAGGACCTCAACAAAATGAAATTCTCTTTCAACCCCTACAACATCAACCGCCTCTCCATTCTCGCCGGCACGGCGGCGATGAACGACAGGGCGTATTTTGAACAGTGCCGAGCGGAAATCCTGTCCACCCGCTTGAAAACCAAAGCGGCTCTGGAACAGCTCGGCTTTCAAGTGCTTGACTCCAAGACAAATTTCCTCTTTGTGCGCCACCCCGATCTGTCAGGTGACGACTATACGAGACAATTGAGGAAAAAATCCATTCTTGTCCGCCATTTTTCACAGACAAGAATCAAAAATTATGTTAGAATAACAATAGGCACCCCTGAGCAGATGGACACGCTGCTTGAGGCCACGAAAAAAATTCTAACAATTCGGAGGCAGGAATTATGAGAGCTTTTGAACTCACCCGCAAAACAAACGAAACCGACATCACCCTGACGCTCAACCTCGACGGAACCGGCGTGTATCAGAACGCCACCGGCTGCGGCTTTCTCGACCACATGCTCGACCTCTTCGCCCGCCACGGGCGGTTTGACCTCGCGGTGCGCTGCCAGGGCGACACTCATGTGGACTATCACCACACAGTCGAGGACATCGGCATTGTGCTCGGCAAGGGCTTTGCCACCGCGCTCGACGACATGAAGGGCATCCGCCGCTACGGCCAATTTATCCTTCCGATGGATGAGGCGCTCATCCTCTGCGCGGTGGACATCAGCGGAAGAACCTATTTAAATTACGACGTTTCGATTCCCGCCCAAAAGATCGGGGATTTTGACACCGAGCTCGCCCAGGAATTCATGGCGGCGTTCACCCGCTCGATGGGGATCACCCTGCACATCAAGCAGCTCGCGGGCAGCAACTCCCACCACATCATTGAGGCGATGTTCAAGGCGCTCGCGCGGGCGCTGAAAGAAGCGGTTGAAATCGACCGGAAATATGCAAACGAGATTCCCTCCACCAAGGGCACCATTGTCTAAAACAGGAGGCAAGTATGATCGCAATCATTGACTACGGGGTGGGCAACCTGTTTTCCCTGAGCAGTTCCCTCACCTACCTCGGGCTTGACAACAAAATCACCGGCAGCGCAGAGGACATCCTTTCCGCCGACCGGATCATCCTGCCCGGCGTGGGGGCATTTTCCGACGCGGCGCAGAAACTGCGCGACACAGGTCTCATCGACACCATCCGGCAGCAGACTGCGGCGGGCAAGCCGCTGCTCGGCATCTGCCTCGGCATGCAGTTGCTGTTTGACAAAAGCTATGAATACGGGGAGCACGACGGCCTCGGCCTTGTCCCGGGCAGGGTCTGCCCCATTGCGGACGACCTCACCCGGCCGCTCAAGGTGCCCCACATCGGCTGGAACGCGCTGCACTTCCCCAAGTCCGACCCGCTGTTCAAGTACGTGCGTGAGGGCGACTGCGTCTACTACGTCCACTCGTTCTACGCAAAGGACTGTGCGGAAAACACCATCGCCACCTCGGAGTACGACATCACCATCACCGGCGCGGTACGCAGCGGCAGCGTCTACGGCACCCAGTTCCACCCCGAAAAGAGCGGCGAGGTGGGGCTCAACATCCTCAGGGCATTTTCAGAACTATAGGAGGAAACATATGCAGATTTTTCCCGCAATCGACCTGCGCGGCGGACAGGTGGTCCGGCTGACCCAGGGCGATTACGATCAAATGGACATCTACTCCCCCGACCCGGCGGACATCGCCCGCAAATTCAAGGCCGCGGGGGCGAAAAACCTCCACGTCGTGGATCTCGACGGGGCGAAAGACGGGACTTTGGCCAACTTTGACGCCATCCGCGCCATTGTCCAGGAGGGCGGCCTGTTCATCGAAGTGGGCGGCGGCATCCGGGATGAAGAGCGCATCCGGCAGTACCTCGATCTCGGGGTGGGCCGGGTGATTCTCGGCACAGTCGCAATCACCAACTTTCCCTTTTTAAAAGAGATGGTCGCCAAATACAAGGAAAAAATTGCAGTCGGCGTCGACGCAAAGGACGGCCTCATTGCAATTAACGGCTGGAAGGAAATCACCGGCACCCAATCGGTCGACTTTTGCAAAGAACTTGGCGAAATTGGGGTGAAAACGGTGATTTACACCGATATTTCCAAAGACGGCGAGCTCAAGGGAACCAATCTCGAGATTTACAAGACCCTCAGCGACATCGACGGGCTCGACGTCGTCGCCTCGGGCGGCATCTCGTTTGAGCGGGAGATCACCGCGCTCAAAGAGATGGGCACCTACGCCGCAATCGTGGGCAAGGCGATTTACACCGACACACTCGACCTGAAACGGGTCATCCAGCTTGCGGAGGGAGAGGCATGATTACCAAACGGATTATCCCCTGCCTGGACATCCGCGACGGCCGGGTGGTCAAAGGGGTCAACTTTGAGGGCATCCAGGATGTGGAGCACCCCGTGGAACTCGCGAAATTCTACAACCAGAGCGGCGCGGACGAGCTAGTGTTTTACGACATCACCGCGTCGTTTGAAGGGCGCGCCCTGTTCACCGACATCCTGACCCAGGTCGCGAGCCAGATCTTTATCCCCCTCACCGTGGGCGGCGGCATCAATACTCTGGACGACTTTGACCGGGTGCTCAAATGCGGCGCGGACAAGGTGAGCGTCAACTCGGGCGCGATCAAAAACCCGGGGCTCATCGAGCAGGCCGCAAAAAAATACGGCGACCAGTGCGTCGTGCTCTCGATGGACATCAAGCGGGTGGACGGGCAGTTCCGCCTCTTTGCCAAAGGCGGCCGGGAGGACACCGGCATCGACGCGCTCGAATGGGCCAAGATGGGCGAAGACAATGGCGCGGGCGAGCTCGTTGTCAACAGCATTGACACCGACGGCGTCAAGGACGGGTTTGACCTCGAAATGCTCGCGGCAATTGCCGACCGGGTGAGCATTCCGATCATCGCCTCGGGCGGCGCTGGGCGGATGGAGGATTTTTCCGAGCTGTTCCACACCCTCCCCAAGGTGGACGCCGGGCTCGCCGCCTCGATCTTCCACTTTAAAGAAATCGAGATCAAAGATTTGAAAACCTACCTGCGCGGGCAGGGCATAGAAATGAGGATATAACAAATGATCACAGTGGACAATCTCAAATTCGACGCAAACGGCCTGATTCCCGCCGTTGTGCAGGACTACTACACCAAGCAGGTGCTCACCGTCGCCTACATGAACAAAGAGAGCCTGCGCATCAGCATGGAGGAAGGGATGACCTGCTTTTTCAGCCGCAGCCGGCAGGAGCTGTGGAGAAAGGGGGAGACCTCGGGCAACCGCCAGCACATCGTTTCGATCAAGGCGGACTGCGACTCCGACGCGCTCGTGGTCGAAGTCGTTAAGGACGGTCCGGCCTGCCACACCGGGGCTGAATCCTGCTTCAACGACACCCTGTTCGCCAGTGAGGAGCGCAAGGAATTCTCGTTCGACAGCCTCTACAAGCTGATCGAGGGCAGAAAGACCGAGAAAAAAGAGGGCTCCTACACCACCTACCTCTTTGACAAGGGCATTGACAAGATCCTCAAAAAGGTGGGTGAGGAGTGCACCGAGGTCGTCATCGCGGGCAAGGCGGAGGACAAGGAGGAAACGGTGTACGAAATCTCCGACCTCGCCTATCACGTGATGGTGCTCATGGTGCAGATGGGCATTTCCATCAACGACATCGTCGACGAACTCGCCAAACGCCACGTCATTGACCACAAGGTCAAGCAGGAAAGAATGCAGTAAGATGAAATTTCTCTCCAACCCGCACACCCACACCGTGTACTGCGACGGGCAGAACACCCCGGAGGAGATGGTGCTCGCCGCTGTGCAAAAGGGGTTTGACTCCCTCGGCTTTTCGGGCCACTCCTACACCCCGTTTGACAAATCCTGTTCCATGAGCGAAAGCGGAACCGCCGCTTATTGCAAAGAGATCCGCACCCTCCAGGGGCTCTACCGCACCCAGATCGAGCTGTTTCTCGGCATTGAGTGGGATTATTACTCCGAAATCGACCGAGAACAGTTCGATTACACCATCGGTTCGGTGCACTATCTCCAGGGGGAGAGCGGAAAATACTACTGTGTAGAGAACACCCCCGAGGAACTCGACGCCTGCATCAAGCTGCTCTGCGGCGGGGACGGCATCGAGCTCGTCCGGCGGTACTACGCACTAGTCACCGAGATGGCGGTCAAAAACAAGCCGGACATCCTCGGCCATTTTGACGTGCTCAAAAAGCTCAACCAAGGGGGGCGCTTCTTTGACGAAGACAGCCCCGCCTACCGCCGCATTGCGCTCGACGCAGTCGACGCGGTCGCCGGCACCGGGTGCATCTGTGAGATCAACTCCGGCGGGGTCTACCGGGGTTACCGCAGGGATCCTTATCCCTCTCGCTTTCTGCTGAAACGGATGGCGGAAAAACGGATTCCCATTATTTTGAGCTCTGACGCACACGACCCCGGTGCGCTGGACTTTTACATGGAGGATTCCCTTGAAATCGCCCGCTCCTGCGGTTTTAAAACCGTTATGGGGCTGAGAAACGGCGGTTTTGAGGAGATCCCGATCACCTGACCCAAGCGTTTTTGGAACAATCGTTCAACACAAAAGCCGTCTTGTGATCCAAGGCGGCTTTTGCCGCGCATTGGATCACAGCAGTGGACCGGGTTGGCCCTATGGGTGAAACAACCGAGTGTCGCGCCACAAAATTTAAGAATTATCCCAAAAGGGGTTACTTTTTTCAAATAAAACGGCTACTCTAGAAAAAGTTAGTCCGTTCAGAGGAGGATACACAGTGACAGTTGGGGAAGCTGTGCAGGAGAGAATCAATGACCTTTGCTGCACAAAAGGAATTACCATCAACAAGCTGGGCACAATGAGCGGAGTGACACAGTCCACGCTGAATAACATCATCAGCGGCCGCAACCACAGTACTACCGTCTCCACGATTCAAAAGCTGTGCGACGGCTTAGAAATCTCCATCATCGAGTTTTTTAAATCAGAACTGTTTGAAGACCTGGAGCAGGAAATCCGTTAGGCGCCCAGGCAGAACAAACCGTCAGATTTCCAATTTATGAATAGAGTGCAGCGCAAAACCGTCTTGTTTTTCAAGGCGGCTTTTGTGCGTTCTGGGCTGTTTGATTGAAAACAAAATTCGACCGCATCAAAAACCCGCAGCGCCGTCCAGCTCAACAAGCGCAGGCAGGGTGCAGCCCGTCCGACCGGATAAACTGCCCCCAAGCCGCGGGCAGCTGGGAGGCAGGGCGTGGGAGAAAACAACCGTGTTTGCATCCGGCCCGCAACGCAATGGCCAGGTGGATTGACCGAAGGGCTGAGGGGTTGCCTATTCGTTTTTTCATGGCAGTTCTCTGCTCACTGCCCTGCGAGATTGGTCACACTGCACCCCTGTTGCCGGGCGTAGGCGACGGTGTAGGCGGTGCCGCCGCTGACTCGGGCGAGGTAACAGATGCAGTGGCCGCTGTTGTCGACCAAATGGCGGTTGCGCTTGTGGTAACAGCCCGGCTGATACTGTTCACACACCATGACGATCTTGTCCGCCCGGCGCTTGATCGACTCATACCGCCGCACATCGCCCGCCTGCCACAAGTCCGCCTGCCCTGGAAACGGCAGAACCAAAATGAGTTTCACGTCGGGATACTTTCGCTTTAATTTGAGCACCATCTGGGCACAGAGGGTATCAAACCCCTGCGCCCCGCCGCAGCCGAAATAGAGGACGCCCTGAGAAATGAGCCGCTTGATCTCATGGATCAGGCGTCTTTTTATTTTGGGGTAGAGTTTTTTGGGGATGTCCCGGTGCCCGGTAAAACAGCAGGTTTTCTCTTTCATTTCCATCACCTTGTTAAAATCCTAAAAATCATGTATTTTAAATGATTTTTCAGCCTGTTTTTGCATAACTTGAGCTACAATATCAGTAGGAAAATCATTTCAAAAGATTGCAATTGTTTCAATCCAAAACGGCACACGGTCAATCAAATGGACAATGTAACCCCCTTGTATACTCAAAATCCCATAAATCGAGATTTTTTCTCATTACAGAGGACTTTTCTGGTAAATAATGAGATAAAATAGAATACGTGATTTAAGTTATAGAAACAAGGTTGGTATCAATGAGAGCAAACAAGTGTGGACATAGAATACGTGTTGCAAGGACAACGCAAAATCCCCGATTAACACAAGACGATTTGGTGGCAAAGCTCCAAATCAACGGGGTTCACATTTCAAAAAATACATTGTCCAGAATTGAAATTGGCGACCGGTACGTCACAGACTTGGAGCTGCTCGCATTTGCAAAAATTTTAGGGGTGACGACCAACTGGCTTTTGGAGGAATGCAGCGATCCTTATAAAAGATAGGGCTGAATAAAGAATGATAAACGTATCATAGCATTTTTGTTCCGCCAAAAGTCCATTGTCTTGAGATTCTAGAATTTTTTATGATAAAAGTAGGAGACACAAGAAAACACCGCCCGTGGACGCACCCACAGGCGGTGTTTTCTCGTATAAAGCGGTCAGTCGCCGAGCCGGAGCAGCAGATTGCGCACATCCCGCTATTTTTCTGCTGTCAGATCGGATTGAATGTATTCGGCAGGGATGTCCTCCAAAAACCGGCTCGGCTTTTTCCTCCTCCCGTCCACTTCGAGGGCGCAGCTCAGGCAGAGCCGCTGCTTGGCTCGTGTCATCGCGACGTAAAACGTCCGGCGCTCCTCGTCCAAATCCCCGCTGAGCTGGGCAAAATAGCTGGGGAACTGGTCGTCCTGCAAACCCGCGAGGAACACCGTGTCAAACTCCGCGCCCTTTGCCTGGTGCACCGTCAGAATCGGCACCCGGGGCTTGAGGGCGAGCATCCGGTCCAGATTGGTGGAGGAGAGCGCCGCGGTCTCGAGAAACGCCTGGATGCAGTCGAGCCGCCCAGGCGAGAGCCCCTCCATTTCCCGGGCAATTTCGCGCAGCTCCGCGAGGTT
>CBCSOX010000097.1:0-9499 GCA_965141735.1 uncultured Oscillospiraceae bacterium | reverse complement strand
AAAGAGGATGATTTTTCCCTCGCTTTTTTTGATTTCGCCCAGCACCGCCTTGAGCCGCTCCTCAAACTCGCCGCGGAACTTTGCCCCCGCGATGAGGGAGCCCATGTCAAGGGAAAAAATTGTCTTGTCCTGCAGCGAGTGGGGGACGTCGCCCCGCACGATTCGCTGGGCCAGCCCCTCGGCGATCGCGGTTTTGCCGACGCCCGGCTCGCCGATGAGCACCGGATTGTTTTTGGATTTGCGCGACAGGATGCGGATGACGTTTCGGATTTCGTCATCCCGGCCGATCACTGGGTCGAGTTTTTTGCTGCGCGCCCGCTCCACCAGATCAGTGCCGTAGCGGCTGAGCGCGTCGTAGGTCGACTCCGGGCTGTCGCTCGTAACCCGGGTGTTTCCCCGCACCGAGACGAGTATTTTCAAGAATTTATCCTTAGTGATGCCAAAGGTGCGGAAAATCTCCTTGATCCTGTCGTTGGGGGACTGGAGCAGCGCGAGAAAGAGGTGTTCGACCGAGACATAGTCGTCCTTCATGTTGGCTGCAATCTTTTCCGCCTCAATCAGTGTGCGGTCCATCTCGCCCGAGACGTAGATCTTGCCAGCCTCCCGCCCAGGGCCGCTGACGTGAGGAAAGCTGTCGACCGCGCGCTTGACCTCCGCCTCAAACCCTTCGAGGTTGACCCCCATCTTGAGCAGCAGCTGGGGGATAAGGCCCTGTTCCTGCGTGACCAGAGCATAGAGCAAATGTTCGACCTCAATCTGCATGTTCTGGTGTTCCAGGGAGAGTTCCTGCGAATTTTGTATCGCTTCAAGTGATTTTTGGGTGAATTTCTGTGCGTTCATCAACTTTCCTCCTTGGTGCTGATTTGAAAAAGAGGCGCCGGTGATGCCGGCACCTCAAAATAAAATGATTTTTCTATGACTGGCCTTGCTGACTGCGGCATACCATTAGTTCAGAGGAGCAATCTAGAGCAGACCATGCTGCGGCACAACCAGTTGCAGCAGAAGCCGGTCAGACAGAGGTGCTTTCTGCACTGGAACCGAGAATTGCTGCAACCCTTAGTGGAGCAGCTGCGGCGAAATGTCTGGACACTGGCGGGAACGGGATTTCTCGCTGTGTCCTCTTCCGCGCGCCGAGTTATTTTACTTCGATTTTTCTGCTCTGCGGCTCGGGCAGCGCCTGTTTGGGCAGTTTGAGTTCGAGCACGCCGTTGTTGTACTCGGCGGAAATTGCGTCGGGGTTGATGCCCTCGGTGCTGAAGCTGCGAACAAACGAACCGTATTTTCTCTCGCGGCGGATGTAGTTGCCCTTGTCGTCCTTTTCATCGTTTTGTTCGTTGTGTTCTGCCCGGATGGTGAGCGCGTTGTCGCTCAGGTCGATGTTGATATCCTCTTTATGGAAGCCCGGCAATTCGGCCTGCAGGAGGTAATGATCCCCTTTGTCCAGAATGTCGGTCCGAAATTGTGCAAAGTCGGTGCTGAGGTCGCCAAAGAAGTTTTTCTCAAAGTCGTCGAAGAAATTGAACAGGTTTCTTCCTCTGTGTTCAAAAGGCATCAGATCAAACATACAAATCCCTCCAAAATAGCATTGATTTTTGTAAGGTGAATGGATTGATTGAAACATCGGGTGCACATTGCAACCATCTTCTTTCTTATAGCCTTTGTTTCTTTCAACACCTATATTCTAATTCTAATATATGAAAAAATAATAGATAAATTATGAATAAATAATTAAAATTAGCACTCTAAAATTTAGAGTGCTAATTTATTGCCTTTTATTATAAGTTATCTGCTGATTTATCCCTCTGTTTCGGACTGGAGTAAAGAGAGGAGTTCCCCTGCCACCCGCTCATACTTGCTGCGGCGGACAGTGTCGGTGATCTGCGAGAGCTGCTCGCTGATCATCCCTTGGGCGTATTCATAGATGCTCTGTCCAAACGGCCCGCTGTCCGGCGATGCGCCGTGATCAATCAGCAGCTGCACCAGTGTGAGCTGAAGCTCAATCTGCTGTGGGTCGTAGCCGTCTTCCATCGAGATAAGATAAGTGAGGGCCGTGAGCCCGTCGCTGGTGCGGTAGTTGACGTCCGCTCCGTTTTTCAGCAGCAGGCGGGCGGATTCCTCCGACCGGTAGGAGGCGCAGGCTTCGGCGAGCGGAGTATAGAGGCCCTCGTAATCCACCGCGTTGACATCTGCCCCCGCTTCGATGAGCCTGCTCACCACTTTGGGGTTTTCCCCCGCGTACATCAGCGGGGTCAGCCCGCCGTCCGGGCTGGGGCAGTCGGGGTCCGCCCCGTATTCAAGCAGAAGTCCAACCATCGCCTCGTCGTTGTTGATACAGGCCATAATCAGAGCGTTGAGGTCGTCATCCGGATAGGCGGCGTTTGGGTCTGCACCCTGATCGAGCTGCTGGCGGGCTTCGCCCAAACTCCCTTCCTCAACGGCAGTGAGAAATTCCTCCTGATCGGCCTGGCCTAACACATCATCCAGTGTGGGAGAAGAATGGGACGAGATCGTCTGGATGCTCACCATTACCTGGGAAATGGGTGGACAGACGACCAGCAGGCCGCCAATGACAAACAGCAGAATCACGTATCGCTGCGCCCGCTGCCAGTTCTGAATGAGATGTGGATAGGCCGCGCGCTTTGTGCGCAGCCCGGCCTGTAGGCAGGCAGCCACAATGAGAGCGGCAGCTCCGATGGCGACTAGGACAATCACGAGTAAGAGCTGAGTAGAATTTGTCACGAAAATCCCCCCTGAAAAGCATTCTTGTTGTCTTTTTATTGTAGCATGGAGGGAGCGGGATGTAAAGCAAAACGCGGGAGAATGCCTTCTCCCGCGCGCAACTTTTCTATGCCATCGTCAGCCGGCCATGCTCCTCGTAGCGCGAAACCGTTTGGACGGCGTTTTCTTCGTCCACAAAGACCACCTTGGGACGATGCTTTGCCGCCTCGTCCGGGGACAGCTGGCAGTAGGCCATGAGGATGATGTGGTCGCCCACCTGCACACAGCGGGCCGCCGCGCCGTTGAGGCAGATCATCCCCGAGCCGCGCTCCCCGGCGATTGTGTAGGTCTCCAGCCGGCTGCCGTTTTCAATATCCACCACCTGCACCTGCTCATACTCGAGGATGCCCGCTGCGTCGAGCAGGTCGGGATCGACGGTAATGCTGCCGACGTAGGAGAGCTCCGCCTGTTTGACAACCGCGCGGTGGATTTTCCCTTTGAGCATGGTCAGTTGCATTCCGATTCCTCCTCAAACACAAAATTGTCGATCAGCCGGGTTGTGCCGATGCGCACCGCGAGGGCTGCGAGCACCGGGCGATCCACTGTTTCCACCGACTCGAGCGTCTCCCAGTCGACGAGTTCGACGTATTCCGGCTGGGCGAGAGGCTCGCTGTCCAGCACGCCCCGAATGATCCCGGTGATTGCCTGGGCGGACCGCTCCCCATTTGCGAGCGCCCTGCGTCCCTCTGCGAGCGCTCGGCTGAGCACAACGGCAGCACGGCGCTCCTGCGGGCTGAGATAGGTGTTGCGGGAGCTTTTGGCGAGCCCGTCCGGCTCCCGGATGATCGGGCAGCCGACGATTTCGATATCCATGCTGAGATCCCGCACCATCCGCTTGATCACAGCGAGCTGCTGAGCGTCCTTCTGCCCAAAATACGCCCGGTCCGGGGTGACAATGTGAAATAGTTTGGACACCACCGTGCACACTCCGCGGAAGTGGACCGGCCGGGAGGCGCCGCACAGTCCCTTGGTGAGGCGGTCCATGTCCACATAGGTGCAAAAATTCTCCGCGTACATCTCGCTCGTTTCGGGGTGAAAGATCAAATCTGCTCCCGTCTGTTCGCAAAGGGCGCAGTCCCGCTTAAAATCCCGGGGATAGCTCTCCAAATCCTCCGACGGACCGAACTGAATTGGGTTGACAAAGATGCTCACCACCACCCGGTCATTTTCCTCTGCGGCGCGGGCGATCAAGCTCTGGTGCCCTTCGTGCAGGTATCCCATCGTCGGGACGAGCCCGACCGACAG
This sequence comes from uncultured Oscillospiraceae bacterium, assembly GCA_965141735.1. Lineage (GTDB taxonomy): Bacteria > Bacillota > Clostridia > Oscillospirales > Ruminococcaceae > Massilioclostridium. Next base: position 5,476 of record CBCSOX010000097.1, on the reverse strand, counting down.
GCCCTGCTGTTTCCACTCCTTAACCTGACTGCGCACCTCTGTGATTGTAGTTGAAACCTTCATGTTCTTTCCTCCTCAAACAAGCGTTGCAACGATTTGTTCGTCCATCTCAAACCCGTGCTCCTGTGCGGGGAACGACCCATCCTGCACTGCGCGGATGTAGTCGGCGAATCCCTGCTGCATCAACGCCCCGACCGGGGCGAACTGCTTGACGAACTTCGGGGTAAACTCTGAAAACATTCCGAGCATGTCCTGATAGACGAGCACCTGCCCGTCGCAACCAGCCCCTGCGCCGATGCCGATGGTGGGAATCGAGAGTTCCCGGGTGATCCGCGCCGCCAGAGGGGCGGGGACGCATTCGAGCACCACTGCGAAAGCCCCCGCCCGCTGCACAGCCCGCGCGTCGTCGAGCAGCTTCTGCGCCGCCTCTTGGGTTTTCCCCTGCACCTTAAAGCCGCCGAATGCGTTGACCGACTGAGGGGTCAGCCCAATGTGGGCCATGACCGGAATTGACGCGCGGGTGATCGCCTCAATCTGTTCGACGAACGCCGCCCCTCCCTCGAGTTTGACTGCCTGGGCGCGGCCCTCTTTGACCAGCCGCCCGGCATTGCGGACCGTCTCACCGGTTGAGATATGATAGGAAAGAAACGGCAGGTCCGCGACCACAAGGGCGTTTTTTGCCCCGCGCGAGACCGCCGCGGTGTGGTGGATCATGTCCTCCATCGTGACGGACAAGGTATCCTCATAACCAAGACAGACCATGCCCAGTGAATCACCGACAAGGATGGCGTTCACACCCGCCCCGTCGATCAGCCTGGCTGTCGAGTAATCATAGGCGGTGAGCATGGTCAGTTTATTCTGTTCCTGCTTTGCCTGCGCAAAAGTCACAACTGTGTTTTTCATTGCCCGATCCCTCCAAAAGTTTTTGAAGAGCGGTATCCTCCCTCCCGGGGTGCTTTGTGCGCGCAATCGGGAGGAGCTTTGCGGACAGCAATCGGTACAGCTCCCGGTCATTCCCCTCGAGACAGGCGAGGTGGGCGGCGACCGTCTGGCTGTCGCCCCGCTCGACCGGTCCGGTCAGAGCACCTGCGACGCCGTGGGAGCAGATGTTTTTCACATTTTCGGTGAGCAGAGGGGCGAGCGCCCCAATGGCCTCGGCTTCGGAAAAACCGCAGCCCGAAAGGAGCTCCGCTGCCGTCTGCGCGAGGGCGACGACGAGATTGCTCGCGATACAGGCCGCTGCATGGTAGCTCGGCTTATCCTGCGCGCGGACCACCCGCACCGGGTTGCCGCAGCAAACGAGGAGTTCTTTCAGCGGCTCGGCTGCGCGGGGGTCTCCTTCCAATGTGAAAAACGAGTGGGCAAGCTGCTCGTGTGCGCGCAGCTTGTCGTTGATTGCCAGCAGGGGATGCATCGAGCAGGGAAATGCCCCCAGCGCTTCGATGCCTGAAAAAACAGCAGATGAGAGACTGCCGCTGCAATGGCAGATGATTTTATTTTGAATCGACAGCTGTTTGATGCGGTCCCATATGCGGCTGATCTCGCCGTCCGGCGTGGTGATCAGCAGGGTATCACTTGATTTTACAACTTCTTCCAGTTTTAAATATTGCTTTGAACCTGTAAATGCTGCTGCCTCTGCGGCGCTGTGCGGACTGCGGCTGAAATACCCCGCGAGCGCGATGCCGTGCTCACTGAAATATTTGCCCAGGGCAACTCCGGCTTTTCCAGCGCCAACAATTCCAAATTTCATGCGATCACCCCCAAAAAATGAGCGTGAACCCATGGGATCGTCCCGTTCCAAGGTGGATACAGGCTGTGATTAAAATAAAGAAAGCTCATCCGATGCAGTTTCGTGAGAATACCGCTCGTAATTTTACTGTAACACAATCCAAATAAAAATTCAACTCCTATTTTGTTCTATGAAAAAAGCAATTTTTTTGTATAAATCAGGCAATTTGTTCTATTGTCTTTTGGTGTGTTCTGGTTTATTATTGAGTTATCATAGAATCAATTACACCAAGCAGATTATTTTGAGAAAAACGCATAACAAAACAGTAATCTCATTGTGTAATCCAGAAAAACCAGATGGAATCAAAAAGAACAAAAGAGGAGGAGAAGCATGAAAAAAAGTAAACGCATTTTGAGCCTGCTGCTCGCGGCCTGCCTGCTCGCTACCCCGATGGCCAGCAGCGCCGTAAACGCGGCGGCACTTCCGGACGAGCCGGGGATACTGTCATCCCAGCCCACCGGAACGCTGCGCGTGGGGGAACTGACGGTGGAAAACCATCAAAACCCGCTCGGCGTCGACATTGCACAGCCCAATCTAGCCTGGAAGCTGAGTTCAGACGGGATGAACCAGGCGCAGACGAAGTACCGCATTCTCGTCGCATCCTCACAGCAAAAGCTCGACAACGACGAGGGGGATTTGTGGGATACCACACAACAGTCCGACACAAATTCCTGCATCCTCTACGGGGGAACCCCACTACAGTCCCGCCAGCGCGTCTACTGGAAGGTCATGGTGTGGGATGCAAACGGAACCCCTTCGGCTTGGAGTGATACCGCCTGGTGGGAGATGGCGTTCACCGAGTCATCTGACTGGAAAGCGTCGTGGATCGGTAAGGACTCGGCAGCTACCACCAAACACATCATCACCAATTCGATTCAACCGCAGACTGCGCGGTACGTCCGGCTCAAGGTCAACGAGGTCGGCCTGCGCGCTGCGGCGGAGAACATCCAGAGACTTCAGTTTATGGAGTGGGAGATCTATTCGAGCAGTGCCCCTTCGGCCAATCTCGCGGCGGGCAAGTCGGTCATCTCGACCAACCAGCTCACCCCCTCTGGTTCCTGGTCCGCCTCCTGCCTGACCGACGGGCTGATGGACGGCTCGCACGGCTATTCCACCGGCGGACTGGCTGGGACCGACCTGAGCGGCGATCCGGTTTTGATCACAATCGATTTGGGGGAGAGCACTGCGTTTGACACCTTTAAGCTCTACGGCCGCACCGATGCGGTTTCGATCGATGGGGATATCTGCCCCAACTATCCCAAACAATACGATGTTGAGATTTCACAGGATGGGGAAACGTTTACCCCAGTTTCGTCCGTTTCAATCGACCGGGAATCCGCTCCCCGCATTGAGGGGAATTCCACCGCTCTGCCGCTGTTTGCCAAAGAGTTTGAGGTAGACAAGGATCAGGTCGCTTCCGCCCGGCTCTACATTACCGGGCTCGGCCTCTACGAGGCGCGCATCAATGGGAAAAACGTTGCGGACACTGTCTTTGACCCGGGCGAAACTGATTTCAAGGACCGGGTGATGTACGTTACCTACGACGTGACCGATTATTTAAATGACGGTGGCAACGCGATCGGCGTCCAGCTCGGCAACGGGATGTACAACGTCGGCTCCACACCGGGGCGGTATCAAAAGCACGATTACAAGCTGGGGGAGGACAAGCTGCTCGCACAGCTTGAAATCACCAATCGGGACGGTTCGGTTCAGACCATTGTTTCGGATGAATCCTGGAAGCAGACCGACAGCCCAATTGTCTTCTCGAGCTGGTACGGCGGCGAGGACTACGACGCGACCAAAGAGGTGCCTGGCTGGGCGGAATACGGCACCGATCGCTCGAGTTGGAGCAGCGCGGGAATTGTAGATTCCCCCACAAAGGCACTCTCTGCCCGCAATATGCCCCCGCTCCGGGTACAGCGGGAGATCACCCCAGTTGGCATCAACCGGCTCGACAACGGCGATTACGTCGTCGATATGGGAGTCAACTTCGCTGGTACCTTTGATATGACGCTCACCGGACTCACCGAGGAGCACCGCGGCACCAAGATTGAGATGTGGCCGAGCGAGCTGCTCAACGCCGACGGCAGTGTCGACCAGGGCGCGACCGGCTCCCCGATCTGGGATTCCTACACCGTGAAGGGGACAGGGGAGGAATCCTTCCATCTCACCTTTATGTATCACGGGTTCCGATACCTTCAGGTGAAAAACTGCCCGGTCGAGCTCACACCGGACAACTTCCGCGGCTACTTCATCCGCACCGACAACGACAAGGTCGGCACCTTTGAGACGTCGAGCGACACCCTCAACCAGATCAATGACATCATCAACGTCTCAGTCGAGAGCAACATGTACAATACCCTCACCGACTGCCCCCACCGGGAAAAACTCGGCTGGCTCGAAGTGAGCCACCTGATGTATTACTCCATGGCGTACAACTTTGACATCCAGTCCTGGATGAAAAAGATCACCCTCGACATGACCGAGAGCCAGCTCGAAAACGGGATGATGCCGAGCATTGCGCCGGAATACCCCGTGTTCAGCGGCGGTTTCCGCAGTGACCCGACCTGGGGCGGCGCGGCGATTCTCGACCCCTGGTACACCTACCAGGTCTACGGAGATGATTCTCTCCTCGAGATCGCCTATCCCATGATGGCCAAATACATCAACTACATCAAATCCCAGTCGAAGGACAACCTCGTGGAATTTGGCCTCGGCGACTGGGGCGGCTACGACACCTCCACCCCACTCGGCCTGGTGGTCAGCGCGACCTATTACAACCTCGTTGACGTGATGAGCCAGATCGCGGACAAGCTGAACCGTCCGGAGGACGCGCAGGCCTACCGCGCGCTTGCCGCAGAAATCAAATCTTCTTTCAACAAGACTTATTATAATGAAGAAACCGGGCAGTACGGCTCGGGCAGCCAGGCGAGCAACGCCTGCCCGCTCTTCGCAGGGCTTGTGCCGGACGACCAGATCGACCGGGTGCTTGACAACCTCGTCGCCAACATTGAAAGCCGCGGCTGGCACCTCTCCACCGGTGAAGTCGGCCTGCGCCAGATGTTTGTGGTGCTCGGCAAATACGGGCGTTCCGATGTTGTGTACAAAATGGCAACCAACACGACGATGCCCTCCTATTGGTATTTTATCGAGAATGGCCGCACCTCCCTGCCTGAGTTCTGGGATATGAATGCTTCGCAGAACCATTGCATGATGGGGCACATTCAGGAATGGTTTTACCGCTATCTTGCTGGGATCGACCATGCGCAGCCCGGCTACAAACAGATTATGATCAAACCCTACCTGCCGGACGACCTCGAGCAGGTCAAAGCGTCCACCATGACCTCCTACGGGAGGATTACCTCAGAGTGGAACCAGGATCTCACCAGCGGCAGGCTGACTATGCACGCGGAAATTCCAGTTGGAACAACGGCAGACCTCTATGTTCCGGCGCTCGGACGGTCTTCCAACACTACGGTTATCAACGGCCAGACAATAGCGGGCTCCTTGGAGGACGGTTACATTGTGTACAGGGGGCTTGGTTCGGGCAGTTACGATGTGGTTCGGGAGCCGGCCCAGGTAGTCGCGATCAACGCAGCGATTGATCGGGAGACTCTTGAAATCGGCGAGATCGCCGAATACGCGGGCATTGCGGTAGATGCCCAGATCACCGTCACCGCACACACC
>CBCSOX010000096.1:0-9636 GCA_965141735.1 uncultured Oscillospiraceae bacterium | reverse complement strand
GGAGCCGCTGGTCTCCATCCTCATCCCCAACAAGGATTACACCGCGGATCTCGACAAATGTATCCGGTCGATCCAGGACAAATCCACCTACAGCCGGTTTGAGCTGATCATCATTGAAAACAACAGCGAGCTGCCCGAGACGTTTGCCTACTACGATTCGATTCAAAAAGAATTCAGCAACGTCAAGGTCGTGCAGTGGAAGGGTCCGTTTAATTTTGCCGCGATCAACAATTTCGGCTTTTCGTTTGCGGCCGGGGAGTTCATCCTCATGCTCAACAACGACGTCGAGGTACTCACCCCCAACTGGCTGGAAGAGATGCTCATGTTTGCCCAGCGGGAGGATGTCGGCGCAGTCGGCGCAAAGCTCTATTACCCCGACGACACCATCCAGCACGCGGGGATTATTGTGGGGATCGGCAACACAGCGGGTCATGCACACAAGGGGTTCCCCCGCACGGACGGCGGCTACATTCACCGCCTGACGATTGCCCAGGACCTCAGCGCGGTGACCGGCGCCTGCCTGATGACCAGGCGCAGCGTGTGGGAACAGCTCGGCGGCATGGACGAAGATTTTGTGGTGGCGTTCAACGACGTTGATTTCTGTCTGCGCATTCGGCAGGCGGGCTATCTGGTGGTGTTCACCCCCTATGCGGAACTCTATCACTACGAATCCAAAAGCAGGGGATATGACGACACCCCCGAGAAAAAACAGCGCTTGGACCGAGAGGCAACCCGGTTGCGGAGCAGATGGAAGGACATCTATGAAAACGGCGATCCCTATTACAACCCCAACCTCACCTTGGATCGCGAAGACTTTACACTTAGAGCAATTGGCGAATAGAATGACACAAATTTGGCGGTAAAACGGCTTGGAAACGGCGTTGTCGTCCTTGTTCCACACCATTTTTCCTCGTCTCCTTTTGTGCCATTCTACTCACCGATTGCTCTAGATAAAACAACAGGTTGCTGGCACCAGCAACCTGTTTTTTCAAAAAGGAGGAACGAGAAATGTCAGTGGACATCCGTATTTGCAGCAGCCAGAGCGATGTCGAATCGATTGCCAGGCTTGCGAAGGAAATATGGCAGGAACATTTTACCCCAATCATCGGGGAGGGCCAGGTTGCGTACATGGTGGAGAAATTTCAGAGCGTCCATGCAATTGCCGACGCGGTCAACAACCAGGGATACCGCTATTACATGGCGTTTGAAAACGGGGAGCTCATCGGTTACTGCGGTGTTCAGCCTCAGCAAAATGAGCTCTTTTTGAGCAAGCTCTACCTGCGCAAAGACTGCCGGGGCCGCGGCATCTCCAAGCAGCTGTTGGCGGAAGCGGTGAATTACTGCAAACAGCTTGGTCACCCTTCGATCTACTTAACGGTGAACAAGCACAACGACAACACCATTGCCATCTATCAAAGGATGGGGTTCACCATCGATGACGCAGTGGTGTCGGACATCGGCAACGGCTATGTGATGGATGATTACATCATGCGGCGGCTGGTCGGGGAAAAGGGGGAGTAGTATGGCGGACAACACAAAATTTGTCTGGAAGGATCGCAAGCGAATTCTCTTTGGCCTTCCCTGGACATTTACAACTTATAAACTGACGGAGGAAAAACTCCTGGTTTCCAAAGGCCTGTTCTCCACGACCGAGGAGGAGGTTCGGCTTTACCGAATCCTGGATTTGACCCACAAACGCAAGCTGTGGCAAAAGCTGTTTGGACTCGGGACGATTCACTGCTGTTCTGCTGATCATTCCACCCCAGAGTTTGACATCCTCAACATCAAAGACTCCTACCGCGTCAAAGAGCTTCTTTCCGATCTGGTAGAGACAGAGCGCGACCACAAACGGGTCGCCAACCGGGAGTACATGACAGGGGACAATCCAGAGGAGGATTTTGACGACCTCATTGATCAGCAATGAGCTGAAACAGCACCGGGCCCTACTCGATGGTATGAGAACAGCCTGACTGGCTACAGGGTGATTCGTTGCACATCCCTATTTTGATGGGAAGCATCCAGTTGATTTTTATCTTTGCTTTCTATCCCGGATCAGAACGCAGCTGTATCTGGTCCAGTTGGGTGTGGCTGCAAAACAAAGACAGAATGCAACGGCACTTCTACAGCGGCAGCCGGCAGGATCCTGCACAGCTGCTGTGTTTCATCTTTGGCAGGCCGATAACCATCCGGTTCTTTTTGACAAAAAAAGCAAAGCGCCGTTGAAAACGCTTTGCTTCTTTTCGCCTAGTATTTAGCGTGCAGCCTGCCGTTTGTGTTCAAATACACTTAATAGAGAGATTTTCCAACAGAATGGAGGTCCTCACATGCTTCGATGACCCGGTCGGACATTCCTTTTTCCCCCGCCTTGAGGTAGGCGCGTGGATCGTAGACCTTTTTGATCCCGACTTCGCCGTCCACCTTGAGCACTCCGTCATAATTCTTAAACATATGCTCCACGATGGGGCGGGTGAACGCGTACTGGGTGTCGGTGTCAATATTCATCTTGACAACGCCGTAATTCAGGGTTTCATGAATTTCCTCTTTGGAGGAGCCAGAACCTCCGTGGAAGACATACTGGAACGCCTTGTCGTCGCCGTATTTTGCCTTGAGTGCCTCCTGACCTTCGAGCAGGACTTTGGGACGGAGTTTGACATTGCCGGGTTTGTACACGCCGTGCACGTTGCCAAAGGTCGCCGCCACCATATAGCGGCCGCCGACCGCATCGAGCGCTTCGTAAAGCTTGAGCAGATCCTCGGGGGTGGTGTAGAGCTTTTCGTTGGCAACGCCCTCGTTGTTGACGCCGTCTTCCTCGCCGCCGACGACACCTGCCTCGACCTCGAGAACAATGTCATTTTTGGAGCAGCGCGCAAGCAGCTTTTTGGAAATTTCGATGTTTTCCTTCAGTGAAATGTTGGACCCATCGAACATATGGCTGTTGAAGAGGTTGGGGAGTCCAGCGGCGCGGCGGCGTTCGGTCTCCTCAATCAAGGGAAGAACAAAGCCGTCCAGGTCTTCCGCCTTGCAGTGGTCGGTGTGCAGCGCGACGAAAATATCGTATTTCGATGCCACGAGGTGGACATATTCCGCAAGGGCAACTGCGCCGAGTACCTTGTCCTTGACGGTTGCACCTGATGCGTGTGCCGCACCACCGGTCGATACCTGAATGATCCCGTCCGATTTTGCCTCTGCCAGGCCGGCAAGAACTGCGCTAGCCGTTTCCATCGAGGTCACATTGAATGCGGGATACGCGTAATGATTCTTATATGCGCTGTCCAGCATATTGCAATACTGTTGGTAATTGACTACTGGCATGATTAAAACCTCCCTAACTATTTACGATACCTTCATTATACCGCTTTTGCGGCATTTTTGCAATGAATTTCCATCTTGTTTTTCCGAAGAATTGTGAACTTTTTGAGAGGAATTCTCTGCAAATTTTAAAGAAAAAATGGTTCATTTTCAGATAAATGATCGAAAAATAAAAATGGAAAGTAGGCTTGTATGAAAACAACGCAAAATGGAACGCATTTCATTGTAGAAATAGACGATTTCAGCCTTGCCGACACCCTTGACTGCGGGCAGTGCTTCCGCTTTGCCCTCCAGGAGGATGGCTCGTTCTGTGGGTTCGCAGGGGGCAGATATCTCACCCTGCGGCAGGATGGAAACCAGCTCACCTTTTACGACACCTCTGCCGAGGACTTTGAAGGGCACTGGAAGCTGTATTTTGACTTTGACACCGACTACCAGGCAATCAAACAGGGATTTTTAGAGGATGAGGTCCTCAAAAAATCCTGTGACTATGCGGGCGGCATCCGTATCCTGCGGCAGGACCCCTGGGAAACGCTGTGCAGTTTTATCATCTCCCAAAACAACAACATTCCCCGCATCAAGGGGATCATTGACCGCCTCTGCAAACTCTGCGGAGAACAGGTTCCCGGAGGATACGCCTTTCCCACTCCCGAGGCGCTCGCTTCTAAGTCGCTTGACGACCTCTCCACCATGCGGGCGGGTTTTCGGGCGCGCTATCTGCTTGATGCAGCGCACAAAGTGAGCACCGGGGCAATCGATCTCCCCTCCCTCTACAAGGCAGACATTGACGAGGCGCGCAAGACGTTGACTTCGATCTGCGGCGTGGGGCCAAAGGTTGCGGAGTGCGTTCTGCTTTTTGGCTTTCACCGTCTTGAGGCGTTTCCAGTGGACGTTTGGATCAAACGGGCAATTACATACTTTTACCAGGAGGGGTTTCCCGAATTCGCCCGGCCTTATGGCGGCATTGCACAGCAGTACCTGTTTCACTACATTCGCAACTGCCCTGAGGCGATTCCGGACGAATATCGCCGCAAATAGTTTTACAATTTTCGCCTTGACAGAACCGCACGGATTTCATATAATATAGGGTATTGTACCAAATGATAGCTATAAGAAGAAAGACTTTGAAATAGATGGAGGGAACTTTCGTGGTGAATAAACAAACGATTCTGACTGGTGAAGGTCTCAGTAAACTCGAGGAGGAGCTCGAGGAGCTCAAGACAGTGAAACGGCAGGAAGTAGCTGCAAAGATCAAAGTCGCCCTTTCGTTCGGCGACCTTTCGGAGAACAGCGAATACGATGAGGCGAAAAACGAGCAGGCAATGGTTGAGGCGAGAATCGCTCAGGTCGAGGCAATGCTCAAGAACGTCCACGTCCTCGACGACAGCGACCTGCCCACCGATATTGTGAGCATTGGCTCCAAGGTGCTTCTCAAGGACATTGAGTTTGATGAAGACGTCGAGTACTACATTGTGGGTTCCACCGAGGCTGATCCTTCTGAAGGGAAGATTTCGGATGAATCCCCCGTCGGCAAGGCGCTGCTCGGCCACCGTGTGGGCGACCGCGTGGAAGTGGAAGTGCCTTCCGGAATGATTGAATTTGAAGTCCTTGAGATTTCGAAATAGGTTGGGTAAGGGCTTCTGCAAAGAGGCCCTTATGACGTTTTTAAAATGGAGGTAAAAAATGGCAGACAACAAGAAGATACAGGAGCAGGTTCAGGATCTCAACGAGCTGTTTCAGATCCGGCGGGACAAGCTCGACGAGCTCAAACAAACCGGGCGCAACCCGTTTGAAATCACCAAATATGAGGTGACCGCATACGCAAATGAGATCATCGAGAATTTTGACGAGATGGAGGGCAAAGTAGTCTCCCTTGCGGGCCGCATGATGAGCAAACGCGGCATGGGCAAGGCGAGCTTTGTCGACCTGCGCGACAACACCGGCCGCCTGCAATCCTATGTGCGGATTGACGCAGTGGGTGAGGAGACCTACCAGTCCTTCAAGAAATGGGACATCGGGGACATCATCGGCATTGAGGGAGAGGTGTTCCGCACCCACAAGGGGGAGATTTCAATCAAGGCGAGCAAAATCACCCTGCTCTCCAAATCCCTCCTGCCGCTGCCTGAAAAGTGGCACGGTCTGCGCGACACCGACACCCGTTACCGTCAGCGCTATGTCGACTTGATTGTCAACCCCGACGTCAAGGATACCTTTGTGAAACGCAGCCGGATTATCACTGAAATTCGCCGCTTCCTGGACGGCGAGGGCTTCCTCGAAGTGGAGACCCCGGTGCTGCACAACATCGCGGGCGGCGCGTCGGCCCGTCCGTTCATCACCCACCACAATGCGCTCAACATTGACATGTACATGCGCATCGCGCTCGAGCTGCACCTCAAGCGCCTGATTGTCGGCGGGTTTGATCGGGTGTACGAGATCGGCCGGGTGTTCCGCAACGAGGGCACCGACACCAAACACAACCCCGAGTTCACCCTGCTCGAGCTCTACCAGGCGTACACCGACTACGAGGGAATGATGGACATCACCGAGCGAATGATCAAAACGGTTGCGCAGAATGTGCTCGGTACCACCACGGTGCAGTACGGCGAACACGAGATCGACCTCGGCAAACCGTTTGCACGCATCTCCATGACCGATGCAGTGAAACAGTATTCCGGTGTGGACTTCAGCCAGATTGAGACGCTCGAAGAGGCGCGCGCAGCCGCTCAGGAGCGTCACATTGAATTTGAGGACCGTCACCTCAAAGGGGACATTCTCAATCTCTTCTTTGACGAATACGTGGAGGACAAGCTGATTCAGCCGACCTTTATCACCGACTATCCGGTTGAAATTTCTCCGCTCGCCAAGAGAAAGCCTTCCGACCCGACGATGACCGAGCGTTTTGAGCTGTTCATTCTCGGACGGGAGCACGCCAACGCGTTTTCTGAGCTCAACGACCCGATTGACCAGAAGGGTCGTTTTGAGCACCAGATGGAACTGAAAAAGGCGGGCGACGACGAGGCGGCCGACATGGACACCGACTACATCACTGCCCTCGAGTACGGCATGCCGCCGACTGGCGGTCTCGGCATCGGTATCGACCGTCTGGTCATGCTGCTCACCAACAACGACTGCATCCGCGATGTGCTGCTCTTCCCCACAATGAAACCTTTGAAAGATGTCAATGCGGGAAATGATGGTTGCGTTAAGGCTGCTGAAACCGCCTCAAATGATGGTAAGGTAGAGCCTGAGAAGATTGATTTTTCTAAGGTCGAGATTGAGCCGCTGTTTCAGGATTTCGTTGATTTTGAAACCTTTAGCAAGTCGGATTTCAGAGCCGTAAAGGTACTTGAATGTGAAGCAGTACCGAAGTCAAAGAAACTCTTAAAGTTTACTTTGGATGACGGTACAGGCGAAAACAGAACAATTTTAAGCGGTATTCACGAGTATTACGAGCCGGAAGAATTGGTTGGAAAGACTTGTATCGCTATCATCAATCTGCCGCCGAGACCGATGATGGGGATTGACTCCTGCGGTATGCTGATCAGCGCAGTTCATAACGAGGAAGGCGAGGAAAAACTTCACCTTCTGATGGTAGATGAACACATTCCGGCAGGCGCAAAACTCTATTAAGATGCATTGTTTTACCCGTTAAAACGAGATGTACTTTAATACCTGCAATAGCCCCGTAAATACACAGTTACATCATTTGATGCAGGAAAAATTGCATAATTTTTAAAATGAATGGGCAGCCCTCTATAGGGGTTGCCCATTCTTAGAATCAGTAGAGATACAGATCGATATTTGGAAAGGAGTTTGTTTATGGATGAGAAAGAAAAAATTGTTCGCTTATGGTTTGATATGTGGCTGAAACAGCAGGATTTAGGAATTGATGATATTTTTGCAGATGATGTCCTGTATACTGAAAGTTGGAGTCCTCAATATGACAATCGCAAGACGGTAAAGCATTGGTTTCATGAATGGAATACTCGTGGAAGGGTTGTTGTTTGGGACATTAAGCAGTTTTTCCATAAAGATAACCAGACCATTGTAGAGTGGTATTTCAAGGGGAAAATGGATAATGGTTTGGTAGACGAGTTTGATGGCATTTCTCTGATCGAGTGGACACTGGACAATAAAATAAAAACCTTAAAAGAATTTGGTTGTAACCTTAACAACTATAACCCGTACCAAATAAGCGATACCCCCCAGTTCAGAAATGAAAAGGCAAAATGGTTTTGAAATTTTATGGCTACAAGAATTTCAGTTTGTTGAATTATCTTTTAAGAGAGGAACAATCCTTTGCAAACGGGACAACGACTGATCGGGCGGGTGGTAGATGAAAAAGCGGGTGTCCTTGTTCTACCCCAACAGGTTATTCTGGATGGGGAGGAAATTTTCAGACAATGGCGTTTCAGTGAACGAACAGCGCAGCCGCCTGTCTTCAATAACAATATTTTACAAATAATACTGTATTAGATGGGCACAGCCAAAGCATCTTAATGACTGTGAGAACAAGAAAATCTGAACAGGAAAAGAGGGACTGATGACTGGGGTCAGCGGCAATAGAGCGTCTTTCCTCACCATTTACCTGGAAAGCCATCCTGATTTCCCCAAATGATCTGGGTTTTTGTTGATAAAAACAAATTGCGGGGACTTCTTTTTCATGTTATAATGGACACAGGAAACCGTTGTTTGCGATTTGGAAGGAAGAGGATGTCTATGTTTGATGCGGAACTCTATATTCATAAAATTGAACAGTTAAACAGAGAAAAAATCCGAACGGACAGTTCATCGACAGCAGGACGTGATTCCAAAAGAAAACCGCATCAACAGGACATGCCGGAGTCCCCTTGCCTGATTTCAGAAAAGGAAAACTTTTATCCGGGAAGCGATGTGGTTGTCCACGCGCATCGGACACCGCCCGGTGAACCGCAAAGAAAACCCAGACAGGGCCATTACCACGATTTCTATGAGCTGGCTTTTGTGTACCGTGGTAAATTTATCAATGAATTTCCCAATCATGATCGAATTGAAATTGACGAGAGCAGCCTGATTCTTCTCAATCCCTATGCGGTCCACCTGCCCTACACCCAGACCCCAGACGATATCGTATTTAATATCCTGCTGCGCAAGTCTTTTGTCGAAAACAAACTGGTCAACATGATCTCTGACAACAAGATTTTTTTCAATTTTTTTCTCGACTCGATCTATGGCAATGAGCACATCACCAATTTTCTCGTCTTTAAGAACAATCAGGAGGTTTCCAATTTAATACTCTCCCTGATTATGGAGCTGTGCGACCGCCAGCTGTATTTTGAACAGGTGGTCAATTCCTATCTTGTCGCTTTGTTCGCAATGCTTGTGCGGATTCATCAGATGGAGTTCAATGAAGCTATGGACGGCTTGGCGAAAAACCGCACGATCGCAGACATTCTCTCCTACATCCGCTATAATTATTCCCACGTTTCCCTGGCAGAGGTGGCGGAACATTTTAACTATTCCATCGGGTATATGTCGCGGTTGATTAAACAGGAAACCAGCATGAGTTTTTCAGAAATCGTTTCAAATTACCGGCTGGAAATCGCCTGCAACTACCTGAAGAACTCCAATATTTCGACCGAAAAGATCACAGAGATTATCGGATACAGCGACACCAGCTATTTCTACAAGGCTTTTAAGAAACAGCAGGGTTTTTCGCCCATGGATTATCGAAAGCGGTTTCAGGAAAACTCTGCGGGAATCGTTTAATGGTATGAAAGCAATGGGGTTATGCACAAGCCGAAAAAGAGGCCTAGGCCCGTCCAGCCACATCAGGGGCACTGAATGATTTTCAAGCCAGACGCACTGCCGCCGAACCAAATTGTAACAGCGAGCTTTAGGAATCATCAAGAATGCTTTTCCTTCGTCTATTGTTTTTTTAGCAAGCGTGATGAAAAGGCAATTTGTAGGCCCTGGTAGAAGCGGGAATCGCCGGAAAAGAGAGAATAAAAGCCCCTGGCAAAGCGGATGCTTTGCCAGGGGCTTTTTACACAATTTACAATGGAATGCGGGGGAAACGGGTTGGTCTTTTAGTGCAGTTTTTTCTTTCTGTGCAGAATCAGAACGCCGCACGAGAGGGTCAGCAGGAGAGCTGCGGCCGCGGGAAGCGCTTCCCCTGTTTTCGGGGCCGAGCTGCGGCCGATTGCCGTAGTATCACCCAACACTGGGGCTGCGTCCGTTTCCGTCAACCCTTCTATTGCTATTTTAAGATCGCTTGCAGCCTGGTTGATAACCAGTTGGTCATCCTCACTCAACGTCTGATTTTCCGCAACCGCTTTGGCATTATTG
>CBCSOX010000095.1:0-9652 GCA_965141735.1 uncultured Oscillospiraceae bacterium | reverse complement strand
TTTTAAATAGATTGAAATATAAAAGGCGGAAAGAAGAGGGCTTTTGATGGAAGATTTGATACAAAAAATTCATACCTTTCAACAGACACGTCCGTGCGTTTTCTCCCCGAAAAACACCCCGGATGTGATTCATACCCAGGTTGAATCAAATGGATATTTTACGATATTGCCACCAAAAAACCGTCCTTTGGTCGATGTCTGCATCCATTGGCCACCTATTTTTGATCCGGATGGCTATTATTATCACCGTCATAATTTTTTTGAATTAGCGTATGTATACCGGGGTTCCTGTATCAATCTCATGCCGGAATCGCGGCTTTATATGAAACAAGGTGATTTGATCTTATTTAATCCCAACGTCACACACGCCGTTGGCACCTTATCCGAACACGATTGTGTCATCAACATCATCATCCAAAAAGATATTTTTAAACAAACAATTCTATCGATGCAAAAGAGCAATGATTTAATCTCTGGTTTTCTATTCAATTATATTTGCGACAGCCAAAAAATGCTCGACTACATTTATTTTCCGAGTTCCCCAGCCTATTCCATTGACTCGTACATCGACAATCTTCTCAACGAGCTCATCTTACAAAGACCTTACTACGAATCCATGATCCAATCGTCGCTAATTTCTCTGATCACGGTTTTGATGTGTATCTATGATAGTACCCATCAGCATCAGGGGAAACAGTTGATGAGCAGCATCATGACGTATATCAACAACAATCTTACCACAGTATCACTCGAAGAGCTTTCAGAGAAATTTCACTACTCAGAGAGCTATATTTCTCGCAAGATTCAAGAGTATACCGGAAAAAACTTTTCAAAAATACTGCAGGAATCAAAACTCGAGCAAATCAAACGCTATCTGGAAACAAGCTCGATTTCGATTGAAAACATTGCCCATCTGATTGGCTACAACGATGCGAGCTATCTGCACCAGGTCTTTAAAAAGCATTATGGTGTCTCTCCGGCAGCATATCGAAAAAGTATTCAGTCCAATGCAGATTTTCAAAAATACCACAGAGACTTATAAAATCAATACAGCCGGTATCTCGCACAGAGAAAACAGGTTCTGCACACTATGTACTATCCTGTCAACAAATAGATGCACATTTATTTTTGTAATCCGATCAAACGGATACAGAGCACAAAACGCCAACCTTCCATGGAAGGTTGGCGTTTTGCGCATTTTAAATATGATGTACCTGATTCAGCCTATGCCTTGTGGTTTTTGCGTTTGGCAATAATCACTCCTGCGCCCGCAAGCAGTACCACTGTGAGGGCAAGCACCGGCATTCTGTCGCCAGTAATCGGCGTACCGTTACCAGAGGACTCCGAACCGGAAGAAGAGCTCGATTCGGAGGAAGAAGAATCCGCCGCTAAAATGTCCAGGCTGAACGTCACACCGGAATCAATGAAATATCCGGCCTTGCCTTTTGCAGCGATGCGGAAGGTGCAATCGTTGCCGACTGTATCAACAGCCATGGTGACGGTCCAGATTTTGGTTCCGTCCTCATTGTCAACCGCTTGAATTGCGCTGCAGTGCATCTCTTTGCTTGCTTCGTCGGTGATCTTGAGGTCAGTAACAGTTGCAGGGGTAATCACAGTGACGTCAAACTCTTCGTTGACCACTGCGGATTCCGGTGCAGTTGCTGAGAGCACCAAGGTTTCCTCCGGCAGTGCGATCGTTTTCTCAGCGTAAGGAACCAGGGTGACGGACGAAAGGCCGTTTGGCTGATAGGTGCATCTGTACCCGTTAAAACCGACCAGTTTATCCACACCGTCATAGGTAAAGCGCCCCTCGGAGAGTCTCCCCATGGCAAGCATGCGGTTTGCCAAAGTGGAGGTCATTGTAATTTTCAGTGTGTTTTCTCCGTCCTTAAGCAGGCCGGCGAGATCGATCACTGGGTCGACGACATCTACTGTTTCCGCCCTTTGACCGTTTACTTCCACAACAGCATTCTGAAGGAATGTTCCAAGGTCGAGGTATGCACCGTTAGCGGCGGACGCATCCCAATCGAAAGTGGTCGTATAGACGCCGATGCCGGAAACCTCTTTGCCGATCTCCTCAATTTTATCCCAAGTGGTCAGTGTTTCGAGATGGGTGGAGATCACATTTTTGTTGGTTTGATAAAGCACTTCTTCTGTGGTCAGCTCCACATCCTGATAGGTATTTGTAGCAGCGTCGTAAACAGTCGTGTTGCGCGTTTCGGAGCGTTTTTCTTTTGTTTCACTCGCTGTCCAGTCTTCAACTGCCAAATCCCAGTTTGTAAGCTCTTTTGCCTGCGGAACTGTCAGCGAAGTTGCATAGATATCGCCGTTGCTCAGGGTTGTATTGTAGATTCCGCTCTTGACCGCACGCACAGTGAAGTCGCCATTTTGGCTTCTCACATCGGCGTCTGTAGAAACAACATGCAGTTCCTCTTCTGTAACAGGCTCAAATGCAAGCAAAGCGACGTCGTTGTACTCGAGGCTGAGATTGAGGATCGTTCTGCCGTTCTCATACCGGTAATCAACGACTTTTACAACGTCCCCAGTCCAGGGATCAATCTGGTAGGGAATGTACATCCCACCAATCGAGAGATCGGTTGTTGCGGTGGTGCCGTGGGATTCCGGATTTGTGGTTTTATACTGCAGGAATTTGTGCTGGTCGTCGCAGTAGTTGTATGCATAGAGGTAGAGGTTGTTCCCCTCGTCCTCACGCACCTGTGTCAAAATCTGCTCGTTGGAGCCGACCAGTTCTGCGCGCGGCCGCACCTCCATTTCCTGCAGCGCGGTGTAAGCATCTGCCTCGGAAGCGACCGTCACAACATTTTTCTGTTTTTTTACTTCGTCGATAATCACTTTCAGATCATCGTTCTTCTCGTTGTAATATGGGGTAATGGTTGCAGCATCATCCACAATGATGACTTTTAAGCCCTGTTTTGCCAATTCAAGCAGTCTCTGGGCCGCATCAATCGGCATTCTCTGCTGCTGTACCAGAATCGCCTGATAACCGACCGTTTCACCCAGCGTTGCTGTCTCTGCATCATATTCCATGAGGTTCAGATAGTCGGGTGAAAAGTAATCGTAGGTATAGCCGGCATTTTGCAGAGACATATCTGTCCAGTAGATCCCCTGGTGATTGCCAATCCAGTCTGCGTATTGCGTCGGGTATTCTGTGTTTTCACCGTAGTTGAGATGCAGGATGCCGAGGTCGGTGCGGGATACGCCTTCGCGCAGCAGCTGCTGTACACGGCCGTAATAATCATTCATTTCGGTGTAATCCTTTGCATCAGGATTACGGGAATCCAGGCGGGTGGACAGTCCGGCGCCCATTCCCTCATAACCCGGCCACTTTGTGTTGCTTTCCGGGCCCCAGGAAGACGCATGTCCATGCCAGATTACACGGTTCACGCCCGCTGCAAACTCGAGATTGGCAATTTTGATATAGTCCTGTTCCGTCAGCACATAGTTGGAGCTGCTGACACAGGCGGTTTCGGAAGAATAAAGGGTATCCATGATGTGCGCAGCGCCGCTCCAAAGACGGTAGGTGTCGGTCTGATCCTTCATATTTAAGGTCTCAGTCTCCACATAATCCATCGCCATGCCCATTTCAGAGGTTTCCATATACGTGCCGTATGGCATCTGGGAACGCAGGGTCATGTTGTAGTTTTCCTTCGCCCATTTTTTGAGCGGTTGCATCATTTTTTCCTGAATCAACTGGGTGTGCACATCGTACAGATCATTTGCAATTTTCCATGTACTCGCCTCATCGACCGTCGTTCCATCCGGACCGCTCAGCGCAACGTTACCGATACGTGCGCCGTCCACATCAGTGTTCCCTGCACCGGTAAAATTAGAGCCTGTGCTGATGCCGTAAAGCAGTGGAAGGTAAGGGACAATATCATAGCCCTTTTTGTCGATAAAATCCTGCCTCATGTCGTTGCTCCAGTACAAGCTGCGCTGTCCCTGGCTAGTCGAAATTTCCAGAGAGTCCATAAAGAACTGCACGTCTGCGCTTCTGATCGCCTCTACCAGTTCTTCATCCGAAAAATAGTAGTTCGTCAAAAATTCCTTCAACGCCTCTACCCCTTCGGTGTTGTAATAGTTGATTGCATAGGAGTTTTCCTGCGCCGGCTCCTGTGACTGGAACGTGCCCTGCTGCCACATGGAATAGATCACGTAATCCCCATCGTCCGGGGCAGTCCAATCCAGCGTCCATGTCTGAGCGTCTACCTGGACGACTTGTTCCGTTAGATTGATAGCGCCTACTGTCGTATCCAAAATAGTCTGTTTGCCATTTCCGGTGGAGCCGACACGGTAAGCATAGGTCCCGACAAATGTTTTCGCCACATCTTCTGTTGCAATTCCCCTTCTTACCGCCGGAAGAATGAGCGTTCCCTGATTTTTCTGACCAGCTGCCACATTTTCAATCGAAATTCCGATTTCCTGGCCAGCCGCCTCAGAATTCGGATCAAGACCCGGAATGTTGGCATGTGTCCAGTTGGTACCGCTGGTCAGGCCGACGCTCATTCCGAGCTTTGCCGCTTCCTGAATTGCCACTTTCACATCGTGCGCCCAGGACTCAGAGCCATATCCGTAAATATCGGCGTCAACACCCGCCTCATTGAGTTGGCAGAGCTCGAACCCGGTAAACCCCTGTTCATGCATCATGTTAATTTCTTCTTTAATGGTCTCGTCTGTATGGCCGCCTTCGGGAAGCCACCACCGAACCTCTGTTGCATAACTCTGCTTTGGCTTGTTGTAATTGGCGTTTAATTGATTGAGAAAGCTCGTTCCCTCACCTGTTGTAGCAAATGCTGCCATGTTCACTACAGTGGATGAAAGAAGTAAAGCCGACGTTAGGATGGATGCTAACGTTCTTTTCCACCTGTTTTGTTTTTTCATTTTTCAAACCCTTCCTTTTCTGATTGACTGCTGGGAAACAAAATAAGATTGTACACACCAATTGGCATTTACACTTCTATTTTAATAGCTGGGCGTTGAAAAAAACATGTGATTTGACGAAGTATTTCTTGTAAAAATATGCTTTTTCATTCGATCAACGCTTGCTTGAAAAAGCTGAATCCGTTTCATTTGGTTTGAAAGACGAAATGTGAGACTGTAAAACAGCGGCAGTCTGTCCAGCATCCACATTTAATAAAAATCCACTGGCATATCCGGTGGCATTTCAGAATTGCCTGAATGACTCTTCGCAAGCAGCGCCTTCAGGCACTTTTGGCGATCTGCCGTTTGGGTGGGGATTGTCCCTTGCTGCCCGTAACCGACTCTTGATATTCTTACAGTGTCCTCTGTTCCAAAATCTGATCTTTCATTCCCTGATTTTGAATCTGCCCTGCGCTCTTTTTGGTGTTGGATCCAACTCTATCCTCACAGCATCCTCTGCACCAATACGACCTGTTTTCATGCCCCCATCGACTATTCGCTACTTTGTTATTTTTCCGATCTCCTCTCGCTGTTCTCCGCAGAACACTCTTCTCCGATATTTTAGAGCAAATACGTTTTGGCATTTGCAGTTTTATTTGGCAAACTCTGTACTGGACTAATTGCCACAAGGGACATTGTTTTTGTTTGTTGTCTTGATCATTCCTCATCCTTCCACCAAGGATGTCTCTTTGCTTTCGCTTTCATCCCATCCGCATAGCGGGTGATTGTTGCGCCCACGCCCTTTTGGCAGCGGCTCTCGCGCTCGAAAATCAAATGACAAAAACCGGAATCATTTAAAACGATTCCGGTTTTTTTGACGTTCACATCTGCGGTGCGCAGAGTCAAACCGATCGGAAACTTTCTGAAAGGATGGACAAACTCAGTATCCGGTTAAAACGTGGAGAAGTTGCGCACAAGGACCTATTTTATTTATCTTTGATTTCGTTTTTATCAAGCACCAAACCCGAGGGAACGAAACGCTTTTACCGCGTTCTGATCCACCTTTTCATCCATAAATATCATAAAATACGGTCCGTTGATCGCTCCAATTTTCACCGTCTTTCCATTGATCGTCACCTGTCCTGCTTCATAGGCGTCAAAATAGGCGCTGGAAGAATACAGATCATACTGCAAAAACACCACATTCCCATAGGAGATTCCTTGTTCAGCACCGATATCTTTGACATCTAGGGATTCCGGTTCTCCACTGATGCATCCGGCGTTTTTGACTGCATCAATTAGATCCTGAAGATTGTAAGCCGAATCAACCTGCTGGTCAGCGCCCGGCTGTTTGTTTCCTTGTCTGGAAGAGGATCCGCTGTTCGGGCTGACCGTTCTTTGGCTTGAAGAAGAACCGCCATTTTTGCTGTTCATCCCCTGGCTTGAGGAAGTATCGCTGTTTGTGCAGGCTGTACTGAAAGCCAGCAGGACAATCGCACTCAAAAACAATATAATTTTTTTCACAGTAATTTCTCCTCTAATCCGCATTTAATTTCGTTCGGATAAGATCCGGTTGGGCTCAAACCGGGTGATGTACAGAATCCCCGCCGCACTGGATATACCGGCAAGCAGGAGGGCAACCGAGCTGATCTGCCCGGCCGCTGAGGCGGTCATATGAATCTTCATAGCTGGATTTTCGTCCTCATCCGATTGGCCTGCGGGGGATTGCCCGCTCTGTATTGTCTGCTGTATCAGGACATTGGCCACCGGCTGTGCGGCCGCTGCTCCTGCACCCAGACCGATGACCAGGCAGGCGGCTGTGACGACAACAGCCTCGGTCAACATGCCGAGAACGACTTTCCCTTTTTTCATCCCCATTGCCCGCAGAACACCGACTTCGTATTTTCGTTCCCGCATGGACATCACCGATACGAGAATCAGGACAGCGGTGCCCAGTGAAAGCACAACCATTAAGAAAACATTGCTGATTTTTGACAGCTTTTCCACCGGGGCCACGGCCTGCTGATACTCTTCCTCGTTGGCCGTAACGGTAAAGGACGCAGGCAAGCCCTTTTCCCGCAGCTCGTTTTGAAATGCTTCCAGCA
This sequence comes from uncultured Oscillospiraceae bacterium, assembly GCA_965141735.1. Taxonomy (GTDB): domain Bacteria; phylum Bacillota; class Clostridia; order Oscillospirales; family Ruminococcaceae; genus Massilioclostridium. Next base: position 2,669 of record CBCSOX010000095.1, on the reverse strand, counting down.
AATCAGGTCGTTTGAGAAAATATACAGCATCAAACAGCTGTCCGGTACCGTTTACCATAAAGTCGATGGCAGCGGCCGTTTCCACTGTGGTAACGATTTCATTGTTCCGGTTGTAGAGCGGTATCCCAGCCTGTCCGCCAGTGCCGTTTACAGAGTTATCTGAATAGATCCCGGAGACTGTAAGCGTAGCTGTCCCGGATTTTGCCGCGTCCGCCGGCAGAAGTTTTACACTTGAACCGATGCTCAGGGAGTTGAGCTTGGCAAACTCCTCGCTGACTAAGCACTCGCCCTTGTTTTCCGGCTGTTTTCCCCAGAGGATGCTGCGAAGGCCTTTTCGGAAATCCTCGCCCAGGTCGTTGCGTGAGGTGGAAACCAGGATCATGTTGGCGTTTCCATCCGGCGTTTCCTCATCCAGCGCCTTCAGGCCGTCCAGCCGCCCATAAGCAGTCATGGAAAACTCTGTGTTCTGCAGCAGTTCCGAATCCCCATACTTGAGGTAATCCGATACCTTCAGTTCGACTGCACTAGTTGATGCAATTGTGACCTGATTTCCAAACTGTGTGCGAGCACTGCCGATCACCGATTTTGTAGCGCCGCTGATCAAAAAAGAGACCGCCGCCGCAAAGATAATGAGAAAGGTGATCAGCGCCAGAATGATGTTGCGGCCCTTGTTCCGAAAAAGATTTCGAATGGCGTTTTGAAAGAGATACATATCGGGTTCCTCCGAATCAATTCGATTGGTCCGACCAGTTTTACTTCAGAAATAAAAGGTTGCCGGCATTTAACCCCCACAACTCGTCTGCGTATTTAGACACGGCTTTGGAATGGGTGACGACAATGACACATTTCCCTTCGTCATGGGCAAGGGACCGGAGAATTTCCATAATGTTTTTTTCTGTGTCCCCATCCAGATTTCCGGTGGGCTCGTCGGCAATCATGACGGCTGGATTGTGCGCGATGGCGCGGGCGATCCCCACCCGCTGCTGTTCCCCGCCGGAGAGCTTGAGCACCTTGCGGCCCGCGGTTTCCCGGTCGATCCCAACTTTTTCTAGAAGTTTCAGAGCATATTCTGTCTTGTCCTTTTCCCGGCTGCCGCTGATGTTCATGGAAAGCACAATATTCTCCAGCGCCGTGGCGTTTATCAACAGGTTATACCCTTGAAAAATGACGCCAATGCTTTTGGCGCGGTATTTGTCCCGATCGAACTTCTTCATATCCTGCCCTTGGTAGAGCATGGCTCCCCCTGTGCAGAGATCAAGGCCGGAGATCAACGAGAGCAGGGTGCTTTTGCCTGCGCCAGATTTTCCCATCACCACATAGAGCTTTCCCGGTTCAAACTCCACGCTGATTTCCTTTAACACTTTTTTCGCGGTTCCTGCATACTGGTAGGAAACCTTTTCTAATTGCAATACGCTCATAGCTCTAGTTCCTTTCTGATAAAATTTTGACTGGCTCGTACCGGGTGATGAAAATCACGCCGGCCACACTCGACAGGAGGGCCAGGAGCAGGGCAATGAGTACAATCTGCCCGACAGCCTGCCCGCTCAAACTTACTTTTAGCTCAGTAATGGCGTTTTCACTCGTCTGTATCCCGTTGCTGACCTCGATGTTGTTCTCCTGTACCGGATCGGACTGAGATGACTGTACCTGGCTTTGCAGCAGCGAGTCCGCGATGGGCTGTGCGGCGGCTGCGCCGATTCCCAGGCCGATGACAAGGCAGGCGGTGATGATGACCATCATTTCGGTGACCATGCCGAGGGCGACTTTCGCTTTTTTCATTCCCATGGCCCGTAAAACACCCACTTCGTATTTGCGCTCGCGGATCGCCATTGTGGAGAGTAAAATCAGGATGAGAGAACCGAGCACCAGCACCACTGCCAGGAAAATCGTGACGATACGGGAAATTCCCTCTACCGGGCCCACCACCTTGTTGTATTTCGCTGCGTCTGCCGAAACGGTGTAATACGCGGGGAGTCCCTTCTCATACAGTTCCTGCTCAAAAGCTTCCGCCAATTCAGGTTTTTTCAGGACAAAGGACACCTGGACATCCAACATACCACTGTTCTTTGTTTTCTCATACAGCGGGAGACTGGTGAATGTGTTGAGGCTGGTCAAAATCTCGTTTCCACGGTTGGTGCTGAAAAAAACCATCCCACCGTTGTCCACAGGCGTGTTATCCTCGTAAATACCGCTGACAGTCAAAGTTTGAGAGACCGGTTTTTCCCCTGTATAGGAATAGTCCGTGAAGGTAATTTCCGATCCCACGGTCAGGCTGTTGAGCGCGGCAAATTTTTGACTGATCAGGCATTCGCCTTTTTGCTCAAACGCTCTTCCTTCAACAATCCTTCGCAGACCGTTTTGAAATTCCGCACTGATTTCAGGATTTGAAAACCCAATTAAAGTGGCAATGGGGCGGGTAAAAAAGCTTTCTGTGCCGTTTCCCTGCTGCTCCCCGCTGTCGCCCTCTTCCTGGATCAGGCCTGCTCCGTCGCTTTTCCCCTGGTCAAGGGTTTTCAGGCCCTCCATGTTCACAAATGCGTTTGCGGCAAGTTCCTTGCTTTTGAGCAAATCCGACTCCCCGTATTTTTGGTAATCTTCTAAAGAAGGGACCTTTAGGCTGGAAAGGGGAATGTTCTGATCCTCAATGGTTTTGTTGCTACGGATCAGGG
>CBCSOX010000094.1:0-9824 GCA_965141735.1 uncultured Oscillospiraceae bacterium | reverse complement strand
CGATCGCGACTGCTCACGCTGTCTGCAACATCCCGCTCGACACCTACATCATGCCGGAAGCGGTTATCTTCCTCGGCACCGTTCCGATCTGTGAGTACGGCACCCCCTCCACCATGGAGATTCCGGAGTCCCTCGCTCCCTACATTCAGAGCCACGACGCGTTCCTGCTCAAAAACCACGGCGCTCTGACTGTTGGCAACACCCTGATGAAAGCATACTTCAACATGGAGTCCACCGAGTACTTTGCAAAAGTTTCGATGTACTGCCGTCAGCTCGGCGGAGCGCAGCAGCTCGACTGCAGCCAGATCAACCGTCTGCTCGAACTCCGTGAAGAGTTCAAGGCTCCTGGCAAACACCCGGGCTGCCCGCAGTGCCAGGTTCTCCCGGCAGAAGCTGTTCCGGTCAACACCGCGAATCCCGATGGCTCCCAGAGAAGACAGCCCGCAGCAGTTATTCCGGGCGAAGTTCCGGCTGGCGTTGCTCCGGCTGCCGCAGCTCCTTCTGACAACGACCTCATCGCTGAGATCACCAGAAAGGTTCTTGCACAGCTCGGCAAATAATTTGATTGGTGGGTGAAACAAATGCCGCAAAGCAAACGTTTTGAAGCGCTTGCCAAGCGTCCCGTCAATCAGGACGGGTTCCTGCAGGAGTGGCCCGAAGCGGGTATCATCGCAATGGACTCCCCCTACGATCCGGAACCCTCTCTGAAAATTGAAAACGGCGTCATCACCGAAATGGACGGCAAGTCCCGCGCAGAGTTCGATTTTATCGACAGCTTCATCGCCGACCACGCAATCGATCTAACGGTTGCGGAGGAGGCGATGGGGATGGACGACCTCGCACTCGCGCGCCAGTTGGTGGACATCCACGTCGACAAGAGCCCGATCAAACGGCTCGTCGGCGGCATGACCCCGGCAAAGCTGTGCAAGGTGCTCGGCCACATGAACGTGGTCGAGATGATGATGGCAATGCAGAAGATGCGGGAGCGCGCCTTCCCATCCAACCAGTGCCACGTCACCAACCTCAAGGACAACCCCATCCAGATCGCGTGTGATTCCGCCGAGGCCGCGCTGCGCGGCTTCGATGAGACCGAAACCACCGTAGGCGTTGCGCGTTACGCGCCGCTGTGCGGGGTGGGCATCCTCGTCGGCTCCCAGTGTGGGCGCCGCGGGGTGCTCAGCCAGTGCGCGGTGGAGGAGGCGACCGAGCTCAAGCTCGGTATGCTCGGAATCACCACCTATGCCGAGACCATCTCGGTGTATGGAACTGAAAAAGTTTTCATCGACGGAGACGATACCCCTTATTCCAAGACATTTTTAGCGGCTGCGTATGCATCCCGCGGCATGAAGATGCGCTGCACCTCGGGCGCGGGGAGCGAGGCCCTCATGGGCAACGCGGAAGGCAAATCCATGCTCTACCTCGAAGCCCGCTGTCTGCTCGTCATCAAGGGCGGCGGCGTGCAGGGCACACAGAACGGCTCGGTGAGCTGTGTGGGCCTTGCCGCCTCGGTTCCCTCCGGCGTGCGGGAGATTCTCGCTGAGAACCTCCTCGCCGCAATGCTCGGGCTCGAGTGCGCATCCAGCAATGACCAGACGTTTACACATTCGGATATCCGGCGGACCGCCCGCATGCTCATGCAAATGCTGCCGGGCACCGACTTCATCTTCTCGGGTTACAGCTCGACGCCGAACTACGACAACATGTTCGCCGGCTCGAACTTCGACGCAGAGGATTTCGACGACTACAACATCCTGCAGCGCGACCTCAAGGTGGACGGCGGCCTGCGCCCCGTCAGCGAAGAGGACGTCATCGCAGTGCGGACCAAAGCCGCCAAGTGTATGCAGGTTGTCTTTAAGGCGCTCGGATTCCCTGAAATCACCGATGAAGAGGTCATCCAAAACGTGCTGGCCAACGGAAGTAAGGACGTCACGCACAAGCGCAACATCAATGAAGACTTAAAAGCTGCCAAGCGGATCCAGGACGGCGACGTGTCGGGCCTTGACATCGTCAAGGCGCTCGCCAACAGCGAGTACACCGACGTTGCGCAGTCGATCCTCGAGATGCTCAAACAGAGAATCTCGGGCGACTACCTGCACACCGCCGCGATCCTCGACGATGGGTTCCAGGTCCACAGCAGCATCAACAATCCAAACACCTATGCCGGCCCGGGTACGGGCTACCGTCTGGAAGGCGAAGAGTGGGAAAAAGTGAAGCGTATTCCGCAGGCGATCGACCCGGATACCATCAACTAAACCATATTTGCCAAATTGACCAGAATGGAGGAAAACCCAATGAACTACGATCCACAATTGGTTGAGCAGGTCACCAAAGCGGTGATTGCTGCGCTCGGCCAGCGCAATCAAAGTTCATCTGCGCCGGTACAATCGCAGGCACCAGCCGTCAGCCCTGAGGGGATGACGATCACCGAGCTCGGAACCGCACAGCCGGGAAGTTACCCGGACGAGGTCGTCATCGCAGTGGCCGCCGCCTTTGGCAGCTACCAGAACAAGACGATTTCGGGTATCCCGCACGCCGACGTGCTGCGGGAGGTGGCAGCGGGCGTCGAGGAAGAGGGCCTCAAAGTCCGGTTTATCCGGGTGCTTGACACCTCCGACGTCGCGTTTGTCGCCAAAAAGGCCGCGGTCCTGAGTGGGTCGGGCATCGGCATCGGCATCCAGTCCAAGGGGACAGCGATCATTCATCAAAAGGACCTGTTCCCGCTGACGAATCTCGAGCTGTTCTCTCAGGCCCCGCTCATCACCCTGGAAACCTACCGGGCGATCGGCAAAAATGCCGCGCGGTACGCCAAGGGCCAGTCACCGGTTCCGATCGAGGTCATCAACGACTACATGGTCCGCCCGAAGTTTCAGGCCAAGGCTGCGATTCTTCACATTAAGGAAACAGAACACTGCGTCGACGGCGCTCCGCCCGTTGAACTTGATGTGAGGTGGTAAGATGGACAACAACTTAATCGCCAACCTCGTCGCAGAGGTGGCAAACAATATACACGCAAAAGACGGCGCTGCAAAGCCATCCCCGGCACCGCAGGCCGCACCCGCCCCCAAGGCCGCCGCTCCCAAGGCGGCGTCCCCCCAGGCTGCTCCGGCTCCCGCCGCTGCACCCGCGGGCGGGTTCACCACGGCTGATTACCCGATTATGGATAAACACCAGGAGATCGTCAAAACACCGACTGGCAAGCACGTGAGTGAAATCACTCTGGAAGCGGTCAAAAACGGTTCGATCAACCAGCAGGATATCCGCATCAGCCGGGAAATGCTCCTCAACCAGGCACAGATCGCCGAGAGCGCGGGCAAGCTTCAGATGGGCCAGAACCTGCGCAGGGCAGCGGAACTCACCGCTGTGCCGGACGATGTTGTCATTCAGATGTACGACATGATCCGCCCCAATCGCGCGACCAAGCAGCAGCTGGTCGAGATGAGCAACACCCTCAGAATTCAGTACAAAGCGGAACTCTGCGCCAAGCTTGTCAGCGAGGCGGCGGAGGTTTACGAAAAAAGAGGCATCCTTTTGAAGTAGGAGCCGCATCCAGACGGCACACTGGCCGCGCGGGATGCGCCAGGGCGGGGGAATCCCGTCTGAGCGGAGTTCACTTGCTGGACTCGACATCCGCTGCGCTGGCCCGTGTCCGGGTGAAGCCCCGAGATCAAGACCTCTGCAAGGAGGTGAGCCATTGGCTGACGCTACCACAACTAGCCACGCTTCCGACGGGCGTATCATCGTCGGGATTGACATTGGTAACTCGACAACCGAGGCGATTATCCTGCGCAAGTCAAGCACTGGCAACCGGTATGTGTCGGGCGGCATGACGCCGACAACTGGGGTCAAGGGAACGATTGCGAACGTCGCGGGCTGTATCAAAGCCCTCAACCTTGCGCTCGAAAACGGCGGCCTCAAACCCGGGGACGTCGCCCAGATCCGCCTCAACCAGGCGGCCCCCGTCATCAGCGACCTGTCGATGGACACGATCAGCGAGACGACGGTCATCGGCTCGGCCATGATCGGGCACAACCCCGACACCCCGGGCGGCGTCGGGCTTGCAACCGGCGTCACGGCGCCGGTGGACGCTCTCACCGATACGACACAGCCGGTCATCCCGGTGGTCAGCGGGGAATATCCCTACTACCGGGCGGCAACGCTGATGCAGGAGGCAATTGACCGCGGCGTCAACGTCGTGGCAGCCATTGTCCAAAAGGATGACGGCGTGCTGATTGCCAACCGCATCAACAAGGTGATCCCAATCGTGGACGAAGTCAAGGGGATTGAAAAGGTGGAGCTCGGCGTTCCGGCGGCTGTTGAAGTCGCCCGCAACGGGGAAAGCATCCGCACCCTCTCCAACCCCTACGGCATCGCGGGGATCTTCGGGCTCAGCCCCGATGAGACGCGCGACTCGATCCCGGTTGCGAGAAGCCTCACCGGCTGCCGCTCCGGCGTCGTGCTCCACGCTAAGGGAGCCAGTGTTAAAACAGAAAAGATCAAAGCGGGTTCGGTCACCATTGAATCGCGGTCTGGCATCAAGCAGATCGAGGTCAACAGCGGCGCGGACCACATCATGAAAGAACTCGCCTCCTGCCATGAGATTTTAGACATTGCAGGAGAGCAGGGCACCAACGTCGGCGCGCTGATCAACCGGATCAAGCAGTCGATGTCGGAGCTCACCGGCGAGCCGGTGGATGAGATGAAGATCATCGACATGCTCGCGGCCGACACCTTCGCTTCGGTGGAGGTGGCCGGCGGACTCGCAGGCGAGGCGGCGATGGAAAACGTCGTCATGCTCGCCGCGATGGTGCAGACCTCAAAATTGCCGATGCAGGCGATTGCGGATGAGCTGTCCAAGCTCACCGGGATCTACGTCCGGGTGGAGGGCCGCGAGGCTGAGATGGCGCTCAAAGGGGCGCTGACCACACCGGGTGCGGACATCCCGCTCGCAATCCTCGACCTCGGCGGGGGATCGACCGACGCCGCCCTCATCGACGGCGATGGCAGGGTCACCGCGATTCACCACGCGGGCGCAGGGGAGATGGTCACCAAGATCATCGACCTCGAGCTCGACCTCAACGACCGGGACACAGCGGAGCTCATCAAAAAGTATCCGCTCGCCAAGGTCGAGGGCCTGCTCTATCTGCGGTTTGAGGACGGGAGCGTCAAGTTCGCTTCCGAACCCCTCCCGCCGCAGCTGTTCTCTCGGGTGGTCATCGTGACTGAGGATCAGCTCGTCCCCATCCGCTCTTCCAAGCGCCTGACGATCGACCGCATTGCGCTCGTCCGCCGGGAAGCGAAGAAGAAGGTCTTCAACGTCAACGCCAAACGGGCGCTGACCGAGGTGGCCCCGGGCGGGGATATCCGCAAGATCGGGTCGGTGGCGCTTGTGGGCGGGAGCTCACAGGACTTTGAGATCGCCGACCTGCTCGCCGAGTACCTTTCATCCTACCGGATTACAGCAGGGCGTGCCAACCTCCTGGGAATGCTTGAGCCGCACAGCGCGGTTGCGCTGGGGCTGGCTCTGGCCGACTAGTATGGCACAGACGAAAATTCACAATAGTTAAGGAGGTGGGCGATGAGCATCTATACAAAGGCCGGAGATACCGGCTATACCAGTACCAAAAACCGAATGAGAATACCCAAGAACAGTCCGGTCTTTAAACTCTTGGGTACCCTTGATGAATTCTCATCCGCCCTTGGTTTAGCCAAACAAAAACTGCCTCAAACCATACGGGACATTGTCGAACAGCTGCAAAACGACGTGATTTTATACAACGGCGAGATTGCAGGCGGCTCCAAGTTCGCAACCCACGACGAGGTTGCAAAGCTCGAAACCGCGATTGATTCGATCATGTCCACACTGCCTGAAATCAAAGCGTTCGTCCTCCCCGGTGCAACTGAAGGCGGGGCCGCGCTCGATCTCGCCCGCGCCGTGGTGCGCAGGGCGGAGCGGGAAGCGGTGGCGCTCTCCCAGACCGGCGGTATTTCACGGGACTCGATCTCGTGGCTCAACCGCATTTCCGATCTGGTGTATGCGCTCGCACGCATGACCGACATGACTGCCACCAGGCAGTCCCAGCCGGCCGCGCAGCAGCCCCAAGCTGCACCCGAGGAGAAACCGGCTCCGGCAGCTGTACCGGAGCCGGTTTCTCCTCGGGTGCAGCTTGGGGCTGCACCCGAGGAGAAACCGGCTCCGGCAGCTGTACCGGACGTCGCGGACGCGGCTCCCATTACCGGCGACCAGTTCAGCGACAGGGCGTTTAAGCTCTGTGACGCTGTGATGGCACAGGCCCGCAGGCAGGGCCTCGGCGTTGTGACTGCGGTGTGCGACGCGGGAACCAACCTCGTCGCATTCAAGCGCGACGATACGGCGTTTCTCGTCAGCATCGATGTCGCGGTCAACAAAGCCTACACCGCCGCATCCCTCAAGATGACCACCGAGCAGGTGGGCAAGCTGACTCAACCGGGCGAAGGCCTGTACGGCCTTCAGTACTCGACCGACGGCAAGCTCATCCTCTTCGGCGGCGGGGTCCCGCTCACCGATGGGGACGGCAAGATTGTCGGCGCTCTCGGCGTGAGCGGCGGTACGGCGGACCAGGACAAGGCGCTCGCGGAATATGGAGCACAACTTTTTAAGAAGGGGGTTTCAATCGGAAATGGAAATAACTCCGAATCAAATTGACCAAATTGTAGCAAACGTCATGGCACAACTGGGCGGGTCTGCGGCTCCGGCTGCTTCTTACGATTCGACCCAGTACAGCGGCCGTAAGTATATCGGCATTTATGCCACCATGACTGAGGCGATCGACGCGGTTGCGGACGCATACAAGGTTCTGCGTTCGATGACAGTGGACCAGCGCGAAAAGATCATTGAGAAAATTCGCGAATTCACCCGCGCAGAAGCGGAGATCATGGCAAAAATGGGCGTTGAGGAAACCGGCATGGGCAAGGTGGAGCACAAAACCCTCAAGCACCATCTGGTTGCCGACAAGACACCCGGCACCGAAGACATCCAGACCGAAGCGATGAGCGGAGACGGCGGCCTCACTCTTCTCGAGATGGCACCGTTCGGCATCATCGGCGCGATTTCCCCGAGCACCAACCCGTCTGAGACGGTTCTGTGCAACTCGATGGGGATGATCGCAGGCGCAAATGCAGTCGTGTTCAACCCGCACCCGTCTGCCATCTGCACCTCCAACTACGCAGTTGACCTCGTCAACCGCGCGAGCCTCGCGGCGGGCGGCCCGGCAAACCTTTGCTGTTCGGTCGTTAAGCCCACCATGCAGAGCGCGGATGACATGGTTAAAGATCCCCGCGTCAAAATGCTCGTCTGCACCGGTGGTCCGGGCGTTGTCCGTGCAATGCTCTCCTCCGGCAAAAAGGCAATCGGCGCGGGCGCAGGCAACCCGCCGGTCATCGTCGACGACACCGCCGACATCCGCAAGGCTGCCAAGGATATCATCGACGGCTGCACCTTTGACAACAACCTGCCCTGCATTGCAGAAAAAGAAGTATTTGCGTTCAGCAACATCGCCGACGAGCTGATGTATTACATGCAGCAAAACGGCGCATACTTCATCTCGGGTGAGATGGCGGACCGCCTCGCAAAGATCGTGCTGGTGGAAAAGAAAAACGAAAAGACCGGCAAAATCTCCTACTCGGTCAGCAGAGACTGGGTCGGCCGCGACGCGAAGAAGTTCCTCGCCGCGCTCGACATCGAGGTGGGCGACGACGTCCGCTGCGTGATCTGTGAGACCGACGAGAATCACCTGTTTGTCCAGACCGAGCTCATGATGCCGATCCTCCCGATCGTGCGCGTCAACAACATTGACGAGGCGGTCCGCATGGCGGTTCGCGCAGAGCACGGCAACCGGCACACCGCACACATGCACTCGAAGAACATTGACAACCTCACCAAATTCGCCCGCGCAGTCGAGACGACGATCTTTGTCAAGAACGCCCCCTCCTACGCAGGCATCGGCTTCGGCAGTGAAGGCCACACGACCTTCACCATCGCAGGACCGACCGGCGAAGGCCTCACCTCGGCGAGAAGCTTCACCCGGAAACGCCGCTGTGTGATGTCCGACAGCTTCAACATCGTTTAATAAATAGAATTCAGAGGTGTAATAGAATGAACGTAAATAGCAATCAGATTGATGCAATCGTTCGCGAAGTACTCGCTTCGATGGGCGGCGCAAAAACAGGCGGCTGCTCTTCCTGCAGCGGTTCCTGCGGCGCTGCTCCGAGCATCCCGGCAACTGCAAAGGTTGCAATGCTCGTCGGCGAGAAAAATATTCAGGTAAAAGAGTTCCCGATGCCCCCGGTCGGCGATGACGACATCCTCGTCCAAGTCGAAGGCTGCGGCGTCTGCGGAACCGATGTCCACGAGTGGAAGATGGACCCGTTCGGCATCATCCCGGTCACCCTCGGTCACGAAGGAACCGGCACCATCGTTGCGATGGGCAAGAACGTCAAATCCGACACCGCCGGCAAACCGATCAAGGTCGGCGACAAGATCGTCACCTCGGTTATGAGCTGCGGCGAGTGCGGCATCTGCCGCATGCATCCGGCACAGACCAACCTCTGTGACGGACAGGGCGTATTTGGCCTGATCCAGGACAGTGAAGAACACCACCTCTCCGGCTGGTTCTCCACCCATCTGCTCATCAAGGGCGAGAAAAACCCGACTTACTTTGTTGTCAACGACCTTGACCTCAAAGAGAGAATGCTCCTCGAGCTCGCGGCAGTCTGCGTGCACGCTCTCGAAAGAGGCAAGGCGACAGGCCTGCTCAACTTCGGCTCCACCGTCGTCCTCCAGGGCTGCGGACCGGTTGGCCTCATGATGCTCTCGGTTCTCACCGTGGCAGGCATCAACAACGTCATCGCCATCGACGGCACCCAGCAGCGCCTCGACATGGCCAAGAAGCTCGGCGCGAACATGACCATCAACTTCTCCGAGGTCAAAGACCTTGAGACCAGAGTGAAAATGGTCAAAGAGAGCTCCCTCACCGGACTCGGCGCAGACTTCATCTACCAGTGCACCGGCGCACCGCGCGCAGCGGCTGACGCTTACGAGTACATTCGCCGCGGCGGTGGATTCTGCGAGATGGGCTTCTTTGTCAACAACGGCAGCTACGAAGTCAACCCGCACTTTGCGATGTGCCAGAAAGAGATCAACATGGTCGGTTCCTGGGACTACAGCGCAGAGGATTACCCGACCACCATCGCGTTCCTCAAACAGGCGAGAAAACTCGGCGTGCCGATCAAAGACCTGGTGACTCATTCCTATCCGCTTGACAAGCTCAACGAAGCAATGGAGACAAATGTTGCCCAAAAAGGTATCAAAATTTGCTATGTTGCCGAATAGCTTCAAATGTGATATAATCTACACAAGGGTATGCCCTTGATTCCGGACTAGGAAGGACAATGCTTATGGCACTAGGAATGTTAGAGGTATTCGGCTTCACCACCTCCATTGTGTGTGCGGATGCGATCGCAAAGGCGGGCAACGTCCAGATCATTGCGATTGACAAAAACAAACCGGCAGCCGGCGATGCGGCCGAGGTTCCCCTGCTGATGACCATTAAATTTACAGGGGATGTTTCCGATGTCGAGATGGGCATGGAAGCGGGCCGAAGATACGCCGAAGAGCACGATTTGTACAACACATCCTACATCATCGCCCGCGAAGCAGAGGATACCCACAAGTTAGCTCTCCTCAACGCTGTCGGCCGCGACAAGCTGAGAAAACCCCGCAAACAGAAATAATAGGCCGTGCGCCTGTTATCATATAGTTTTTTTGAAGTATGAAAGGATTTGAATAT
>CBCSOX010000093.1:0-9889 GCA_965141735.1 uncultured Oscillospiraceae bacterium | reverse complement strand
CGGGTAAGCGCAGCGGGTAAGCGCAGCGGGTAAGCGCAGCGGGTAAGCGCAGCGGGTAAGCGCAGCGGCCGGGAGTGATCACTCCCGGCCGCTGACTTAAGCTTGTTCCAGATAGCTGCGAAACACCTTGATGTGCACCTTCTCATCCTGGATAATCCGGTTGATCACAGCGACGACCGCGGGGTCGCGGATAACGCCCGCGTGGCGTTCATAGGTGGCAATCGCCTCTTCCTCTGCGCGAATGTTGTTTTTCATCGCGTCCCGCACAGTGCGGCAGTAAGGTGGCATGCTTCCCGTCCACACCGTCCGGATATTCTGACTGCTGACCGAACGGTACTTCGGGTTTCCACCCAGCATGGCGATGAGGGTTCCGAGCATGTCGAGGTGGTGCATTTCCACCATGGCGACGCTCTGCATGGCCCGGGCCGCTGAAGCGTTCTCAGGGACGAGCATCCAGCTCTGGTAAACGTATTCGGTGATCGCCGTAAGCTCTCCTTTGGACGAGGCAAAATCAATCGTCAGCAGCTGGGCATAGCGGGGGTTCGGTCCGTTGCACCGAAGCGGTGGATAGGGCCCCGGGGCAGTATATTGGTGCTTGTTGTCCATAGTCATCCTCCCATTCTTTTCGTTCCATCTATATGCTCTGTCCGGACAGAATATTCAATTTACATCTGCAAATTTTTGCGGTACAATAGTATAAAATACAGGGAGCGCCCCCACACAGGTATCTGGACTCCTTGGGTGCAAGAGAGGACAGCTGCTTTGTGTGCTTTCCTGGGCGCAGGAAGGACCGAAATGGAGATATTCATTCAAAAAGCGCAGCCGCGGGATGCAAAGGCAATCAGCCAGCTGTATGCCCGGAGCTGGCGGGAAGCATATGTTGACATTGTCCCAGCTGAGGACCTCAGTCAACTGAGCGACAGCCACTGGACTGAAACATTTCAAAAGCAGTTTGCCGCGGGCGAAACGATGGGACTGCTCGCTTATTCTGGAGGCATGCTTGCCGGTGCAGCCGTGCTTTCCCCCTCGCGGGATAAACGGAAACCGGATGCTGGTGAAATCATGTCGTTCTATATTGACCCGGCGTTTCACCGCCGGGGCGTGGGAACCCGTTTGATGAAAGAAGCGCTCAGCCAGCTCAGGGAGCAGGGATATCCTGAGGCTTTTCTGTGGGTTGTCACTGGAAATGAGCGCGCCATGGCGTTTTACCGCAGCTGCGGCTTTGCGCCGGACGGGGATGTGCTTCACGCTGAGTTCGCGGGAAAACCCTATCTGGACCACCGCTACTGCACTGCGCTGTGACACAGGGAAAATCACCCGAACGCGGGTCCCTTTTTTGAAACCGCCTGACGCCCCCATCGACAGCGCAGCGGGTTTTGCAAAAGTGGTGGGATGGGCTCCGCCCCTTCCCCTTGTCCCCTTTTTCTCCCGTTCTCAAATGCACTCCCCGTTAAGTTGCCCTGCAGCAGTGGAAAAAAAGCGGCGAATTGCTGGCCACCAACTGAATGGCCGGAACCGGCAGACATTCTGGTGAAAGGCAAAACCAGTATAATCTGTAAAAAGTATTCTGATCTGCAAAAGGCGGCGTGGTTTCCCACGCCGCCTTTTGCAGTATTTCGTTGAGCTGCTGCCCAAGATTTGGCCCCCAAATGCAGCTGCATTGGTTACAGCCAGCCGACCACACATTTTTACTTTGTTTCTCTCATCCAGTCTGGGCGGAAAAGCAATCCCCTGTTCTCTGTATGGACTGTATAGAACCGAAGAGCAATCGATCGCTGAGGATCTCTTTCTTCCTCAGCTGTCGCTGGGTGTGCGGCAGCTGTCCTGCATGTTGCTATGTGAAAACAGCCGCCCTTGGGCTGTAACCCGAATGAATTGCAGCCTCTGCGTCTCAATTGAGGACTCCGCCCTCCACGACAACGTCTTCGGGGTCAATGCCGTCCCCATAATAGGGGAGCAGTGTCTCCTGATAGTTTTTATGCATAAACTTCTCTTCCCCGAGCTTTGTCAGCTCATCGTTGACCCAGCTGCGCAGCTCGTCGTTGCCTTTTTTGACCGCAGGCGCAATGGTATCGTGACTTCCCAGCGAGCTCACGCCGACTTCAAATCCGTCGTTTTCATTCGCCCAGGCGAAAAGCAGTGTGTTGTCATGCGCAAGCGCGTCAGCGCGCCCGTCCTTGAGCGCCTGGAAGTTCTCAGTGTTCTGGTCAAATTTGAGCAGATTGATGTCTGGATAGTTCTCGGTGAAATAGGTCTCAGCCGTAGTACCCTTGTTGACCGCGAGGGTTTTTCCCTTGAGCTGGTCGACCGAGGTGATCCCTCCGTCTTTCGAGACAATCCCGAGCGCAACCTTCATATAAGGATTGGCAAAATCCACCTGTTCAGCCCGCTCTTTGGTCACAGTAAAGTTTGCAAGCAGCAGGTCCACCTTGTTGGACTGAAGGTATTCCACCCGGCTCGCCGCCTCGACAAGCACGAACTCCACCTTGCTCTCGTCGCCCAGCAGGTCTTTTGCGAGCCGTTTGGCGAGGTAGACGTCATA
Source organism: uncultured Oscillospiraceae bacterium (assembly GCA_965141735.1). GTDB lineage: Bacteria > Bacillota > Clostridia > Oscillospirales > Ruminococcaceae > Massilioclostridium. The sequence continues at coordinate 7,347 of CBCSOX010000093.1, read as the reverse complement.
GCCCTGATTCTCCCCGTTGGAGTCAATGTAGCCAAACGGAGGCTTATCGCTGAATACCCCGATGCGGATGGTCCCCCTCTCTTTGATGGATTCGAGAGAGCCGGACTGGGCCCCGCCGCTCTGCCCGCATCCCGCCAGAACCCCCAGTGCGAGAACTCCTGCGAGTGCAGCTGCAAGCCATTGTTTCAGTTTCTTCATACATCATACCTCTTTTCTAGAATCATCGGTTTCAAAGTGAAAGATATTTAAAAAGCGCTGTGCGCGCTCGGTTTTCGGATGGGTGAAAAATTCCTCGGGCGCTGCGATTTCGGTGATTTTTCCTTCGTCGATAAAGACGATGCGGTCAGCCACTGCCCGGGCGAACTCCATTTCGTGGGTGACAATCGCCATGGTCATCCCCTGTTTTGCGAGCTCGAGCATGACGTCGAGCACCTCCCGCACCATCTCGGGATCGAGCGCGGCGGTCACCTCGTCAAACAGCATCAGCTGGGGCTGCATACAGAGGGCGCGCACAATCGCGACCCGCTGCTTCTGCCCGCCTGAGAGCTCGCGGGGATAAGAGTCCTTGCGGTGAAGCAGGCCCACTCGGTCGAGGAGTGTCTCAGCCTGCCGCTGCGCCTCAGCCCGTTCCCTCTTCTGCACTTTGAGAGGGCCGAGCAGGATGTTTTCCAGAATCGTCATGTGGGGGAACAGTTCATAGCTTTGAAACACCATGCCGATTTTCTGCCGGATCTCTGGCCATTTGGTTCCCTCTGCCGTGATCACCCTTCCGTCGAATTCAATCTGGCCCTGAGCGATTTGCTCCAGGCCGTTCATACAGCGCAGCAGGGTGCTCTTTCCGCAGCCCGACGGGCCGAGAATCACCGTGACTTCTCCCTCCCGGATGTCGAGATCAATTCCCTCGAGAGCAGTCACATCCCCGTATTTTTTTGTCAGTCCGGAAATTCGCAGAATGGTTTTGTTTTCAGCCATGTTGTGTTCCTCCTAACTCTGCCATCTGGTTTCAAGCCGCTTGGAAAAGAGGGAAATTGGATAGCAGATAACAAAATAGAGCAAAAAGATCAACCCATACACCCACAGCGAAGCGGTGGGAAAGTTGAGAATGTTGGATTCAATGATCTGCTGACCCACCTTGACGACTTCAACCACCCCGATGATCACGACAAGAGAGGTCGTTTTGATCATGCGGGTTGCGAGGTTGATCGCAGCGGGCAGCAGGCGTCGGACGGCCTGGGGGATGATGATGTAGCGGTAGACCTGCAGTTCAGTCAAACCGATTGCGCGTCCCGCCTCACGCTGGTGGAGGGGGAGCGACTGTACAGCGCCACGGACAATGTCCCCCATCTCGGCCGTTCCCCAGAGGGAAAAGACGAGGATCGAAACAAACATCCCGCTCAGGTGGATGTTGAGCGCCTTGGTGACGCCGAAGTAAAAGATAAACAGCCAGACGAGGATGGGGATGATGCGGACTGCTTCCAGATAGACCCGGCAAACTGCCCGCACCACCCTGTTTTTACTCGTCATGACAATGCCGAACAGGACGCCGAGCACCGCAGACACTGCGATGGAGATCAGGGCGATTTGCAGCGTGACCCACAACCCGCCGAACAGGCGGCTGAGGTTTGCTCCCTCAAACAGCACTTGTATGCCCGAACTCTGCATAGCGCACCCTCCTTTCCACCCATCTGAGAAAAATCGACAGCGGCAGCAGGATAATCAGATAGGATGCCACCAGCATTGAGAGCGCCTCAAACGTCTTGTAATACATCCCGATCAAATCCTTGGCGACAAACATCAAATCCGCCAAGGCGATTGCGCTGAAAATCGAGGTCTCTTTGAGCAAAAAAATCGCGTTTGCCGTCAGCGACGGGATGGATACCGAAAACGCCTGCGGGAGTATGATGTAGCGGGTGAGCTGCATCCTGGTCAGGCCGATGCTCAGGCCCGCCTCGAGCTGGGTCTTGCCCACCGCCTCAAATCCACTGCGAAAGCTCTCGGCCATGTAGCTGCCGCCGAGAAAGGACAAGCCGATCACAGCACAGGCCTGCGCCGAAATCATCACCCCGATTTTCGGGAGTCCGTAAAACAAAAAGAAAAGCTGGATGAGCAAGGGAGTGTTGCGGGAGAGCTCGATGTAAATTTTCGCAATCTGGGAAAACACCCGGACACGGAAGTAGATCAGCAGGCTGCACGCGAGCCCGATGAGCAGGGAGAGTAGTATCCCCCAAAACGCGAGGTTGAGCGTCAGTCCCGCGGCCTGGACAAACTGACCCGCATGCCTTACGATAAACTCTAAATCCACTGGGCCACCTCCAAATTATTTATTTCATACTATTCACATATGTATTATATGATTTGTGTTGATTGTTATTATACCTTGCCTGCCGTATTTTGTCAAGCACTTTTGTGCGTAAAAAAGCGGTGTTAAACAAGAACGTGACGATCAGGCGGCTGAATAGGGCAGAACAAATGCTCCTCTTCATCCGGTGACTGCCGTCACAGTGCTTTTCATAAACCGCTTCAACGACAGCGGCAGGCTGTTTGCTGGGTTTCACTCTCCCAGAAAGAGAGATAGAGGAACCGCAGCTAGGGCACTCCTTTTCATGTTATTCATCCCGGCCGTTGGCTGTTCCCACAGCATCCGGGCTGTAAAGGCAGTGTTCTCAGGCAGTTCCCCTATTGTCTAAACCGAAAGATCGGATGATGAACAACAAATTCTTCCCCTGCCGGCAGAGCTCCCCCTGACGCAGCGACTCCTGTGAAACCGCTGCGCCGCTTGGGTTTAGCTGCAGGTGAAGTGTATCTCTGAGATCCCCCTCCCCATGCTCACACAGCGTACATCTGGGGATTTTTATTTGCATAAGGCAGTAACATAATTTGTCTGACCCGCATACTTTGTAATTGGAAGCGTGTGAAATTTTGCTTCCGTCCTTTTCGGTCTCCCGAAAAAAGGCTGTGAACATCGAATAAGGGGGTTTTTCAATTGAAACTCTACGACAGTGCATACCACTGTGTGCCGGACCCTCGCGGCCGCAGCTGTGGCTGCACAAGCTATTGCCCTGTTCCAGGACCTCCCGGTCCGACGGGGCCGACAGGGCCAACCGGGCCGGGCGTTGGGGCCACAGGGCCCACGGGTGCGACCGGACCTCCCGGACCAACCGGTCCAAGCGTGACTGGACCAAACGGGGCGACCGGGGCAACTGGACCCACCGGCCGAACAGGGCCCACCGGCGCAACCGGGCCGACAGGACCTCGCGGCATTGGAGCAACCGGACCAACCGGGGCAACCGGGCCGACGGGACCGACGGGCGGTACAGGTCCTGCCGGGCCGATTGGGCCGACGGGACCAACCGGATCTGCTGGCATCGGACTCATTGGCCCAACGGGACCAGCGGGACCTGCGGGACCAACTGGAGCGACCGGCCCAACTGGGGCGAGCGTAACGGGACCAACCGGACCAATGGGCGCAACCGGCCCCACAGGTGACGACGGACTCATTGGGCCGACGGGACCCACTGGGGCGGACGGTGCGACCGGACCGGTTGGACCGACAGGTGCAGCGGGGCCAGCTGGGCCGACAGGCGCGACCGGAGCCACAGGGCCGATCGGGCCGACAGGAGCCACTGGGATGACAGGGCCGACAGGGCCTACGGGACCGATGGGACCTACCGGGGCGACGGGTTCTGCGGCTACGATTGCCGTGCGTTCTGCCACAACTGCAGAGCCGGATCAACCCGCTTCTGTCAACAACAGCGGAGATGAAAACAACACTGTTCTCGATTTTGTAATTCCACGTGGGGCGACCGGCACCACTGGGCCATCCGGGCCAACAGGGGCAACGGGTGCGACCGGACCGACTGGCCCCACCGGGGCGACGGGGGAAGGGGCAGTTTCCAACCTGCTGGTCGCGCTCAATCCCAGTGCGCAGACGCGCACCGCGTCGGGTGCGCTCGCCTTTCCAAATGATTCGATCATCGCTGGAAATGTCATCACCCACTCTGTACCGGACACCTTTCTCCTCGCAGAGCCCGGGATCTATGAGATCAGCTACCGCGCATCCGCCCAGTCCTCAGCTGCGGTGACCACCCCTCTCGGTGTCAGCATCTCACTCGCGCTCAACGGGGCGGTTCTCCCGGGGAGTGCCATCTCTTCCACGTTTGATTTTACCTCGTCGGTGCGCACTCTCGGCGGCACCATGATCGTGGATGTCGCTTCATCTCCCAACACGCTCACCGTTGTCAACGAGCAAAACGCAATTACCTACAACAGCGCGTTCATTATCATTCAAAAACTTGCATAGTAAATCAGACCGCATTCAGTGACAATGCCCTGCGAAACGCAAGAGCAGAGCCTATGCAATCGGAACGCTTCTCTGATATTCCAAACTCGAAGGAGGCAGACAAATTGAAACGATACGATGGTTTTGGCCGCTGCATTCCATGTGATGGCCAAGATGCAACTGGGACGCAATGTGAACGGCAGCCGCAGTGCTGCTGCCCTTACCCCTGTCCTTACCCTGTTCCCGGGCCAACTGGTGCAACGGGACCCACTGGTCCCCAAGGAACTCCCGGCCCTACCGGCGCCACCGGGCCGACCGGATCCACTGGACCGACTGGGCCAACGGGAACCGGCACGGGATCCACTGGGCCAACCGGGCCAACTGGACCAACTGGACCGACTGGAGAAACAGGGGTCACCGGACCAACCGGGCCAACGGGTGCCACAGGGACTACCGGTGCTACCGGCCTTACAGGTGCTACTGGTCCGCAGGGTCCTACCGGACCGGCTGGTAATGTTGCCAGCTATGCTTCTTACTATACGCTGGGACAAATCACGGTGAACAATGCATCCTTCCCTTTAACAAATACAATCGTGGCGGAAGGGATCACGGTGGATTCTTCCACCGGAATTGTCACTCTTCCTAATTCTGGTATTTACAAGGCAGAATATGGCGTTTCTGCGATTTCCAATGAAGTTGCAGATACAGTTTCTCTCTATTTGAACGGAGCGGAAATAAGCGGAACAAGAAGGAGTTTAGAAAACAACACAATGACCGAAGCGATTGCCATTTTTCAGGCGGCAGCCGGAAGCACATTAAATATACAAATAGTATCAAACGCACCCATTATATTTTTTGACGAGTCAAACAGTATTATTGGTTATTTAGTGATTACGCAAATTGCGTAATACTAAAATCCCCTTATTTAGGGAATGCAGAACAACTTTCCTGATAGCAGCGGCCTGCCGGGCCGGCGGTGACAACTGGTGTTACTAGTCGAACAGGTTAGACCATCATGAACCCATCGCCAATACCAGACTCACTGGCATTGGCGAGATGGGTTTCACAAGGTCCAGCGGCCCACCAGACCTACCGGAAGCACCGGGGCCACCGGCGCTGGCGCAACTGGACCCACTGGTCCCACTGGGCCGACTGGCGCAACTGGAGCGACAGGCCCGACTGGGCCAAGCGGGGCGACCGGTAACTCTGTTGAGTGTTTCTGTGTACAGCAAATGAGAAACATTCTCCAATAGATCATCAGCTTGTATCCAAACCAAACTGTTATTGTGGCAATGGAAAGCGGCAACAATGCCAGCGGTCGTCCAGGTTCTCTCCTCCCCCCACCCAATACCAATCCAGACGCCGGTCTATTTCAGCTGATCAATAACCAAGGGAATCCCCAAGAAGCGGTGTCCATCTGCCGGATCGCATCGATCCGAATCAACAGCGCAGCCTATAACGACGCCATCACCTATCTTCCTGCACCAGACCCCGCGCCAGAAAGCTGCGGAGCGAACTGCCAAAACGCCATTCGGTCCTATCTGCCGATTGGAACCAACGTTGACATCAACGCAGGCGGTCAGACAGTCGCCCAAGGCACTGTGAGGATAAATGAGTATGGAGTCGTGGTTGTGGTCGGTCCCAATGACAATGACCCAGCTTTTGTCTCTACCTGCAAAGCGGAAATCCTGTCGAAGTAGGTTGGGCTGCCCCCTCTGCTCAACCTGTCGGATGCTTCTAGCCAAACCCGAAACGATACCAGCAAAGTGTTTTTCTACACCCCGGGTTTGTGCCTTCCCACAGGGCGGCAGAAGCGGCAGGATTACACCAATTGCTGAGCTCGCTCCGATGCAGAGTTCTCTGGTACAGTGGGAAAACAGTGGCTTGCATTTACTGCCGCTGTTCATCCCAGTACACAGACAGCTGCAGAAGTTTACAGCCTTTCGGGTAAATTGATTCATTACAGGGAGCACCACGATTGATCCAGAACAGAAACACACCCTCACTTGCAGGACTCAAAGTCAGTGAAAACACAAGCCTTTGTCATTGACCTTCGGTTTCACGCATCAGGGTGCAGGCAGTCCGCTTCTTTTAACAAGACTGTCCTCCCTAAAACACATCCCTCTGGGAATTCACTCATTTCTTTGAGTCTCCAGGTGGCATTCTCTCTTTGGTCTTTTCTCCATCGGTTCGCCTCCGCAGCAGCGCCGCAATGCAGACTGCGGGCTCACCATCACACACAGAGATAATTTGATCGAACAAAACAACTATTGCCGAAAGAAACCTGGTGAAACAGCGAATAGCGCCTGCTGGCGAGCAATGCCAGATTGGCGTACCGAATGCAGAAACAAGGCATATACTGTGATTGGGGAGGTTTCTCCCCAGTTTCAAACTTACATGAAGGAGGTTCAAAAATTGAAAGTATACGATTCTTCTGGCCGCTGCATTTCTTGCGGAGACCAGGATCAAATGGGGGCGGATTGCGGCAAACCAGACAACTGTGACGAACATGTCTGCTGTGGCAAAATGCCGCAGTGCTGCTGCCCCTACCCGTATCCAGTTCCCGGTCCGACTGGTGCGACTGGACCCGCAGGCGCCCAGGGTGCTACTGGGCCGACAGGCGCGACAGGCCCGTCAGAGACAATCACTGTGCGCAATACAACAACCGCAGAACCTGGCTCTCCAGCCCAAGTGATCGATCAAACAGGCGGACCAGATCACATTCTTGATTTTATCATTCCGCGCGGGGCAACCGGCATCAACGGAGCGACTGGAGCTACCGGCGCCACAGGAGCCACAGGGGCAACAGGTGCGACTGGACCCGGAGTCGGCGAAACCGGACCCACTGGGCCAACCGGGGCGACGGGCCCCACGGGTCCCACCGGCAGCACGGGAGCAACCGGCCCGACTGGGGCCGGCATAACAGGGGCGGCAGGTGCAACCGGACCCACTGGGCCGACGGGGGAAATTGGACCTACTGGCGTTGGAGAAACTGGGCCTACTGGGCCCACCGGACCGACTGGACCCACGGGGCCCACGGGACCAACTGGTAACACCGGCGTCACAGG
>CBCSOX010000092.1:0-9933 GCA_965141735.1 uncultured Oscillospiraceae bacterium | reverse complement strand
AAAGTGGCAGGCCGTCTTTGCGCATTGTTACAAAGAGTCCCCGGAAAATTGGCTGATCTCCATTTTGGATTCGCATGGAAGTGCAGTGGCGTGCCCGTCTCACTGGCTGAACATCTCAGGCATTTCAAAGGAGGAACTACGCAATGAAAAAGATCAAGACAAAGGCGCTCGCCATGAGTCTGGCCTGCGCGCTGCTGGTCGGCACCGCGGTCATCCCCGCTGCTGCTGCACCCGAGCCACTCCCGAGCACACAGAGCTGCTACAAGGCCCCGACCAAGGAGGGGCTGATGGAAAACCTCGAGCTGCTCTGCGGAGAGTCGGGCATCGGCCCCCACTCGATGGGTACGCCGGAGGAAAAACACAACGCTGAGCTGTTTGCGCAGCAATTTAAGTCCTACAACCCGGATTTTGAGGTTCAGGTCATAGAGCAGGAGTTGAACGGCACGCCCTACATATCCCGAGCACAAAACCTGGCGCGGATCGCCATCGAGGGAGAACGCCCGGTCTATGGGCTCTATCACGGCCCAGAGGGGACGGCTTTCCCCGAGACGGCGTCAGTGATCGACTGCGGCACCGGTGCGGCGGAGGAGTTTCCGGAGGATCTGACCGGCATGGTCGCATTGATCCAGCGCAAGGATGAAAAAGACCGGACAGCGGCAACAGAGGAAGAAAAGGCAGCCGTTGACCTCGCTGTGGAAAAGGGTGCGGCCGGCGTTGTGTTCGCAACCTCAGTCGCGGCGACCACAAAAGGCGCTTCCTCTCAGATGCAGAGGTATACCGCGCCCATCCCCTGCACCGTCATTCAGAAGGAATACGCTGAGGTGCTTCGTCAGCACCTGAATACACCGCTCGCTTTCTCCGCATTGAAAACCGATAAGACCTGGTCCACCGAGGCGGTGCTCAAGCCGGCTTCCGGCAAGTCCGACGGCATCATTTATGTCACCGCCCACTACGACAGTGTTCTCGGAGGCCCCGGCGCCAACGACAACGGTTCGGGCGCGGCGATGCTCATGGAGCTCGCCGAGCTGTACAGCCATGTCGAGAGCAATATGGAACTGCGTTTCGTCGCTTTTGGCGGGGAGGAATACGGACTCATCGGCTCCCGGCTGTATGTCGAGAACCTCCCGCAGGAGGACATTGACCGCATTCTCTGCGTGCTCAACACCGATGAAGTTGCGACGAGCAACCCCGACTGGAATTACCTCTCCGCTGAAGTCGTCGGCGGGCGAATGAACCTCTCCGCTTCTCTCGTCACTGCGGCGATGGGCGACCTGATGGACAGCCTTCCGCAGGACACCGATTACAGAACCTATACCTTTGGCAGCACTGACCATCAGCCTTTCCACGACGCGGGAGTTGACGCCTGCGGCTTTTTCCGCGGCGACCGGGTGGAGAACAGCGAGCCCGGCAACCACACCGCAGCTGACACGATTGAGGGGAACATCAGCCCAGAGCGCCTAGAGGCAGCGGGCAAAATCATGTCCAAAGCCCTAGCTCGGGTGATTGACGCCAATCCGACCACCCAGCTTGCGCTGAGCGCAGCCCCGACTGGGAGCGCGACAGTGCTCACGGTGGAGAACACCGATCAGATTACCGGCCTCTCCCACAGTCTGACCGCGGAATACACCTCCCCCTCTGGCAAGACTGCCACAGTCACCTTGCCGGAGACAGAAGATGCTTACACCCTGACTCTTGATGAAGATGGGGAGTATCAATTCCACTTTTATGCGACCGGCACCGGAGTCACCAACTGGGGCAACGCGCACGGTGAGGAATATGCAGAAGAGGACTACACCATTGATTTCGGAAGCTACACAGTGACCGCTTCCAAAGCGCTCCCAGTGGACAAGTCTGAGCTTCAGGCTGAGGTGGAAGCAGCGGAAAAGATCGAGAACGAAGGGTATACCGAGCAGAGTTGGACTGCGTTTGCAACTGCGCTGGACAATGCCAAGACTGTGCTCGCCGACCCGGATGCTGAGCAGAATGAGGTGGATGAGGCGCTGGACGTTCTGACCCAGGCAATGAAGGCGCTGTCCCCTGAACCGTCTTCGGAAAATCCGGCCCCCTCGGACACCCCCTCCTCGGGAACCTCGGGCACAGGGTCGACAGTTTCGGGTTCCACCAACAACACCAAAACAGGCGACACTCTTCCGTTGTTTGCTACAGCGCTGCTCAGCGCAGCCGGCTTAGGCGCAGCTGTTGTGCTCAGAAAGAGACGCTGCGGCAGATAGGGAGGAGGATTCTGCGCTGAACCGGTTTGGTACCAGACCGGATGCAAGCTTGGTGAGGGTTATAACGCCCTCGGTATAAAGATTAAAGATTGATCGGAACTGCGCGCCATTCGTTTGGCTGGGCCATTCGGCTGTCAGGCGGCTTAGCCCCGGGGCGAAAAGAAACAGGCTGGGATGAAAAATCCCAGCCTGTTTTAGACTGTCGAATTTGAAAAAAAGAGGAATTCGGCGTACCGGACACCGGATCCCTCTTTTTTCATATCATATCAAGTTTTTATCCGGCCTCTACGCGGAGACTTCTTTGTTCTTTTTGATCACCTTGAGGCGGCTGAATTCCTCCCGCTCCTTTTCCTCGAGCGCGTCGGTGATGAACTTCACTGTGTCCTCAAACTGGGGAATGATGATGTTTTTGAGCGCGTTTGCCCTCCGCTGGGTCTTTTTAATCGCGTTTGCGAGCCTGTAAACGCTGTTTTCAACCTCTGCGAGGACGACGGTGAACTGTTTTGCCTTTTCAAAGCAGATATAGGCGCGGTCGAGCTGTGAGTTGGTGCCTGCAAAGCCGTAGAGGTTGCCCTCAGGCAGGGTGGACTCCATTGTGACATGGGGGATTTCCACCCCCATGACGCTGCGGTAGGTGATGTGCACCCCGCACTCGACCGGGATGCCGTCGGCGATGCTCTGGCAGACGCCGAGGGTGATGTTTGCACGCTGGAGTGCGGAATAGGCCTCTGCATACACCCGCTCAATCTCGCCGCGGATGGATTTTGCGGTGTCGATAAGGGTCATCATCTCCCGCACGAGGATGTTGCGCTTGCGGTCGAGCAGATCAAAGCCGAGCTTTGCAAGCGAGAGGGATTTTTTCGTGTTGATCAGGTTTCCCTTGGTTGGGAAGACTGCGTTTGCCATGGTATTTCCCCCTTAAAACGCTTTGCGTTTGCGGAACCGGTCGGCGCGGTTGGAGTCGTAGAACTGGAAGAGCAGATCCGAGTCGATGCGATCGAGCTCCTCCTTGGGCAGCAGGCAGAGGAGGTCCCACCCGAGGTCGAGCGTCTGCTCAATGGTGCGGTCCTCATTTTCCCCCTGCTGGAGGAAGTACTCCTCAAACTGGCGGCCGAATTCCAGATAGGATTTATCGGTTGGGGAGAGCTCTTCCTCGCCGATGACCGAAGCGAGGGAGCGCGCGTCGCTCACCTTCGCGTAGCAGGCAAAGAGCTGGTTGGCAACCGACGAGTGGTCTGCCCGGGTGTAGCCCTCGCCGATGCCGTCCTTCATCAGGCGGGAGAGGGAGGGGAGCACTGCGATCGGGGGATAGATACCCTGCTGGGCGAGGTCCCGGTCGAGCACGATCTGGCCCTCGGTGATGTAACCGGTGAGGTCGGGGATCGGGTGGGTGATGTCGCCGTTGGGCATGGTGAGGATCGGGATCTGGGTCACCGAACCGGTCGAGCCCTTGATGACGCCGGCGCGCTCGTATAGCGACGCAAAGTCGGAGTAGAGATAGCCGGGGTAACCCTTACGGCCGGGGATTTCCCCCTTGGAGGAGGAGAACTCGCGGACCGCCTCCGCATAGGAAGTCATGTCGGTGAGGATGACGAGGATGTGCATGTTGTGCTGATAGGCGAGGTATTCCGCCGCAGTGAGCGCGCACCGCGGGGTGAGGATGCGCTCGATGATCGGGTCGTTCGAGAGGTTGATGAACATCGCAACCCGCTCGAGCACGCCGCTCTCCTCGAATTTCGCTTTAAAATAATCCGCGACGTCGTTTTTGACGCCCATCGCCGCGAAGACGATTGCAAAGCCCTGACCCGCCTCCTCGGCGATTTTCGCCTGGCGGACGATCTGCACCGCGAGCTTGTTGTGGCTGAGACCCGAGTCGGAGAAGATCGGGAGCTTCTGGCCGCGGATGAGGGTCATGAGTGCGTCGATCGACGAGATTCCGGTGCGGATGTAGTTGCGGGGATAGGTGCGGGACACCGGGTTGATCGGCTGACCGTTGATATCGGCGTAGGTGTCCGGATAGATGTCCCCGAGGCCGTCGATCGGCTTGCCTGCGCCGTTGAAAATCCTGCCGAGCAGCTCCTTGGAGAGCGGCATCTCCATCGGCTTGCCGGTGAACCGGGTGGTGGTATTTCCGAGCGAGAGGGTGTTGGTGCCTTCAAATACCTGCACAACCACCCGCTTGCCCATGATCTGAACAATACGGCCGAGACGGACTGAGCCATTTTCGAGATGCAGCTCGACGAGTTCGTCAAAGCTTGCGTTCTCCACTTCGTCGAGGACGACGAGTGGGCCGTTGATTTCCTTGAGTCCAATGTATTGGTACGCCATTCCTGTCTCACTCCTTTATCGATCGCTCTCGGCAAGCTTTTCATCAATTTCTTTGTAGTAGTCGTCGAACAGTTCCAGCTTGTCATTGGGAACGTCGTATTTGATGCGGGCGAGCCGGTCAAAGATGCCGGTTGAGATGATGTTTGAAATCGGGATGTTGCGGGAGACGAGCTCGCTCGCCTTGTCGTTGAGATAGAGGATCACCTTCATCATCTGGCGCTGCTTTTCGAGCGGGACATAGGTGTCGTCCTTGTGGAAGGCGTTTTGCTGGAGGAAGCCGACGCGGATGACCTTTGCGATTTCAATGACCAGCTTCTGGTCGTCGGGCAGCACGTCTGCGCCGATCAGCTTGACGATCTCCATGAGGTTGCTCTCCTCGGCGAGCAGGGCGGAAATCCGCTGTTTCAGGGAACGGAAGTCCTCGCCCGCGTTTTTGTCGTAGAAATCGGCAAACTCATCGTCGTACTCCGAGTAGCTCGTCATCCAGTTGATCGCCGGGTAATGGCGGGCATAGGCGAGGGATTTGTCGAGCGCCCAAAAGCAGCGGACAAACCGCTTGGTGTTCTGGGTGACCGGTTCGGAGAAGTCGGAGCCCTGCGGCGAGACTGCGCCGATGATGGTGACCGAGCCCTCCTCGCCGCTCAGGGTGGTCATGTAGCCGGCGCGTTCGTAGAACTCAGAGATTCTCGACGGCAGGTAGGCGGGGAAGCCCTCTTCCGCGGGCATTTCCTCTAGGCGGCCGGAGATCTCGCGCAGCGCCTCCGCCCAGCGGGAGGTCGAGTCCGCCATGATCGCGACGTGATAGCCCATGTCACGGTAGTACTCCGCCAGGGTGATGCCGGTGTAAATCGACGCCTCGCGCGCCGCGACCGGCATGTTGGAGGTGTTGGCGATCAGGGTGGTGCGGTCGGTGAGCGCCTTTCCGGTGCGCGGGTCGATCAGCTCGGAGAACTCCTCGAGCACCTGGGTCATCTCGTTGCCGCGCTCGCCGCAGCCGATGTAGACAATGATGTCCGCATCGCACCACTTTGCGAGCTGGTGCTGGGTCATCGTTTTTCCAGTGCCGAACCCGCCCGGGATGGCGGCGGTGCCCCCCTTGGCGATCGGGAAGAGGGTGTCGATGACCCGCTGGCCGGTGATGAGCGGGCGGTGGGTCGGGATGCGCGCCGCAACCGGCCGCGCGGTGCGGATCGGCCACTTCTGACAGAGGGTGAGCTCGTGCTCCACCCCGTCCGCGTCCCGAATCACCGCGACCACGTCATCCACCGCATAGCTTCCGTCGGGTTTTACAGAAACGACGTCTCCCTCAAGCAGGGGGGAGAGCATGCATTTATGTAAAATCACAGAAGTCTCGGGGCAGGTGGCGTAGATCTGACCGGGCTTGAGGTGGTCGCCCTGTTTCACCGTCAGGGTGACGTCGTATTTCTTTTTGAGGTCAAGCGACGGGATGTCGGAGCCGACCTCGATGAACGCGCCGGTTTTCGCTGCCATGTCGCGCAGCGGGCGCTCGATGCCGTCAAAGATGTTGGACATAATGCCCGGCCCGAGGGTTGCGCAGAGCGGGGCGCCGGTGGAGTAAACAGGTTCTCCGGGCTTTAAGCCGGTTGTGCCTTCGTAAACCTGAATGGTCGTCTCTTTGTCAGTGATTGAAATGACCTCGCCAATGATCTTTTGGTGGCCGACATAGACCATCTCGAGCATCGAGAAGTCCTTGGTATCCCGCAGCTTGATGACCGGGCCATTGATGGAATAAATGACATTTTCCAATGTGGTTCACCTCTCTTCCTAAGCGACAGTCATGCCGCAGATTTTGTAAAAGGCCGCATGCTGGTCGGTGAGACTGGACGCGAACGTCTCATCGACCAGCAGTCCCTTTTGTTCGTTGACGATTTGAAAGCCGCCCAGGTGGTTGCGGCGGTCGGGTTCCACAGTGACCGGACCCGAGAGGGCTGCCTGAATTGCGTCGGCGTGCTTCATGTCGTCCGGGCAGAGTTTGATCACCGCGTTTTGACAGGGGAATTCCCTCTCAGCCTTTTTCAGTTTGTCGATGAGGAACGTCTCGTACTGGTCAGATGCGGCGAATGCCTTGAGTTTTTGCTCCACCTGTGCGAACACCTTGTCGGCGAGTCCGGTGCGGTATTGCAGCAAACGGCGTTTGGCTTCGAGCGAAGCCTTGGTCACGTTTTGGCGGTATTTCCACTGGATGTCGTGCACCTTGCTCTGCATGTAGGCGAACATCTTGTCATATTCCGCCTGGCGCGCCTTTTCAAGCTCGGTTTTTTCATATTCCTGTATTTCCTGTTCCATCTGGGCGATTTTACCTTCCGCCTCGGAAAGCACCGTCTTTTGGAAACGCTGTAATTTATCTTGATCGTAAGACATAGAACGAACCCACCTTCGGATTAAATTTTGACGCCAATGGCTTCACGAACATATTGCGTGATCGTATCACTGATGTTTGCAGTTCCGTGGCGGTCGGGGATTTCGACAATCAGGGGGAATTTTACATGCAGCTTGAGATCGTAGATCAGGTCGGGGCAGAGCTTGACGAGCTTTTCGGAGACGAGGATGATCCCGATCTCCTTGTTGTCGCAGGCGTCCTGGATCGCCTTGTTGACCTCATCCGGCTCGTGAACGACAACCCCTTCGATTCCTGCAAGGCGCATTCCCATCTGGGTGTCGATGTTGTCGCTGACGCAGTAAAATTTCATAGCGAACCTCCTAAATGCGAATGGGCGGAAGATCCGCCCGTGGGGTGCTGCTTAGAGCAGGATGAGCAGCAGTGCGACGATGAAGCCGTAGAGTGCGACACCTTCGCCGAGTGCGACAAAGATCAGGGATTTACCAAAGGATTTCGGGTCTTCACTGCAGGCGCCGATTGCGCTCGAAGCGGACGAAGCGACCGCGATACCGCCGCCGATGCCGGAGACGCCGACTGCGAGGGCTGCGGCGACTGCTTTGAGACCATCGCCTACGCTGGTGACAGCTGCCACTGCCTCAGCCGGAGCAGCGGAGACCGCGCCGCTGAGCGGGAGAATGGTGCCGAGTGCGATGATGCCAAAGAATGCGCAGAGGTTGAAAATGATTCTGTGCTTTGCCTGTTTGCCGGTTTTAACGCCTCTGTAAACGGGGATGAGGGGAAGCATGAGAAGGGCGACTGCGATCAAGGGAAGTACAAAGATTAACATAAGTAAAACCTCCAAAATTATTCTTTCAAAGTGTATACTCTCAACAGGGCGGGCCCTGCGGATGACGGATTATTTTGTTTTGCGTTCGTATTCCACTTTGGCGGGCGCGAAGGGTTTGCCGCCGCCGTCGTAGAACCGGCTGAACGTCTCGTAATAGAGCAGCCTCAGAACCTGGATGCCGACGAGCAGGCCCTCAAGGCAGATGACAAACGCGTTGCCGAAGATGAGCATCACAGGTCCGGCCCCTCCAAGCAGCTCGGAGAGGGAGATGACAACCGTCATCATGCCGGCGTGGCTGATGATAAAGCCGGCGACACGCAGAAAGGAGACGGTGTTGGAGAGAAAGCTGAGCATGGTTTCAAAGAACTCAAAAAAGCTCTCCACCAGATAGCCGCCGAACCCTTCTTCCGGCTTTGCGGGCTTGTGCTTACAAAGCTGGCCAAGCGGCTTTTGCAGCAGCATGAGCACAATCGGAAGCACGATTACCAAAAGGATAAACACTGGGCTCAGCACATTGATGCCGGACATCAGCAGCAGGACAGCCGCTGCGATGATGCCGCCGTAGAGGATGAGCCCGGCGACTCCCTTGCCGGAGAAGATCGCCCGCTCATAATCCTTCTTTTTCAGCCCGAGGTAAATGTTGAGGATGATCGAGGTGAGTATGATCACCACGCCGATGCCGATCGCACAGACGAGCAGCAGGTTGGTGGTCTCGGGGTGGAGCACCTCGACCGGCTTGCCGTCAAAGCCAAGCGCCCGGTAGACCGGGTCGAGCAGGTGCTCCATGCCGAACACCGAACCGTAGAGGCAGCCGAAGATCATACTCGAGACGCCGCAGCGCGCGAGGATGGGGCCGAGCTGCATTTTTTTGAGTCTCCACATCAGGATGCCGACAACCGAGATCACAAACCCCTGGCCGAGGTCGCCGAACATGATGCCAAACAGCAGCATGTAGATGATGCCGACAAGGGGAGTGGGGTTGAATTCCCCGTAGTTGGGGAGCCCGTACATCTCGACAAACATCTCAAACGGCTGAAACAGCCAGTTGTTGCGCAGCTTGACCGGCGGGGTGAGACGGGCGTCGGCGTCGACCGGCTGCACCTCGCACACCACACTGTCGATTTTGTCAAACAGCCCGAGGAACTTTTTGAGCTGCCGGTCGGGGACAAACCCCTCAAGGTGGAATTGGTCGTAGCCGGTCACCGCGTAGCGGCGGTAGGCAAAGGTGTCGTTTTTCATCTTGAGCAGGGAATAAACCGACAGCATCCGGTTCTGCTCCGACTCGATGAGCTGCTCGGTCTCGGTTTCCACCGCGGTGAGCGCGGCTTCCTCCTTGGCGATCTGCGCCGAGATGTTTTGAACCGCGATGTCCGGGGTTCCGTGCGCGTAGCTCGGAATCTTGATCTCCTCGAAATAGAGCGCGTCGAAGATCTGGTCTATCTCGTCTCCGAGCGCTTCGGGGCAGAAGTAAACCCCCCAGGTGTAGTCGCCGTCGTGATCAAACGGAAAAAAGAAAAAATCCTTTTCCTTGTAGTATTCAAGCTTGAGGGCGCTGTCTGCGGGCAGGCGGCCGAACCGTGCCCGGGAGTGCTTGGCGTCAAAGATGTCGTCAAACTTGGTCTCGAGGCCGCGCATATGGCTGACCTGGGTGACCGCCTGCTTGTGCATCCGAATGCTGTCACGCAGTTCGGAGCGGCGGTGGTTACAGCTGGTAATGTGTTCCTCCAACTGTTGGATATAGGCCCATATCTGCTCGTCGCTCATGTCCAGAGAGGAGTAATCGCGATAGCCGTAGGCAATCCCGAGATCGTCGAGCACCCCCATCGCCTTTTGCAGCTTGGTGGTATAGGGGTTCTCCTCTTCGAGCTTTTTGAACGCGGTGTTGGTCGGTGCAAGCTCGGGGTGGAACAATTCACTTTTACAGCAGCTCAACAGCGTTTCGTCAAGGCTTGAAAGACTCCCTACGATGTTCACGAGGGACATCTTTTCAATTGACATGGTTTACACCACCTTTATGTTATGATTAATTTCTTGATTTCCTGGAAAGAAATCTGGTAACGGATTCCCTCAATAATGCTGATGATGTTGTTCAGCTCGATCTGGCTGAGCAGCACAAATGCATAGAACGAAACCGATGCGTTGGTCGAGAAATACATATAGTGGCGGCTGATGTAGTATTTGAGCCT
>CBCSOX010000091.1:0-10055 GCA_965141735.1 uncultured Oscillospiraceae bacterium | reverse complement strand
AGCTCCTTGAGTGCATTATCCAGGTCGTTGTAAGAACTGCTGGCATTAATCGCCTCCCCGCCGAATGGGACGAACTGGGTGTGCTGACTGAGCCAGGAGAGCTCCTTCTCCCTGTTCCAAGAGCGGTAGGTGCCCATGTCGCTTTCTGAGGCGAGAAACGCGTCGTTGTGAAACCCAATGCGGGCGCGGCCTGTTCCAGAATAGGCAAGCCGGTCGGTGAGTGCGGAATCCCCGAACTGATCCCGGTAGAACTGCGGCCTGCGCAGCAGAATGGCGCGGTCTTGCGGAAATACTTCGAGCAGTTTGTCGATTACCTGACGCTTGTGTTTGTCGGTGAGGTATTTGCCGCTGTGCCACTCCCCGTAGGAGCCGAGCATCCCCGCCTCAACCGTGTAGATAACGTCGGAATTCTCCTGCAAAACAGCCTTGAGCTGGTCGAGATGCGAGAGGATTGTCTCGAACTGCTGTGGTTCGGGATTCTCCTTGCCATCGGTGTCATACGCCATGCGCAACACTGCCTTGAGCCCGTTTTCCCGCATCTGGTCAAACGCGCGGTCAATCTGGGCGAGATGTTCTGTGCTCAGCGGCTGATCGGGGGTTTCCCCTTCCCCTGCCAGCGCGCCGAGGTCAATCTGGAATTCCACCAGGGTGTAGCCCAACCGGACAACCGAGCGGAACTGGGAAGCGAGCTTGCCGTTCGCTGTGAGGTCATTCTCCGCCTGGTAGGGCTGATCCAGGACAATTTTGCGAATTTTATAAAACCCGCGCTCCGGGTTTGCGAGTGTCTGGGCGGAATCTACATAAGAGATTCCCTTTGCATGGAATTCTGCAGCAGCATCCACCGGCTGTACCAGCAGACCGTACACGGGATTAACCGCCAAAAGCGCGGCGCAGAACAACCCCAATAATCTGGTTTTCTTCATCCTTTTTCCCCATTTCTGTTAAACTCAGTATTTCCATGCAAGGTGTCCATATACGCAGAATAGGTATGGCCGAAAACAGCCATACCTATTCTGTCAATCCTGTTTTACACTAAGAGAGCGCATAGGTGCGCGTAGCGACCAGCGTTGTCTGCTTACCGTACACGTTGGTTGCGACAATCGTAAAGGTATTTAAGCCATCAGTGACGGGCTGCTTCACAGAGAAAGCGCCGCTTTCATTGATATATGCCGGCTCCCCATTTACGGTTACCTGCACGGTCGTGTCATTCAGGTCAGAAACAGTTCCTGCGATATAGGCCATGTGCTGTGCATTTGCGCTGCCTGCGCGGCCGGTGACAACCGGGGCGGGCGCGGTCTGCGGGTCGATGTCATTGTAATAGAACACATCCAGAGATGCCTGGGACTCGGTGCCGTAGCAGTTCATCGCGGCGATTTCAACCGTCGCATGGCCTGCCGGGATCGGGATGGTTGCCCAGAATTCGTTCTCTGCATTCCGGAAGGGAAGCTCCTCTTCATCATTCATACGCGCAACCGAGGCTTTGACCCCATTGACATAGATCTCGGGCTTGACGTCGTATGCGTCGTAGTAGGTGCCCTTGATCAGGATGGTGCCGTTTTTCGGTTTGCCCGCGGTGATGTCGGTAAGCTCCACGCCCGGAACGTTGTCGAGGTCTTCCGGGATGGGCGGGAAATACGCGTCGTAAACATAGTCGGTTACGATTTCATCCCCGTTGTCCTTTACAATTCGGATCGTCACGGCATTGGTGCCGCGCTGCACATGGTTGAGCTCAATTTTGTGGCTCCACTCATTTGTCTTGGAGGAAACATATGCCTTTTCCCCGTTGACATAAATTTCGCAGTTGTCTTCTACTGTACCTGCGATCCACAGGCCGTAGTTGACAGGGCCTGTGGAAAATCTCAGTGTGTATTCAGGAATCGTATGAGTTCTCGAAACTACCTGCTCCGAGATCACCTTGCCTTCGCCGTAAATGTTTACCTCCGGCTTTGTGGGCACCACAGGTGGTTCCTCCTGCTCCGGCTTGTCGAAGCGGTCGAAATCCATGGTGGCTTCTCCGTAGATGATTTTCGCGCTGCCGGCGAGCTTGATGCTGTTGCCGACGACAAAGCCGCGGACAACCGACGAGCCGGTAAAGCTCAGGTCGATTGAGGGCGCATAAATCATGCCGGTGATTTCCACGCTGCTGCCCACTGAAAGCGGGGAGCCGACGTAAAAGGCACTGTTGAGCTTGCTTTGTCCTGCGAGTTTGAGTTCGACATCGCGGGAGAAGAAATCCGCATTGCAGGTGTAAAGATTTGTGAGCGTCTGCTGCTTTCCAGCGGTTTTGCCCTGCCCGGTGAACACAACCGAGAGCTGCTCTTTTGTGCCGGTGGGGTTGATAACGGTGTTGCCGGTTTTGAATTCATCCACAAACAGGTGGACGTTTCCTTTGCCGAGCACTGTGATCTCGCCGTTGACGGAAAGCTTGTTCACCGAAATGACCAGCGTTTCTCCCTCTTCCGTCTGGAAGGCGAGCTTGCCGTCTGATTTGACATTGATCTCGTCATATGAGCCGCTCTCAGAGAGTTCAAAATAGCTGTTTTGATACTGCCAGTCGACTGTCAGGTCTTCCCGCTCGGGCAGATCCTCCGGCGCCTCGGGGAACGGGTAGTCGTTGACAGCGAAGGGAACTTCGCTGTAATCGGCGACCTGGTTCTTGAGATCAGACCACTGATAGGCCGAGCCGGTCACCGCCGCATCCGCATGTTTGTAAAGCGTTGCGCCGGGTGTCAGCGAGGACCAGGAGGAGAGGTCGACATCCCCGTTTTCCACAAAGACGTCGCCGTTTTCCACCCCGGCGCCCCCGGTGATGGTGATCCCGTTTTTGGCATATGCGCCAAAGGTTTCGTTCGACTGGACTCCGCCGTCCGAAGCGCTCTGGGCGTTCGCGGTCAGCGGCGCTGCGACCAGAACGGCCGCCAATAAAATTCCGGTGATTGATTGAATAAGTTTCAAGAAAAGTGCCCCTTCCATAATAAAAATTATTATTTCGGGCAACTGGCTGCCTTTCCCAAAAGGGCATATTCTTTCGGGGGAGAGGCCCTGTAGTTTTGCGTCGCTGCCTTTCGGCAGTTTTGCCTTTTCCTATTCTCTATTATAACACAACCGTCAAGTAGATTCCAATATAGAAACGCATGGAAGATAATTCGATACATGTGACTAGATCACAGATTTTATAAAAAAACATCAAACTCTGTGACAGACAATCCCTAGTATTTCCTAGGTTTTCAAGTTTTTTCGATAATCAGTCTCAAGATTTGCCTCTTCAAAGGTGGACATTTCATTCATAATCACCAGCGCATTTTCCACCAGCAGCATGGCAAGGGGGCAGCCCGTCCCTTCTCCCAGCCTCATCCCGAGGTTGAGCATTGGGGTCAGACCCAGAGCTTCCACCGCGAGCTTGTAACCCGGCTCCTCCGAGATGTGGGAGGGGATCATAAAGCATTTGGCAAGTGGATTGATTTTCGCTGCAAGCAGCGCGGCTGCGACCGAGATCACCCCGTCGACCACAATCGGCGCCCGACAGAAGGCCGCACCGAGGAACAGACCGCACATTGCCGCGATGTCGAGTCCCCCGACTTTGGAGAGGATGTTAAAGGCATCGCTTGAATTGGGATTATGTAAACGCAAACCGCGCAAAATCACCTGTTTTTTGCGGGCAAACGCCTCGTCGGTGAGCCCGGCGCCCCGCCCGACTGCCAAGTCTGGGTCGTCGATTCCGAGCGCGGCCATAATGCAGGCGGCGGCAGTGGTGGTGTTCGCCATGCCGACCTCCCCAGTGCCGATGATCTGATACCCCTGACGGACCGCTTCCTGCGCGCAGTAAAATCCGATCTCCACCGCGCGGCTTACAACTTCCGGCTCAATCGCCGGCTGTTTGCAGAAGTTGTGCGTCCCCTCGGGCATCAGTTTGTGGTTCTCGATATGGGGGAGGTCCAGTTCTCCCTTGACACCGAGATCGATTACCCGCAGGTCGATGCCGTTGTGGTCACACAGCACATTGATGCCGCAGTGAGCAGAACCGCCGTAAAACTGCATCAGGAGGTTGGTAAAGTGCTGCGGGGTGCCCGCGACCCCTTCCTCGTACACCCCGTTGTCTGCGCCGAAAAGAAAATGCACCTTCTTGTCCACCCGGTTGTTCACCTTCCCGGTGATCCCCGCGATCTGAATGCTGAGCTGTTCGAGCAGCCCAAAGCTCCCCGCCGGCTTTGCAAGGGAATGCTGCCGCTCCCGGGCCCTGTCCATCGCGTCCTCGTCGAGCGGACGGATTTGGGCGGCTAACTGCAAGATGTCCATCCTCATTGCCCCCTTAAAATTCCACGCCCTGCCGCGCAGGGATTCCCTGTTCGTACGGGTGTTTGCGCAGCACCATCTCGGTGACGTAGTCCGCCCGGTCGATCAGCTCCTGCGGGGGATTGCGCCCGGTCATCACCACTTCAATGTGTTCAGGGCGGGTGTCGAGAAAGTCGAGAATTTTTTGTAGCGGGAACATCCCGGTCGTGCAGGCGCTCATGATCTCATCGAGTACGAGCAGGTCACACTTGCCATCCGCGCACAGCCGCGCCGCCTGGCCGAACATCTCGGTGTGGCGGCGGATGGTCTCCCGCTTTTCCTCCTCGTTCATCTGAAACACGAACTTCGGGGTAATCCCGTTACCCACCACAGTGACCCCATCGAGGTTGCGCAGAATGTTGAGCTCTCCCGTCTTGCCGCTCTTCAAAAACTGCGCGATCACGACGCTGAGCCCATTGCCTGCCGCGCGCACCGCGAGGCCGAACGCCGCCGTTGTCTTTCCCTTGCCGTCTCCGCAATAGATGTGAACCAAACCGAGCTGTTCTTTCATACAGACACTCCCTGTTCTAAGATTTGATAAATTTTCTCCAGGTCAAGCGACGTCCGGACAAGCTGAGCCAGACGGTCGTACTGCTGTTGTTTGTGGGTTTCCAGGTCAATTCTTTCAACATTTGGCAGATCTAGGCCCTTTTCTTTCAACAAGGCGTGCACAATCTGTTGAGAAACCGCGGGGGAATCAAACAGACCGTGCACATAGCTGCCGTAGAGGTTGCCCTTCTGCCCGCCGTCCTCTGCTCCATCCAGCTGGAGCAGAGGAACTTCCCCTTGGGTGCGGCCCATGTGAATTTCATAGCCTGAAAACTCCACTCCGGTGAGCCCGGAGAAAATACCGCCGACCTGATCAAATCGCCCCCGCACCTGAGCGCGGCGTTTCTCCGCAGAAAGCACCGTCTCACAGCTGAGCAGGGAAAGTCCCCGCTCCTCTCCGCCGGCTTCCACGCCGTCCGGATCGCTCACCTTTGTACCCAGCATCTGATAGCCGCCGCAGATACCGAATATAGGTTTCCCCATCCCAGCCAAACCATGCAGTGCGGCGCCAAATCCCTTTGCCTTGAGCCAGCGCAGGTCGGAGATTGTGTTTTTGGTCCCCGGCAGGATCACCAGGTCAGGCTCTCCCAGTTCCCCTACAGACGCCGCGTACCGCAATCCCACCTGGGGGATGCGGGAAAGCGAGCTGAAATCGGTAAAGTTGGAGATGTGGGGCAGCCGGATCACCACGATGTCCACCAGCCCCCGCCCTATGGAGGAAAGGCGTTCACTCAGGCTGTCCTCATCGTCGAGGTCAAGTGGCTCATAGGGGATTACCCCGAGCACCGGAACCCCAGTGATCCGCTCGATCTCCTCGAGCCCCGGCCGGAGCAGCTCGAGATCCCCGCGAAATTTGTTGATGATAAGCCCTTTGACGAGCGCCCGTTCCTCCGGTTCGAGCAGCAGCAGCGTCCCCGCAAGCGAGGCGAACACCCCGCCGCGATCGATGTCCCCGACAAGCAGAACAGGGGCCTGCGCCAGTTTGGCCAGCCCCATGTTGACAATATCCTCTTTTTTGAGGTTGATCTCCGCCGGACTTCCCGCCCCTTCGAGAACGAGGATGTCGTGTTCTGCGGCGAGGCTGTCATACGCTTGCCGGATGCGGGGGATCACCTGACGGCGGTAGGCGTAGTAGTGCTGCGCCTGCATCTCCCCGACAACCTCCCCGCAGACAATCACCTGAGAGCCCATCTCGCTCGTGGGTTTGAGCAGCACTGGGTTCATCCGCACGTCGGGGACGATTCCCGCGGCCTCTGCCTGCATTACCTGCGCCCGCCCCATCTCGAGGCCGTCGGCGGTGACAAACGAATTGAGCGCCATGTTCTGGGATTTGAACGGGGCGGCGCGGTAGCCGTCCTGGTGAAAAATGCGGCAAAGAGCTGCGGCGAGCACGCTCTTGCCCGCGTTGGACGCCGTGCCCTGCACCATAATCGCCTTTGCCATACCTATTCCCCAAAACGGATGGCGAGCAGCGCGTGGGTGAGGGCGGTGTTGTGCTCGTGGGTTTTGACCCCGATCCGGTAGTCGTATTCGTCGAGTCCGACATAGTCGGCACAGCTGCGGATGAGGATGCCGTATTTGAGCAGCCGCGAACCGAGCTTAGGATCGTCACAGCGGAACATCAGGTAGTTGGCCGCGCTCTCGTACACCCGGAAGCCGATGACCCGCAGCTCGGAGGAGAGATACTCCCGCTCCTGCCGGACGAACTCCCTGGTCTGCTGCACAAACTCCTTCTCCTTGGTGGCCGCAATGCCGCACTGCTGAGCCGGCACCGACACATTCCAGGGGTCCCCCGCCCGTTCGAGTCGGGCGATGAGCGCGGAGTCAGAGCAAAGACAGTAGCCGAGCCGGATGCCCGCCATCGCGAAGATCTTGGTGAACGCCTTGAGGACGACAAGGTGTTTGTTGCCCCAGAGAAGCTGGGTCATCGAGCGCGCACCCTCGATAAAGTCGAGAAAACACTCGTCTACAACGAGCAGACAGCCGGTCTGCTCACACCGCTCGGCGATCTGCTGCATCAGTTCAAATGAAGTGATCCGCCCGGTCGGGTTGTTTGGGTTGCAGAGAAAGAGCATGTCCATATCCTCTGTGATGTAAGGGAGGATTTGGTCAGTCAGTTCAAAGTCGTTGTACTCCGCAAGTTCAAACCGCACCACTTCGCACTCCGCCGCATCGAGCGCCCGCTCGTACTCAGAAAAGGTCGGGGCGAGCACACCCGCCTTTTTGGGCCGGACCGCGCTGACCAGCCGGTAGATGATCTCCGCAGCGCCGTTGCCACAGAAAAAATATTCGACCGGCATCGACTCATAGGCGGACAGGCGGTATTTGAGCTCCCGGCAGAGGGGGTCGGGGTAGCAGGGGCGGGTGCGGGCGATGTCGGAGAGCGCCTGACGGACGCTGTGCGGCATACCGAGCGGGTTGAGACTGGCGGAAAAATCGATGAGTTGTTCGGGCGGAATGCCCCGATCGGTGTAAATCTCTCCCCCATGAATAATCTTGTTCAACGTAAAAACCTCCTGTCAAAGTAAGATGAAAAGGGATCGAATCCCGCAAAAGACAAGCAGGCAGAGCAGCGAAGTCCCGTAGAGCAGTCGGTGGGCGCGGAGGATATCCTCCGGCTCCGCCCTGCGGACGGGGTCGCCGATTGTCGGCTTATGAACTGTTTTTCCAAAGTAAGAGGCATCCCCCGCGAGCTGGATGTTCAGCGCCCCCGCGCAGGCGGATTCAGTCTGCGCGCTGTTGGGGCTCGCGTGGTTGCGCCGGTCGCGGCGATAGATGCGCAGCGCGTTTTTGCCGTCCAGGCCGATACAAAAGGCGGACAGCGCCATAAAAAGGCCGCTTAGACGGGCGGGAATCCAGTTGCAGAGGTCGTCAAGGCGTGCCGCAAACCGCCCGAAATACAGATAGCGGTCGTTTTTGTAGCCAATCATCGAGTCAGCGGTGTTAACCGCCTTGTAGGCAAAGCCGAGCGGTGCGCCGCCGAGCAGCAAAAAGAGCAGCGGGGCGATCACCCCATCCGAGGTGTTCTCCGCAACCGTTTCCACCGCCGCCTTGGCAATCTGTTCTTCATTGAGAGACCCGGTGTCCCGTCCCACAATATAACTGAGCATCCTGCGGGCCTCAGGCAAATTCCCCTGCTTGAGCGGGAGATACACCTTGCGGCTCTCATCCCGCAGCGAGCGCGCCGCCAGAATTTGATAGCAAAATAGGCAGTGCAGGGCGAACGCCAGCCACCGGCTGACCAACCCCGCCAGCCAGAGGATCAGCCAGGGAATACAAAACGACAAAACGACAACCAGGACGCAGAGCAGGGCCCCTCCCCAAAACGCACCGCAATGCGTTTTGGGGAACAGCCTGCGCAGGAGTTTCTCCCCCCTTGCATACGCGCTGCCCATCAGACAGACCGGGTGGGGCAGCCAGTGGGGGTCACCGAACAGGCAGTCCAGCAAAAATCCGGCGAGAACAGCGCAAACAACTTCCATTTTGGTTCATCCTATCTCTGTCTCAATTTCAAATAATCCTTCTCCGATCGGCCGGAGAACAAAACCGCAGCCATTGTCCACCTGATAGCTGTAAAAATCCCGCTTGGGCAGACAAAACGCCTCGAGGATCGCCATCACCGTGCCGCCGTGGCAGACAATGGCCACCGTCTGCTCCTCCGTCTCTTCCTGCACAATCCGAGAAAATGCCCGCCGGCAGCGCGCTTTAAAGGCAGCCGGTTCCTCTCCGCCTAGGAAAGAGGTCTGTCCCCCGCTGTCGAGAAAGGCCTGGTAGGCTGGATGGCACTTGAGCTCTTGATAGTTTTTGCCTTCAAACGCACCGAAGTCAGTTTCCCGAAGGTCCTCTGCAATGCGCAGAGGAACCTGCGGGTAAAGGATCTCAGCAGTCTGGCGGCAGCGCAGCAGGGGGCTCGAATAAACGAGCTGGACGGCGGGGTAAAGCGCACGCTTTTGAATCATCTCGTTTTCCCCCTCAGGGCAAAGGGGCTCATCGGTCCGCCCGATGTAGCGCTTTTGGAGATTCCCCTCTGTCTTGCCATGGCGAATCAGCACAAAGGCAGGCATCCCGGTCCCCCCTTGATGCGGGTGGCAATCCCGCACTGCACCCGATCAACATACACCGCTTTCTGAGCGAGGGCGCAGCAGACGCGGCCAACCGCTTCCCGCCACTCCCGCTGCACAGGGTCAGTGGGGACAACGCCGCATCCCACCTCATCGCAGAGTATGACTAAGTCACGCCCCTCCACCAGTTCAGCGATACCAGCAACCGGATCAGCCTTCTGCGCAAGAAGATTGCGGACCCATTCCTGCAGGCGGTTGACAATGGGGCCGTCCAGGTTCTCCTCGCTGACTGCCTGTTCTGTCAGGCCGTAACAGGAAAGCGCATACGCGAGCTTTCCCTGCGCCGCTCCCCCCACAATGAGATGAATCATCTGACCGAACCTCCTCTAAAGAAAACTGTACAGCACAGCCGCGCCCAGCGTCACAAGCTCGGACAGCTGCACCAAATAGCCCGCGAGATCACCGCTGACGCCCCCGAATTGGCTGCGGGCCATTCGCTGCCACCACAGCAGAAGCAGCCCCTGCCCGATCAGAAGGAGTCCAGTGCAGAGCGGCGACAGCCAAAACATAGCGAGTGTGCAGGCAACACAAAACACTGAGACAGCTGTAACTGAAATTGTTTTTTGCGAGAATCCCACAAAGGTGTGCACCAGCCCCTCCTGCTTGGAGCTGCGCATCACAAGGATTGCCAGCCCCGCGATGCTGCGGGAGAGCGGATAACCCAGGGCAAGCATCCAAACCGAAGAGCCTCCTGCGTAGAACTGGACAAACAGGCCGAGCTGCAGAATCAGATAGACCGCACAGTGAATCACCCCGAATGCCCCGGTGTGTGGGTCGTCCAGGATCGCTCGTTTCTTGTCGGGATCACCGTAGGAGGCGCGCGCATCGCTCGTGTCGATGAGTCCGTCCAAGTGGATCCCGCCCGTGAGCAGGATGGGAAGCGCCACGGCGATGCTCGCGTACAGCAGCGGCTGCACGCCGAGGGCATTTGCCGCAAACCACCAGCCCGCCTGGGCTGCGCCGACCACCCCGCCGACCAAAGGGAGAAAGCAGAGGGCAAACCGCATGCTCTGCTTGTCCCACTCCACCCGGGGCATGGGAATTTTAGTATAC
>CBCSOX010000090.1:0-10115 GCA_965141735.1 uncultured Oscillospiraceae bacterium | reverse complement strand
GGTTAACGGATAATTCTTCTAGCAATTGATGGAAAAAAGCAGACAAATTTCTGCTACTTTAAACTAAAAAGGACCCGGTTTTCTGTGTAGTGAACCGGGTCATTTTTTTGTTTCAATATGGGATCAGAAGTTCGCCCTATGCCCGTCTCAGGCAAATTATTTGGAATTGTGTGCAGCAGAGAGAAGATCACGCTCTTGCCTGGTTAGGACTCAGGAACTGCCCATACACCGCAACGTTTGACTCAGCAGGCCTCTCCTTGCTCGCCCTTTTAGAATCTGTGTGGATATTAAAATTACGCAACGTATGACTTATATTGCAGGCTATTGTCAAGTCCTGTGGCGATACTTCTTTCCCCCTCTGTGTCTCTCAGGGGCATTACAGCCGATGTATCGGACGACTCAGGGTGTTTCCCAGCAAAGCAGTTCCCACAGAGCAATGCCCCCATCGAGGTTTTTAAACCGGCCTTTCAAGGGGGATGATCCTGTTGGCAATCTTCTCTGTAAAACAACTGTCGTGTTCAACAAACAGCATCGTCGGCTCAAAGGAGAGAAGCAGATCCTCAATCTGGATGCGGGAGAGAAGATCAATATAATTGAGGGGTTCATCCCATAGGTAGAGATGCGCGGGCTGGGTCAGGCTCGCCGCGAGCAGCACCTTTTTCTTCTGTCCTTCGCTGTAATCCTGCATTTTTTTCTCAAATTGTGTGCGGCTAAAGTCCAACTTGCGCAGAATGGCCTTGAACAGTGTCTCATCCAGGCCGCGTTCCAACACAAATTCTTTGAGACTCCCCTGCAAAAACGACGTATCCTGTGACACGTAGGAAATGATAAGATTATTTGCAACCCTGATCGAGCCGCTGTGTGGAATGTCTTGCCCCAGGATGAGCTTGATCAGGCTTGTTTTACCAGATCCGTTTTTCCCCTGAAGGGCGACCCGGTCTCCCCTCCGGATTTCAAACTCGAGCGGTCCGCACACCGTTCTCTCCCCGTAATTCACTGAAATCCCATCAGCATCTACCATAATCTCTTTGGGAAAAGTCAACGGACAGAGTTTAAGATCCTGTGCGAGGTCAATGTTTTTGAGCAAATGCGATTTTTTCTCAGCAGCTTGTTCCCTGCGCGCCTCGATTGCTTTGGAGCGTTTCATCATCTTTGCTGCCTTGTGCCCAATAAATCCGCGGTCGGGCCGCAAACCGGAATTTCGGGTTCCTTTTTTCGTCTTTTCAACCTGGTCCGACCAGGTCGACGTCCGCCGGGCCGCTTCGTTCAGATTCTGAATCTCTTGTTTGAGTTTTTTGTTTTGATTTCGTTCAAATTCATCCCGCAGCTCCTTATTTTTCTGCCAGGATGAATAATTTCCCTTTTGCAGTTCAATGTTGAGCCGGTTGATCGACAGCACATGGTCAATGCAGCCATCCAGAAATGTGCGGTCATGCGATACAAGAATAAAGCCTGATTTGCCCTTGAGATAGCGGCTGACCGCTTGCCTCGCCTCGGAATCAAGGTGGTTGGTGGGTTCATCGATGAGCAGAAAATGGTTCTCCTTTAAAAACAGCGCTGCAAGCATCATCTTGGAGCGTTCCCCGTTGCTCAGGGTATCAAACGGCCGGTAGAGCACCCCGCTGTCCACCTGGAGAAGGGAAAGTTCCCGCTGGATCTGCCAGAGGGGAAGTCCGTCCGCTATTTCCTCAATTACCGAAAGCGTGTCAAGGCTTGCATCGGTCACTTCAAATGGAAAATAATCGAATTGGACAGAGGAATGAATGGTTCCACTGTATGAGAGTCCGCCCAGCAGCAGCTTTAACAAGGTCGTTTTTCCCCTGCCGTTGCGCCCGATAAAACCGAGTTTCCAATCGGTGTCAAGCTGAATCGAAACATCTTCAAAAATTGGATCAAAACTGCCATCATAACAGAATGAAAGATGGCTGATCGAAATCATAGACAATTGCGCCGCCTCCTAAAATCAAAATGAGCTGCAAGAAAGCACCTTCTTACAGCTCAAAAATATCAGGACAGCGTCCCCCTGCCATAGAGGGAGATGTCTGAATTTGAGTCAAAAAAACAGATCACTTTCTTGCCGAAAGCGCAACAAAACACACAGGGCTCTCCCTGCGGTCACTGCACCTTTTTATTCATTAGCAAGAAAAATGACGCATCTTTTCAACTCCAATCTTATTTTCTAAAACTAGAATACCGCAAACCCCAGACATTGTCAAGACGTTTTCTTAAAAACAAGAATCTGGACCTGGATGAACTGAACGCAAAACCAAACAAAAAAACACTCTTTCCTTAAGGAAAGAGTGTTTTTGGTGATCCGTACGAGATTTGAACTCGTGATGCCGCCGTGAAAGGGCGGAGTCTTAACCACTTGACCAACGGACCATCTGGTAGCGATAATTGGATTTGAACCAATGACACTGCGGGTATGAACCGCATGCTCTAGCCAACTGAGCTATATCGCCATATCAAAAAACAACGAGCAGTTAATATACTACACGATTTTTGCTTTTTTGTCAAGAGAAAATTTCTTTTTCAGCAAAAAAATCATCCACAGCCTTCGGTAGAAATATTATACTATATAAAATCTGATTTGTCAAGCTCTTTCGCTATTTTTTCCGCAGAAATTCGATTTATTCAGTTTTGAAATGAAAACAGTAAAAAGTTTTTTACAGATCGATAAGGCATCTCTAAATTGATTTTGGAAAGAATGATTCTCAACTCATTGGCCCCAAAAGGTACCAGTTAGATTGATTTGCTGGCAAGCAGGCTGAACCTGATGCGCAGATTCACCGATGGAGTGCATAACAAGGGCCTTTTGTAAGTGATTTCAGGAAAAAGAGTTGTTGTTTCGATATATTGATACAGTCAATTGATTTCGATAAAGCCAGCTGCTATAGAATAAAAAATCAGCAAGCCCTTGTCCGGCCTGCCGATAAAATTGTGTTTTCACGTATTTTAATACGAATGATAGGGCAGTCTTAGCAGCAAAACAGTTTTTGGAATCTTGTCCCGAGGTTGTCGTTTCACAAAACCACCCCGGGAAAAAGCTATCCCATCTTATGTTGGAAATGGGCAAGGATGGTTCGAAAACACAGCCAGAAGCAGCCTGATCGCAGGGGCATGCGTTGTTCCAGATTTTTGCCCTTTTCCATGAAACCCTGCTTGTGACTTTTAAAAAATGGCTTTAATTTTCGCCTTATTTCCAGGGAAACAGATCCTCTGCCCCGCGTCCTCTAATTGAAAGCCTCTTATCTCTTTGGGAGAGGATAAAACTCTTGAAATAGAGCAAGATAGTCTGCAAGATTCTCAAGCTTCGGATTCCAAAACTCAAATGTGGTTCCATTGCATTTTTCGTATTTTACGCCATCGATCTCGTAATCCTTCCGGAATCGACAGGCATCTCCCTTACAGTGCTTGCATGTTCCATATTCACCTGTAAAAGCGGTTTGTATGTGCTCAGGGGAAACACATATAAAAGCGGCATGTTTTGTGACATGGTGAAGAAACAATCGAAGGACGATAGAATCCTCTTTGATATAAATGCGCGCCACGACGTTTTTAGATTTCACATTCGCCTTTCTGAAAATAAGCATGTACTTTCCCCAGCAGTAACCACTTCCGATCTCACCGCCATAAGTAAACCCTATTTTTTCAAGAGCTTTGGTAAATTCTATTATAAAAATTTTATCTTGTTCGTGAATGAAATCAAATTGTTTTTCAGCCATGTGCTTTTCGATCATGTTTAAAATCCCCCGGTTTATACACTTAGTCTGCTTTCTGCACGAAGTATTGAGTTGTATCGCTTGGAAGGCCCGATGATACAACTCAGGGACAGGACCGGTGCATTCTCATAGGGATATACCGGATTCCATTGAAAACTTGTTCCTTGTCTGAATCTTGAAAACCCAGTTTATGATAAACAGCAACTGCAAACGGCGATGCATTTACAGTGATTGTATCAGTAGGGCTGTCTTTGAGCAGTGCTTCAAAAAGTTTTCGGCCTATTCCCATTTTGTGATAAGAACCTTTTACAAAAAGCAGTGCAATATGGCTTCCACAATTTCGGGTGGCAATGATTCCAACTAGTTTGTCTTGCTCATAAGCGCCAACCATCTGCAACAGGCTGAGCCAGTGCGGTTGCTGGATGCTGTGATAGAATTCTTTGACCCCTTGATCACTGTAATCAGGGGCCTCAAACTCTTGGAATACTTCCCATGCCAATGTGAGCGCTGTTTCGATTTCTTGGCCTGTCAACTTGCGGACAGTAACATCCATATTCATGCTCCTTTTTAGCAACTTTACGTGTATCGCATCTTTTTGCATGCGCACGGACAAATTCTGTCAGGAAACTTGTTGAAGCAAGCATTGGCGCTAAATTTGCTTTGGATCGCTGGGGCCAAAATCCCATACAAGGCAACAGGGTGGGGAGTCAGGGGAAAATCTCGGGCCATCATTTCTTGGGAAATACCGATTTGAATCGGTATTTCCCAAAAAATTTTCGGTGTCTCCCAGCGAAATGCTTGACCGCAGCGGATGGGTTTGCTTTCTGCGCCGAGGGTTGTGGCTGATATGGTTGTGAAAAAGACGCATTTTACGGATGGCCCACACAGTTCACCAGACCCTCTGAAATCTTTATCCCGGGCAAGAGCTCGTTTAGAAAGAGCAGTTGCAGGGCTTTAATCGCCGATTGGACGAAGGTTGCTTATTTTGCTGCGATAGGTCGTATAGAAGAAGATGCCGCCGAGTACCAACGAAGCGACTTCCGCGATGGGGAAGGCATACCAGGTGTAGCCCAAGCCGATCTTAGAGAGCAGGAAGGCTGCCGGCAGGATAACCACCAGCTGGCGCATCACCGAGACAATCAGGCTCTTAAAGCCCATGCCAACCCCTTGGAAAAAGGTGGAGAACAAAATATCCACTGCGGCTGGGATAAAGCAGATGCTGATGATGCGCAACGCGGGCACACCGATCTCAAGCATCTGGGGAGAGGCGTTGAAAATCATGAGCAGTTTATCGGGAATCGCCAAGAACAGGATGGTGCCTACCGTCATGATGCAGGCTGCAATCAGGGTGCCGAGCCGGAGGGCGGAGAGGAGGCGTTTCTTGTTTCCCGCCCCATAGTTGTAGCCGATAATTGGCAGCACGCCGTGGGTCAGCCCAAACACCGGCATAAAGACAAAGGACTGCAGTTTGTAGTAGACGCCGAGCACCGAGACAGCGGCTTCTGAAAAGGAGATGAGAATGGTGTTGAGCATGGTGACGAGAAACGCCATGATCGACTGCATGATAATGGATGGGAAACCGACTGCATAGATTTCCTTGACCGTGCGCCATTTAAACTTAAAATTGCGCAAGGAAATGTGCACTTCATGCTTTTTGACAATGATCACAACCACTGCAAAGACCATCGAGGCGATTTGACCGATGACAGTCGCCACCGCCGCGCCGCGCACCCCAAGGGCGGGTACACCAAATTTTCCGAAGATAAAGATTGGGTCGAGGATGATGTTGATCACTGCACCCGAGAGCTGGAACAGCATCGGGTAGATCATATTTCCGGTTGCCTGCAGTGTCTTTTCCAGGCCGATTTCAATCATCATGCCGAATGAAAAGATAGTGACAACGTAGGTGTAATCACAGCCCATCTGCAAAACGGTCTGATTGTCGGTAAAGGCTTGGAAAAAAGTCTGGGTGAGTGTGAGCCCGAGCAGGGCAAACACCAGCGAACTGAAGATCGCGAGCAGCAGCCCGTGGGTAGCTGCTCGGCTCGCCTCTTCCCGGCGGCGTTCCCCGAGGCGGCGGGAGACGAGGGAGTTGATGCCGATTCCCGTGCCGACTGCCACTGCGATCATGAGCGTCTGGACGGGAAATGCGAGCGAAACCGAGGTCAGGGCAGATTCGCCGAGCTGGGCGACGAACATGCTGTCAATGATGTTGTAAAGCGCCTGTACCAGCATTGAAAACATTGCCGGCAGAGACATTGATACAATGAGTTTTGGAATTGGGGCAATGCCCATTTTGTTTTGTCTGATCTGTTCCATACTTCCTCCATTTTATTTTTTCGATTCGTAGGTGGGCTGGTGGCTGTAGGGATACGAACACTCAAAAATTTTTTGCGCAGAGTCGCAACCCATTGAGTGGATACAAGCCTTTTGCGGATTGGCGGCCGCAATTCGCGCTTTTCGGACAGTTCTCTTATTGTAACGCAATCTATCCTGTTTTGCAAGAAAAAAGTTCCCCCGGAATTATCCGGAGGAACGGAACTGCTGAGTCCAGCTCAATTCTCTGATTTGGTTGTGACAGCGGGCGCCTTTGCAAGGGTGCCCTTATCCTCTGAAAGGAGAACGCTGATTTCAAAGGTAGAAGTCCGGTTGGTGCTCGACACCCGGTAAACGGTGATCTTAATGCTGTCGCCCACCTTTTTGGTGTCCAGGATGTCAAGCAGTGTCTGGGTGTTCTCGATGTCCTTGCCGTCGACCTTTGTGATGATGTCCCCTTCCCGCAGGCCTTTGGAAGCGGCGTCCGAGTTTGTGTCCACGCTCACGATGTACAACCCGGTCGGGGAGTTTTTGGCCTTCGCGAGCGCTTCGTCGATCTGACGGTATTTGATGCCGATCTTCACCCGGTTCTGCACATAGCCGTATTTGGTCAAGTCGTCGATGATCGGCTTTGCGTCGTTCATCGGGATTGCAAACCCGATGCCCTCATAGTCGGTCCCCACGATTTTGGCCGAGTTGATGCCGATGACCTGCCCGTACCGGTTGACCAGTGCACCGCCTGAGTTGCCCGGGTTGATCGCCGCGTCGGTCTGAATGAGGTTCATGTTGAGCCCGGAGGACATCTTGAGGGTGCGGTTGAGCCCGCTCACAATGCCCTGGCTGACTGAGCCCATGAATTCGATGCCGCCCGGGTTGCCGATTGCAACCACCCGCTCCCCCACCTGCACCTGGTCAGAGTTTCCAAACTCCGCGCAGATCAGGCCGGTCGCTTCAATGCGGATCACCGCAAGGTCGGTTTTGGTGTCGACACCGATGATGCTTGCCTCGTACTCGGTTCCATTGTTGAGCACCACGTTGACCGCAGCCACTTGAAAACCGTTGTCATCGGTGAGTACATGGGCGTTGGTGATGATAAATCCATCCTCGCTCATGATCACGCCGGACCCCTCCCCCGCCGCCTCATAATCGAGGCTCTTGGTGTAGGTCTGAATGCCTACCACGGAAGGGGTGACGTTGTTCGCGATGCTTGCAGTGGACAGGCCGTCGTCCGATACGCCGTCCTCAGAGGCTTCACTCGGGGAGTCGCTGATCTTGAGGTTGGGGCCTTCCTGAATCTGCTGCTGTCCCCCCTGCTGCGGGAGGTTCTCAATCCGGTTCTCTTTAAACGCCACATAGAGCGCAAACATCATGATGACAACGATGAGCAGCAGACAGAGGGAGACGGCGAGCACCACGAGCCCTTTGCTGTGGCGCGGTTTTTCCGTTGCCGTCTGTTGGTTGAGTTTTTCATAGTCGGAAAAATTCCACTCGTAAATTTCGTCCTCGGGTTCCGGTTCTGCCTGCTGGTAAGGAGGCGGCGTCTGCCCGAGAAACGAGCCATCCGGGTGAAAATATGAATTTTGATTTTGGTTCGGCTGTCCGGTGTACGCTGGGTCGGAGGGCTGTTGCGGCTGCCCTGCTTGCCCGTTGCTGTCCTGTTCATTCGAATCGTCCGGATGCTGATTGCCGTTTGGATATAATTCGTCCATAGACAAACCCCCCTCTTCTAGTACTTACGATACAGTTTACAGCAAAATTGTGAAACTGCGGTAAATTCGCAGTAAATATACTGTAATCGCCGTCTCTATTACTTGTCAGCCAGCGGTTTGCGATTTTTGGATGGGGGCTTGCCGGTGCTGAGGGTGATGACAAATTCGGTGTACTCCCCTTCCTTGCTGCGCACCTTGATCTCCCCGTCGTGCAGATTGATAACCGTGCGCACAATGTACAGCCCGAGGCCCACGCCGTTTTTGTCAAGGCCTCTCGACTTGTCCGTCTTGTAGAAGCGGTCAAAGACCTTATTCATCTCCTGTTTGGACAGGCCGTTGCCGCTGTTTTTGATTCCAATCTGCGTCTTGCGCCCAATGGTCTGGAAGGAGAATTCAATATAGCCCCCTTCGTTGACAAATTTAATCGCGTTGTCCATGAGGTTGTAGATCACCTGGTGGATGAGGTCCTCGTCCGCCTCTATCCAGATATCGCCCACCTCGTCGAGCCCGCGGATTTCGAGCTGTTTGCCGTTGATCACCTGTTCAAAGCTAAACAGCGTCTGCGCAATCGTCTCGATCATGTTGAACGAGGTGCATTTGATCGTCATCTCCCCCGCCTCAATTTTGGAGAGGTTGAGCATCGAGCGCACCAGCCGAGCGAGCCGCTTGACCTCATCCGAGACAATGCGCAGGTATTTTTTGTGTTCTTTTTCGGGGATGGTGCCGTCGAGGATGCCGTCGATGAACCCGCCGATGGTGGTCATCGGGGTTTTGAGCTCGTGCGAGACGTTCGCGGTAAAGCTGCGGCGGGAATTCTCGATGATGGACAGGTCGTCCGCCATGGTGTTGAGCGCAGAGGCGAGCTCCCCGATCTCGTCGTTGCGGTCAATCTGCACCCGGCGGGAGAAATCTCCCTCTCCGTACTGCTTGGCTGCCTTGGACATGTCCTTGAGCGGCTTGACCATCTGAGAGGTCACCACAAAGATGATGGCGAACGCGAGGAAGAGCACTACCCCGGAGGAGATGATGAACATATTAAAGATTTCCGAGAGAAAAATGCTCAGGTTTTTGGAGGGGGAGGAGGCGTAGAGGTAGCCGATGGTCTGCCCGTCGATGGTGATCGGCACCCCGACAGTGTAGTAATCATTTTTGTAGAGCTTTGCAAAGGTTCCGGTTTCCTTGTACACCCCTTCGGTGGTCTTTTGGCGGATTTCAACTGGGACGGTGTAGGGCGCGGAGTGAATGCACCGCTTGCCCTCCGAGCAGGCGACGAGGGCACCGCTCGTGTCGGTCAGAAAGTAGAGCGCGTCGTTGGTGCGGGAGAGCATCCGGTAGGAACTCCCAACCGATTCGCTCAGGGTGTAGCTCCCGTCGTTGTTCTTTTGGGTGTTGGAGGGGAGCACCGTGAGCTCGGCGGCGTACTGCACGCTGTCCTCCAGGCGTTTGAATTGATCGTTGCGGAAATACTGGGAGGAGAAAATCAGCATCATTGCGCCGAGAAAGGTGATGCTCACAATGATCACCGACATACAGATGGTGAAATATTTTGCAAACAGGCTTTTTTTCATGTCAGTACCCATTCCTTAAAAAAATTGAGCATGAAGGGCGTTCATGCTCAAATTGCTGGATTATTCGTTTACCTCAAACTTGTAGCCGACTCCCCAAACGGTTTTGAGCGCCCATTTGTCCGAGACGCCTTCAAGCTTTTCGCGCAGCCGCTTGACGTGTACGTCGATGGTGCGCGAGTCGCCGTAGTACTCAAAGCCCCACACTTCGTCGAGAAGCTGGTCGCGGGTGTAGACGCGGTTGGGGGTGGAGGCGAGGTGAAAGAGCAGCTCGAGCTCTTTGGGCGGGGTGTCGACCACCTTGCCGTCGACTTTGAGCTCATAGCGGGTCATGTTGACCACGAGCTTGTCGTATACCACCTCTTTGACCTCCGCCTGCTGGTTGGATTGGCCGAGGCGGCGGTGAATCGCCTTGATGCGGGCGATGATTTCCTTGGTGTCAAACGGCTTGACCACATAGTCGTCCGCGCCGAGCTCGAGGCCGAGCACCTTGTCAAAGGTCTCTCCCTTTGCGGTGAGCATGATCACCGGAACGTTGGATTTTTTGCGGATTTCACGGCAGACCTGCCAGCCGTCGAGGCCGGGCAGCATCACGTCGAGCAGCACAAAGTCCGGCTTGAGGGCGTTAAATTTCACCAGCGCTTCCTCGCCGTCGTGCGAGAGGATGACGCCGTACCCTTCTTTTTCTAAATACAGTCTGAGCAGTTCGCAAATATTTTTATCATCATCAACCACGAGAATTTTTTCCACTGCCATTGTTCTTACCTCCTAACTGGGATGTCAAACCAGGTAAATGTTAATTT
>CBCSOX010000089.1:0-10118 GCA_965141735.1 uncultured Oscillospiraceae bacterium | reverse complement strand
TGCTGATCTTTTTTATCGCCAACGAAGGGCTCAGCCTGCTCGAGAACGCGGCGGTGTTCGTCCCCATCCCAGCGCCGCTCAAAAACGCGCTGCTCCAGCTGCGGGACAAAACAGGGCAGGAAAGCCGGGACGGAGCTGAAAAATGGGAGGACACCAATGAAGAAAAAAGGCATTGACGTATCCAAATACCAAGGCCGGATTGACTGGCCGGCGGTCAAAAGGGATGGTGTGGAATTCGCGATGATCCGGGCGGGCTACGGAATGTATGATCACCAGAAAGACCCAACTTTTGACCAGAATGTGCGGGGCGCACAGGCCGCGGGCATCCATATTGGGGCGTATCATTACAGCTACGCCAAAAACGTGGACGACGCCCGCCGGGAGGCCGAGCTGTTCCTGAGCTGGCTTTCCCCACACACCCTCGATTACCCCGCGGCGTTTGACATCGAGGACAACTCCCAAATCGGCCTCTCCCCCGAGCTGCTGACATCGATCACAGAGACCTTCTGCGACCGGATCGCCGCGGCGGGCTTCCTCCCGATGGTGTACGCCAACAAGTACTGGCTGCAGAACAAACTGATTGACAGCAGGATCAGCCGCTACGAACTCTGGCTCGCCCACTACGTGACCGCCACTGATTATGACAAGCCGCACGGCATTTGGCAGTGCACCAGCCGCGCGCAGATTGCCGGCATCAGCGGAAACTGCGACCTCGACTGGTGCTACAAGGACTATGCCGCCCACACCGCACCGCCGGACTCCCCCGCCCTCCAGCCGAGGCGCGGAGTGTGCAGCGCCGACAGCGTCTATGTCCACTATCTCCCGGCCATGGGCAACCACGCCGTGCTGCGCATGCTCAACGCCGGCAACGAAGTCACGGTGCTTGCGCGGGACGCTGCGTGGACCATAGTCCGCGCGGGCGAGCATTACGGGTATGTCAGCACAGACTACATTCAGACAGACCCGCCCTGCGGGGCGCTTGCAACCGCCTCCTGCACCGCGAACAGCGTGCGGGTGCGCACCCAGCCCGACACATCCGACAGCGCCAACATCATCCGGCTGCTCAACGCCGGCGACACAGTCGAGATTCTCGAACACCGGGGAGATTGGCTCGCTGTGAGGGCCGGCGATCATATCGGCTACGTCCACGCGTCGTATTTTAACACATAATCACGGTTGAAAAAACGGAAAAGCCCCCTGCTCCATTTGGAGCAGGGGGCTTTTTTCTGCGGGTGGCACCTAAAAAAAGGGGGGTAG
Organism: uncultured Oscillospiraceae bacterium; assembly: GCA_965141735.1. Taxonomy (GTDB): domain Bacteria; phylum Bacillota; class Clostridia; order Oscillospirales; family Ruminococcaceae; genus Massilioclostridium. The sequence goes on along the minus strand of CBCSOX010000089.1, from coordinate 8,861 downwards.
CGGTGAGGTCTGCGGGGGGTGACAGTGAGGTTGGGGAGGGGGTGGCGATGAGGTTTACGGGGGGTGGCAATGAGGTGACGAGTCTGTGAACCCCCGAAATTCCGGGCTTTTTCGCCCCCCTTTTTTCCTAATATATTTACATATATTTAATATATTTAAGGGAACGCATCCGTCCGCCCTACAAGCGGGCGGATGCTATAATAAATATAAGGACACAGGGAAAGGAGAATACCATGAACCGGGAACAAACAAAGGAATGGGTCAAATCCCAATGCGGCGCATATCTCGAAAACAAAGGGATCGATCTGAACAAGCCGTTTCGCTGTCTCAATCCTCAGCACGAAGACAGGCATCCGAGCATGCGGTTTGATCCGGCCCGCAACAAAGCGCACTGCTTTGCCTGCGGCGCGGACTACGACATCTACGATCTCATCGGGATCGACTACAGCCTGAGCGAACCGGCGCAGATCTTCCGCAAGGCGGACGAGCTGTTCCACCTCACCGTCACCCCCTCTTTCTTCACGCTGCGCAAACACAGCGAGCCCCAGCAGGAGGACCCCTATCTCGAGGCGTGCTGCCGCAGAGCGGCAGCGACCGACTATTTTGCCCGCCGGGGACTGTCCGCCGGCATCATCGAGCGGTTCCGGCTGGGATACGATCCCGCCTTCCGCACACAGGAGGGGGGAAATCCCGCAGTGTGGCGGGCTGCGATCGTGCCCACCGGACGGGGCTGCTACCTCGCCCGCAACCTCGACAGCAAGGGCAAAGACGACCGCATCCGCAAACGGGGGGGAAGTCCCCTGTTTGCCTATGAGGCGCTCAAGGGGGAAACGCCTGTCTTTGTCGTGGAAGGGGAGTTCGATGCGCTGAGCGTCTACGAGGCGGGCGGCGCGGCCGTGGGGCTGGGCAGCACGGCCAACGTCCCGCAGCTTGTCAAGCTCTGCCGGGTCACTCCCCCGGCCTGCCCCCTCATCCTCAGCTTGGACAACGACGAGGAAGGGGAAAAAGCGGCTGCCCGCCTGGAGGAGGAGCTTTCCGCGCTCGGGGTAAAAACGGTGCGCGCAAACATCGCAGGGGAATACAAGGACGCCAACGAGGCGCTCACCGCACAACGGGAGCTGTTCTGCGCCGCCCTGCTCCGTGCGGTGGAACAGGCCGAAGGTCTCGAGGAGCTGGAGCGGCAGAGGGAACGGGAGGAGTACCTGGCCACCAGTGCGGGCAGCCATTTGCAGGAGTTTCTCGACGGGATTGCCGCGAGTGTGGACACCCCCTGCATTCCGACCGGGTTCCCCAAGTTGGACGGGATGCTCGACGGGGGTTTGTACGAAGGGCTGTACTGCATCGGCGCCATCACCAGCCTTGGAAAAACCACCTTTGCGATGCAGCTCGCCGACCAGGTGGCGCGCGCGGGAAAGGATGTGTTGATCTTTTCCCTCGAGATGGCCCGCAGCGAGCTGATGGCCAAAAGCGTGAGCCGGCTCACCCTCTTTCACGCCGAGCACCCGCGGGACGCCAAAACCGCCCGGGGGATCACCGACGGGCGGCGGTATGCCGGCTACCGCCCCGAGGAGCGCGCCCTCATCCGGCGGGCGGTGGAGGCGTATTCCTCCTATGCGGGGCGCATTTTTCTCCACGAGGGGATGGGGGAAATCGGCGCTGCACAGGTGCGCGAGACGGTGGAGCGCCACATTCGGATCACCCAGCGCACCCCGGTGGTGCTCGTCGACTACCTCCAGCTGCTCGCCCCCTGGGATCTTCGGGCCAGCGACAAGCAAAACACCGACCGCGCGGTGCTGGAGCTCAAACGAATCAGCCGGGACTGCAAGACCCCAGTGCTCGCGGTGAGCAGCTTCAACCGCCAGAACTATGGTCAGGCGGTGACCATGGAGGCGTTTAAGGAGAGCGGAGCGATCGAGTACTCCTCCGACGTGCTCATCGGGCTGCAGGCAAAAGGCGCGGGGACGGAAGGGTTCCGCATCGACGAGGCAAAGCGCAGGGATCCGCGGGAAATCGAGCTGAAAATTCTCAAAAACCGCAACGGGCCCACCGGGGGAACGGTGGAATTTTGCTACTATCCGCTGTTTAATTTTTTTCAGGAGGAGGGGTCTGCCATGGCGGACTACCTGAGGGACAATGGATAAGCTCAACTTCGACGCGTTGGAAGCCCTCTCCCAGCCCCTGCAAGGCGGGGAGTCGAAAAAGAAGGAAAACCTACAGGGAAACGCAGAAAACGCCGCTGAGGGCGTTGTAGAGGGCGCAGAGGCGAAGCGGTACGCCATACTCGAGCAGCAGGCGGAGACGGCGCGGCAGGAGCGCGCCCTCTGGCAGAGACAGGCGGACAACATCCTGCGCAGCGAGGCGGCCCGCACCCAGCTGCTCAAAGGGATCGCCCGAGGGGAGGACCCCTGCGCCCTGCTGCTCGAGGCGCTCGCCTGCATCAGTCTGATGACAGGAGACACCCTGCTGTTTGAACAGGGGCGGGCCGATCTGCTCGCCATCTACGGGGAAGGACTGCTCAAACCGGTTCCGCTTCAGACGCAGCTTGACCAGCTGCGGGACAGGCTCACTCGGCTCAAAACAGCCCGCCCCGCCGACCCGGACAGCGCCGCCCGAATCCAACGCGCCGTGGAGGCACACCAAAGCCGCTTGCAGGCACTTGAACTTTTGCAAAAAAATACAGATCATACACATAATACATAATATAAAAATATAACATACCTGCGGGGGATCTGATCGCAGTCAAAATGGCACGGAGGTTGCGAAACATCCCCTGGCGGTCGGATCGATTTGCAATCCGCTGATCCGCCCGGTGGGGGCAAATAAGAAAATACATATTATACGTATACTACACAACAAACTGATAATACATACCTAAAGTAATTTTGGCGGCAATTAGAATTGCACCATCCTTTTTGCAACAGACTCTGGCAATCGAATCGGTCTGGAATCTGTGAATCCATCTTGCTGCGGGCAGATCAATGAAATACAAGATACAGATCATACACATAAAAAACAGGGCGCTTCTTCAACAGGAGACGCCCTGTTTGCGGCGTTTTGAGTTCACGAAAAGCGCACATTTTCCCGTGGTTTCCCTGGGCAATCCAATGCGGTCCCGAGGTGTTTCAGGCAAACTGCGAGGAACTGCGGGACGTCCGGATGTGGTACATTAGTTTGGTCAGGAAGAGAGCGATGGACAAAGCAGGGAACCAGGCAGGCTTCGCCGGGAAGGTTGGCCGGGTTTCCATCCCGGATGCGATTTCGTTCCCTTCCTGTCTTTTCCAGAAAAGCTCAGGTTATTTCATTGCAGCCATTGCCGCTTGACGGTGTCCCATGTTGCGCAGCCGATTGCGCTGGCAAAGGGACACACAGGATGGCTGCCAGAGGAGATTGTGCGGTATGCTTGTATCAAATGTGAAATGTTCCTATCTCAAAAACGGCGTCTGGAGCTCTTTTACCAACCAGGCCGAGAATACCATGGATGGGATCAAAATTCAAACCAACCCCAACAGTTCGTATTATCTAAAATACCGGACTTGGAATGAAGGGAGATCCGACTATTACCCCTACGTGACAAGCACGGAGGACGACTTTGCCGGCCTGTCCGGCAGACCGATTCAGAGGCTTCAAATCCAGGTGTACAAAAACGACGGGACAAAACTGACCTCCGGCGTTGTCGTGATGTACCGGGTCAAAAATGGGGATCAATGGATTCCGTGGGTGAGCAACGCGGACCCCGAATGGATGCGCAGCGTCCAGCAGAAATACAACTTGGGGGGCACCCTCGCGGTTGACAGCGTGTATGCCGGAAACCCGGGCCAGAACATCACCGGCGTTCAAATCCTGGTGTATGAAGAGGGGTCGCTCGGCGATTTCACCGGAGGGGAGGTCTCCGCTTCGCTGAGCTATATGGTGGGAAGCCTCTCGAACTGGAGCCCGTTCAGTCAGGGCGCGCTCGCCCCTCAGATGGACGGCATCAAGATCCAGACCAGCGCGAGCAAGGACTACTACCTCCTGTACAAGACGTGGAACGCCGGAAACTCTTCCTATTACCCCACGGTCAAGAGCACGGAGGACGATTATGCGGGCTATCCGGGAAAGGCAATCCAGCGCCTTGCGATTCAGGTGTTCCGAAACGACGGGACAAAACTGACTTCGGGCGTCATTGTCATGTACCGCGTCTTTGCGGAGGGGGAATGGCTGCCCTGGGTGAGCAACGCGGACCCCGAGTGGATGCACAACGCCCAGAACAAGTACAGCCTGGGCGGAACCCTCGATGTGGACAGCGTGTACGCCGGCAATGCCGGGCAGAACATCAGCGGCGTGGAGATCCGCATTTTTGAGGACGATTCCTACAACGCGGGCTCAGACAGTTTCTCGGGTTCTGAAATCAACCTCAATTTGAGCTATATGTCCGACAGCCTGTCCAACTGGACCCCCTTCAGCCGGTCGGTCGTCTCGTCGGACCTTGACGGCATCAAAATCCAGACCGACAGCAGCCAGCCGTTTTATCTGCAGTACAAGTCCTGGAACGAAGGGCGTTCCTCCTATTATCCGGTGGTCGACAGCAGAGGGACCGCCTACAACGATTACGCGGGATACCCCGGGCAGACGATTCAGCTGCTGAGCATCACCGCTCACAGCAACGACGGCACAAAGCTGACCTCCGGCGTTGTGATTATGTACAGGGTCCGGGTGGCCGGCGTCTGGCTTCCCTGGGTGAGCAACGCAGACCCCGAGTGGATGCAGAGCGTGTTCCGGCAGTACAACCTCGACGGAACGCTCGATACAGTGAGCACCTATGCCGGCAACAAGGGCCAGAACATCGACGGGGTGGAGATCCGGGCGTTTACCGGGACGACCAACAACAACCCGGTGGGCAACCTGTCCGGAACAGAGTATGTCCCGTCGCTGAGCTACATGAACGACAGCCTGTCCAACTGGACGCCCTTCAGCGGCAGTGTAATCACCTCAAAACTCGACGGAATCAAAATTCAGACCGACCCGAGCAAGCCGTATTACCTGGTCTACAAGTCGTGGAACGCCGGAAAATCCGGCTATTACCCCGACGTGAAGAGCACCGGGACCGCCTACAACGATTACGCGGGGTACCCGGGACAGCCGACCCAGCTGCTGAGCATCAAGGCCTACCGCAACGACGGCGTCAAGCTCACCACAGGGGTTGTCGTCATGTACCGTGTGCACATCGGCGACAGCTGGATCCCGTGGGTGAGCAACGCGGACCCGGAGTGGATGCGCAGCGTACAGAACAAATACGGCCTGGGCGGAGTGCTCGACTACGACGCCTATTACGCAGGCAACAAGGGGCAGAACATCAACGGCATCGAAATCCGGATCTTTGAGGAAAACGGCATCAGCGACGCCCCGCCCACCCCGTCCGGCCCGCACAAGATCATCCAGGCCCCATTCATTTCCCAGCTGGGCCGCTACCCCACCGGATGCGAAAGCGTGTCTTCGGTCATGGCGCTCAATTATGCGGGCTATAGCACCTCTGTCGATGATTTTATCGACAAATACCTAGATAAAAAGCCGTGGCCGTTTGATCCGAACGAAACGTTTGGAGGCAACCCGAGACTTACCAGCGGCTGGGGCTGCTATACACCGGTCATTCAAAAGGCAATGAATCGAATTCTGTCAGGAAAAAAAGATTATGCCTTGGATGTAAGCGGAATGTCCATTCCTGAGCTGTGTTCGGAATACATTGACAACGATATTCCGGTTATCTTTTGGGGAACAATCGACATGGCCCCTCCCTACCAGGGAAAAACCTGGACCTACAACGGAAAGTCAATCACTTGGATTGCTCCCCTGCACTGCCTGCTTCTGGTAGGGTATGACGACAACAATTACATCTTTAACGACCCACTCAGAACCCAGGCACCAACCTACTATAGCAAAGAATCTGTGGAATTAGCGTACAACGGCATTTCGAAGCAGGCAATGGTGATCAAAGAAAGAGCAAAGCCAACGATTACGCAGCAAGAATATGATGCAGGGGTAAGGGTAGTATTCCATCAGGGAGAGTATTATCTTGATTACACAATCCCCCTGGACAATCTTTTCCACAATGCAAAAGCACAGTGTGAGGATCACCGGTGCATGTCCTGGGAGCAGTATTGTGAATGGTTACAAGAAATCTCAAGTTTGCTCACCCCATCTGTATCACAACACACAGGTATGCAATTGGGTTCTTTTTCCTGGTTCTACGGGCAGGTGAACCACAATAAAGCGTGGGATATCAAACGGGAAGCTCGTTGGAAAGAGGCACTGCCAAACGTACCATACCCAGGTTTACATGGAAAATTCCTATACAAAGGAGAACTAAAAGACCCTGAACAAATGGGAAATATTATGTTTGGCTATACTGGACGGGCGACAGGATTCAGCGATGTAACCTTGTATTGGGGCGGCGGAGTGGCGGCTCTTGGAACTTTAACAGATAGCAAGTTACAGGTTCCTCCGGATTATGGTGATGATCATAATGATCATGTAGAGGTAGAATTTGGTTTTAATCTTTTTAATTCTGAATATCCTGATTATCCAGAAGTTGGGTTTCAAGGAATACCGGTTGAGAGTGACGGGCTTCTGGCTAAAATTGGAGATATAATTCTGAATCCCGGTACCTAAGTCAATCACAAACAGAGGAGCAACAGGTTTACTGTTGCTCCTCTGTTTCCTTCATATGATCCAATGATTTAGAATCATAATAGAAAGACCAGTCATCATTGAGGTCAATAAAGGTATGGTAAGAATTTTTATAATATGAAATCCAATCCTTGTATGCATTTCTGCCATAAAAATTGAGCGCTGTTTTATCGCCACAATAGTATTGAATGATATAACTGTCAGTTCTATCTTCGTTCGTATAAGTTATGGTAATAGTCTGTTCTGCACTATATTTGTAGTTTAAAGAAATTTGATAAGGGCGTGTTAGATAAAAAAAATCCTTAAGTATTTGTTGCTGTACTTCTGAAAACAGATCCATTTTACTGCTGTCGTTTGGGGACATAATCCAAGCATGGGCGTCATCCTCGTATCTGCGTCCTTCTTCCCAAAAACTATCATTTTCAATCATCAATTTAGCAACATCATCAAAAAGTGACCTTTGAGATTCAAAGAGTAAAAGCAACTCTTCTTGTTTATATGTTCCACATAGATAGTCATCCTTTTGTTTGCATGAAGTAAAGCAAAGAAAACAAAAACAACCTGCTAATAGGATGGCTGCAAATTTTTTGAAAGAATGCTTATCCATAGTACGCTCCATACTCTTCATCAATTTATTTTTAATTTTTCCAATAATAGGTGTCTATATTGCATAGATGATTCTCTTATTATATCCCAAAAAGAATATTTTGGCAATTGCTTTGTGTAAAAACAAGGATTGAGCCTATGCTCAATTTTGAATCGACATAGCTCTGCCTTATCAGAGAAAAACCTGGACCTACAACGGAAAATCAATCACCTGGATTGCCCCTCTGCACTGCCTGCTTCTGGCGGGGTATGACGACAAGCACTACATCTTCAACGACCCACTCAGAACGCAAGCACCAACCGACTACATGGTTATGAGTTATTTCAGTTTGAATATCCGAATTATCCAGAAGTTGGATTTGAAGGGATCCGGTTGAAAAGGGTTTACTGGCTGCTCTTGGAGACGTCATTCTAAATCCAGTTGTTACGATTTTAGTAATAAAGAAACCAGTCATCTTCTAACACAATAAAATTTGATTCAGTATCTTTTCTATTGGAAATCCATTTTTCAAAATCATTCGATTCATAGCCAATTACCCCTGTCTTATCGCCAAAATAATAGGCTATAGTGAAGCCGTCATTGTCTTCAATACTATAATTTTTATTCACAAAATGAATGATGACGTCCTGCTGGCTGGTGTGTTTGTTCTCTAAAGAAATTTGATAGGGTTGGATTTGATCAAAGAATTTTCTAAGTGTTTGTTGTTGTGTTTGGGTAAAAAGGTTCATTTTTGAGGTGTCGTTTGGGGACATTAGGGAAGCAGGGCCAGCGTTTTGATATTTGCGGGCGTTTTCCCAAAAGGCTTGGTTTTCAATGATAACAGAAACCATCTCATGAAAGAGTTGTTTTTGGGAGTCGAAAGTCGAAAGCAGCTCTTCCTGGGTGTATCCTTTCCCATGGTAGTTATCTTTTTGTCTGCAGGAAGGGAAGCAGAGAAAACAGAAACATCCTGCTAATAGGATGACAGCAAATTTTTTCAAAAAATACTTATTCATAGTACGTCCCAGTCTCTTCATCAATTTATTTTTAAAATATGTCAAGTAATCATTAGCAAAAAGAATTAGGAGAAACTTCTTATTCTTTATTTTTTACTTTGCGATAGATTGCTGATGTTACAATTGAAGTAATGATAAAAGAAATGGTGAGTCCTGTCGCAGGGTATAATGACGCTCGGAAATAATCCCAAGGCCTTGAAGCAATGTTTGGAATCCAATAGGTAAAATAATTTAGTATAAAAATTAAAATACTTATTATTATTTTTTTACCAAATGGGACGCAGTATTTCTTCTCCGTTCTATATCCGAACCAAATTCCAAATAAAATTGGTGCTCCAATGAATAGAATAGGAATATAGATAGGAAAACAAATGAAAAGGCCAACACCATAGTCAAACCTACTTATAATCGGAAACAAAATTAAAAGTATTACAAGAACCGCCTCATAGATCCAAAATGCTTTCATTAATTTGAAGAGAGAGGCAGGTTTTTTCTCCGTATTCTTCATGAAGGACAACCCCTTTTCTTATCACAAACATACCCTAACGGAAAAGAAGTTTTAGGATATATATTGCAAGCAGTCCATTGAATACGGC
>CBCSOX010000088.1:0-10136 GCA_965141735.1 uncultured Oscillospiraceae bacterium | reverse complement strand
TTGCTGTTTGAGTACATCTGCAAGGAGCGCACCAAACTCGGCACCATGCCAAAGCAGCCGGTTGGGGTCAAAACGATCGTCACCTCCGACATCATCACCCACATTGCAGCGGAATACGGCGTGGAGCTGCGCAACGTGCTCACCGGGTTTAAATACATCGGCGAGCAGATCGGCCTGCTCGAGGCGGATGGGGAACAGGACCGCTACATCTTCGGCTTTGAGGAGAGCTACGGCTACCTCGCCGGAAGTTATGTCCGAGACAAGGACGCGGTGGTCGGTTCGATGCTCATCTGCGAGATGGCGGCGTTTTACCGTCAGCAGGGAATCAGCATTCTCGACGCGCTGAGCGCCCTGTATGAAAAGTACGGCGTCTTCCGCCACACCCAGTCGAGCTTTGTGTGCGAGGGCGCGACCGGTATGGAGCGGATGGCTCAGGTCATGGCGGACATCCGCGCCAACCGTCCGGAAGAGATCGGCGGGCGCAAGGTGGTCTACTTTGCGGACTACAAGCTCTCCGAGGCGACCGACCTCCTCACTGGGGAAAAGAGCGCAATTGAGCTTCCCAAATCCGATGTGCTCGAGTATCGCCTCGAGGGAGGCGCGAGCGTCATCCTCCGCCCGTCCGGCACCGAGCCTAAAATCAAAGCGTACTACACCGCTACCGGCAAGACCTTTGAGGAGGCGGACGCGGTGGAGCAGCAGCTCAACACCGATTTCAGACGCATTCTCGGCTTCTAGAGGCGCTTGTGCAGGCCAACCTCAACGGGAACTCGGGTGGAGATGCAGGTGATGGCTGAGGAATGCAAAAGCACTGCCTCAGTCGCACCTCAGCTGCCGCCAAGCAGTGGGATGGGGTGTTTGAGCCGCGTTCCGCCAACTGCGCAATGCGAAGCAAAAAATCAGTCTGCTGATCAAATCAACGTTATAAGCCGGCACTTTGGGGTGCCGGCTTATTTGTTGTATGCCCCCGGCTGAGCTGACGGCATGAAAGAGCGTTCAAAAATACTACCAAATAAAACTCCTTTCGATAAAAAAACGGCGCCAAATGGAACTGCAAATGCCATAAGGTTTTAGAAAAATACCAAGAGAACTGTGTGATTGGAGACAAGTAAAAGTATAGAAGCAGAGGGATGCCCAGATCATCTACACATGTTGGTGGAAATATCACCTAAAATGAGTGTATGAAGTTTCGCAGGATATAGCAGCCCTATCGTAGATGAACGGCATGGCAACTGGAAGTACAAGTATGCAACCAGATCTTATTGGCGCAGAGGGCACGATGCGAATACAACAGAAAAAAACGCCAAAAGAGAGCAGGATAGATTTAAAATCAGGAAAAGGGAGATCGGGTTTCGGATTAGATAACACTTTGAGAATGCCAAAACCTGATTACAGACGGCAAGTAACAATCCGCACGCAATCGCCAGATTGTCAAAAGCGCCTTTCAAGCGTAACTGTCAATCCATCGGCTACGCCGGTGAATTTTATTGTCTTTGAAACGTCATAAACGACTTGCTCCCATCCCAGAAGCGGTTCTCCAACCAAGCGATACTGAACCGAGAAACGGGCAATCCGGCACAAAGTTTTGATTTGTGGGCAAGAAGGCATTCGGACTGTGGAACTCGGGTGAATCGGTCGCTACACACTGTGGAACAGGCGCTCTCTTCGGCAGAAGATTCAAGAGATGTCTACCGGCAAGCGCAGCACGATTGGGTTTGTCGTGTTCCGTTGCCGTCTGAGGGGCTGGCTTGCCGGATCGGATCAATTGTGCTATAATAGGCACCAAATGTTTTAAACTGGGGAGCAGGGGGAAAACGGATGAATGCGATACAAGAAATGGAGGAAACCCTGCGGCAGCAGTGCCCGACCGACACGATTTTTGAGCTGTACCGTCTGGTCAACCCTGAGACCAACGAGGTCTTTCAGTACCGCGGTGATGAGCTTTTTCAAACCGGTCAGCGCTGCTATGACATCTGGAATCGCACCCGCCCCTGCCGCAACTGTATCTCCAAACGAGCCTGTGGGCAGGGGCGTCAGGTTATGAAGATGGAGTACCTGAAAGGCAGGGTACACCTGATTTGGGCTGTCCCAGTCACCTTGTCGGACAAAGAGGTGTATTCTTTGGAGCTTGCGCGGGATGTGACGGACAGCATGATGGTCAGCGACATCCTCCACCAGGACAATACCGACATCACCAGCCTGATTCTCGAATTCAACGAAATCGCGATTAGGGACAGCTTCACCGGCCTGTACAACAAGCAGTACATTGAAAACGAGCTCCCGCTTGTGATCCGCAGGGCCGAGCGGGAGGAGTGCCAGATCACCGCTGCAATTGTGGACATCGACCGGTTTAAACAGGTCAACGACCGCTACGGCCACCGCACCGGGGACGAGGTCATCCGGGTGCTCTGCGATTTCATCCGCTGCGCGGTGGACTGCGGGGAGAGCTGGGTCGCCCGGATGGGCGGGGATGAGTTCCTCCTCGTCTTTCAGCAACCGTTTGCACAGGCAAAGCGGCGGTGTGATGAACTCTGCCGCCGGTTCGCCGCCCATTTTTTGAAGGGAGGGCAACCCCCATTCCAGGTCAGCATCAGTGTTGGGTTGGAGCAGTACCGGCCGGGCTGGGACACCGAGGCGTTCCTGGAGTGTGTCGACCAAAGGATGTATGAGGCCAAGAGTCGCCGCCTCCACCCCCATTCGACCTAAATGCGGAGATTGCGCTTCCAAAAATTATTTTTTAAAAAAACGCTTGATTTTTGTCAGGCGTTGTGATATGATTAATAAACGATAGAGTATTTTTAAGAATGCTTGGATTCTAAAATAGAAATGATACGTTTCGGAGGTGACCGACAATGAAGCAGGGAATTCATCCTAAGTATGAGCCGACGACCATTACGTGCGCATGCGGCAATGTGATCGAAACTCGTTCAACGAAAAAGGACATCAAAGTTGAAATCTGTTCTAAATGCCACCCGTTCTTCACCGGCAGACAGAAACTCGTCGATACTGGTGGACGCGTTGATAGATTCAAAAAGCGTTACAATCTCGACAAATAATAAGATTACAACAAGCGGTGTAGAATTACACCGCTTTCATGCTTTTCTGGAATAAAACTTATGGATTATATTACCGTAAAACAACCCGCCCAGGCAGAGTTTGTGGAGAAAAAGAGCCGCTTTATCGGCACCATCCGTCCGGTGCAGTCCAAGGCAGAGGCAGAGGCGTTCATCGCCGAGGTCAAGGCCCGCTACCGCGACGCGACGCACAACGTCTCCGCATACATTGTCCGACAGGAGCGGATCGAGCGGTATTCCGACGACGGGGAACCACAGGGAACGGCCGGTATTCCGGTACTTGATGTCCTCAAAAAAGAGGGACTGACCGATGTTTGCGCAGTGGTGACCCGTTATTTTGGCGGAATTCTGCTCGGGGGAGGGGGGCTTGTGCGCGCCTACTCCCACGGCTGCAAAATCGCACTCGACGCCGCGCAGATCATCACGATGTGCGACGGTGAGCGGCTGCGGGCGCAGTTTGACTACAGCCTGTATGGAAAAGTCAGCTACATCCTGCCGAACTATTCGCTCAAGCAGGAGGACGCCGACTTTTCCGACACCGTGACGTTGACCCTGCTCGTGCGCAAGACCCAGGCGCAGCAGCTCAAGGACGATTTGGTCGAGCTGTCAAACGGGCAGGTGCGCATCACTGTTTTGGAGGACACCTTCTCGGAATTTTAGAAAGGGCGGGTGAGAATCTTGAACGTCAGAGAACAAACCGAAGAATTTGAGCGGCAGACCCTCAGCCAGTACGCGCAGCGTGCCGCTCAGACCAGAGGGCGGACGCGCCCAGAGGAGCCGTGCGACATCCGCACCGCCTACCAGCGCGACCGCGACCGCATCCTGCACTGCAACTCGTTCAAACGCCTTAAAAACAAGACGCAGGTCTTTCTCTCCCCCAACCGCGACCACTACCGCACCCGGCTGATCCACACTCTGGAGGTGGCGCAGATCGCCCGGACAGCGGCGCGCGGCCTGCGGCTCAATGAGGACCTGACCGAGGCGGTTGCCCTCGGCCACGATCTGGGGCACACCCCGTTCGGCCACGCGGGGGAGCGGGTGCTCGACGACATCTGTCCACACCGCTTCCGGCACGCCGCCAACAGCGTGCGGATTGTTGAGTTTCTGGAAAAAGACGGCAGGGGGCTCAACCTCACCTATGAGGTCAAAAACGGCATCGCCTGCCACACTGACGGGGTGGCCGCGACTCTGGAGGGGCGGCTTGTCCGAATGTGCGACAAGATCGCCTATGTCAACCACGACATTGAGGACGCAGTGCGCGCGGGAATCCTTGAGGAAAAAGAGCTTCCCTACAACTGTGTTTACATCCTGGGGCGCACCAAGAGCGAGCGGATCACCACCTTGCTGACGTCGATCATTGCAAACAGCGGGGAGGACATCTCCTGTGACCCGGTGATCTACAACGCCCACCTCGAGCTGCGCCAGTTTATGTTTGACTATGTCTACTGCGACCCAGTGGCCAAGGCGGAGGAGGGCAAGGCGGAGGAGATCGTCCGCCGGATGTACCAATATTTTAAGGAGCATCCCCGCAAGATGCCGGAGTTCTATCAGAGCATTGCGGAGCAGGAGGACATGGACCGCGCGGTCTGCGACTACATCGCGGGCATGAGCGACAATTATATTGTAGATACCTATTGCAGCCTGTTTCTCCCGAAATCCTGGGAGTAGGCGCAGGGGTGGGCTTTCCGGCATAGGATGAACTGTGTCCGCGGGAAAGCTGAACCCAAATCTTGTCGAATTGTTCGTTATTATGGTGTGAATGGGGTGAAGATATGATCAGTGAAAGCTTTATCACCCAGCTCAAGCTGGCGTGCGACATCGAATCGATCATCTCTTCCTATGTCCCGATGAAGCGGGAGGGGCGCAACAAAAAGGCGCTCTGCCCGTTTCATCTGGAAAAGACGCCTTCGTTTGTGGTCTATGAAGACACCCAGTCGTTTTACTGCTTTGGCTGCGGCGCGGGCGGGGACGTCATCACCTTCATCATGCGGATTGAAAACCTCGATTACATCGAGGCAGTCCGGTTTCTTGCCGCGCGGGTCGGTATGACTGTCCCGGAGGACGGGCAGGACGACCGAAAAGCGAGACTCAAGGCGAGAATCCTCGAGATGAACCGGGAGGCAGCGCGCTTTTTTCACGCCAACCTCAAATCGCCCGCTGGGCAGGCCGGCCTTCGCTATTTTGCCGGGAGGCGGCTCACCAAGCAGACCATCGTGACCTATGGGCTCGGCTACGCGCCCGACGACTGGCACAGCCTGCTGCGCCACCTCTCCTCTAAGGGATATTCCTATGAGGAACAGGAGGCTGCCGCGCTTGCGGTCAAGTCGCAAAAGGGGAACTACTACGACCAGTTTCGCAACCGGGTGATGTTTCCCATCATCGACCTGCGGGGCAATGTGATCGGCTTCGGCGGGCGGGTGCTCGACGACAGCAAGCCGAAATACCTCAACTCGGCGGACACCCCGGTGTTTAAAAAGAGCCGCAACCTCTTTTCTCTCAACTTTGCCAAACAGGCGAAGGAACGAACCCTCGTGCTCGCCGAGGGATATATGGACGTCATCGCCATGTATCAGGCCGGGGTGCACAACGTCGTCGCCACCCTTGGCACCGCTTTGACCTCGGAGCAGGCGCGGCTGATCTCCCAGTACGCCGACGACGTGATCATCGCCTACGACTCGGATGAGCCGGGTCAGATCGCGACTGCCAAGGCCTCCCGCCTGTTTGAGGAAGCGGGGGTGGAGGCCCGGGTGCTCGCCCTCAAGGACGCAAAGGATCCGGACGAATACATCAAAAAATTCGGTGCGGGCCGTTTCCAGGTGCTGCTCGAGCAGTCGGAGAACGTGACGAGCAGCAAATTTAAACGCCTGAAAGAAAAGTATGACCTCGAGCTGCCCGACGAAAAAATCAAATACCTGGGCGAAGCCTGCGGGGTGATCGCCGGGCTGTACGACTCCCTCGAGCGAGACGTCTACGCCGGCACCCTTGCCGCCGAGTGCGGCCTGACCAAGGAGGTTGTGCTCGACAAGGTCGGGGCGATCCGCAAAAGCAGGTTCGGCCGTCAGAAAAAGAAGGAGTGGCGCGACATCCAGTCGGGACGCACGGCTCCCCCCGACCGGATCAACCCCGAGAGCGCCAAATACCCAAAAGAGGCGGCGGCGGAAGAGGGAATCATCGGGTTCTTGTGCAAAAATCCGGATTATCTCGAGTATCTTCTCGAAAAAATCCAGCCCGGCGATTTTCCGACGAGTTGGAACAAGCGTTTATTTGAACTGATTGTGGATAAAATACAAAATAACCTTCCAATAGAGCTGAGCTTCTTCAACGAGCAGCTCTCTCCCGATGAAATGGGAAGATTTTCAGGAATTTTAGCGAGGTTTCGGGAATTGAGCAACACGAAACAGAGCCTCGATGATTATATAGACGTGCTGCGAAAGCATAAGAATAGACTAAGGGACGAAGACAGATTCGACCTGCCGGTGGATGCATATGAAAAACGGCGGCAGGAGCTTTTGAAAAATAAAGGAAAGTAGAAGGCCCGCCGGGCTTTCAAGCGAATTGCTTTTGAAAGGGGTATACAACATGGCGAATGCAAATACCAACGCGAATGTCAATCCAGCCGCCGAACCGAAGAATGTGACCGCCGAGCTGCTCGAGAGGGGTAAACGTCAGGGAAAGCTCACCTCGCAGGAAATCGCCGTCGCGCTCGAGGAGCTGGATTTTGACGTCGACCAGGTTGAGAAGCTCTATGAGTCGTTCGAGCACTTTAACATCGAGGTCGTCGAGGATATCGACGACGACATTGACCTCGATTTTGCGCTCGAAGTGAATCTCAACCAGGACTTGGAAGCGACGATTGCCGCCGAGGGCATCAATATCGATGACCCCGTCAAGGTATATCTCAAGGAAATCGGAAAGGTCCCGCTTCTCACCGCTGAGGAGGAAATCGACCTCGCACAGAAGATGTCCGCAGGCGATCCCTATGCGCGCAAGCGCCTCTCCGAGGCCAACCTGCGCCTTGTCGTCAGCATTGCCAAGCGGTACGTCGGCAGGGGAATGCAGTTCCTCGACCTCATCCAAGAGGGCAACCTCGGCCTGATCAAGGCGGTTGAGAAATTCGACTATACAAAGGGCTTTAAATTCTCCACCTATGCGACTTGGTGGATCCGCCAGGCGATCACCCGCGCCATCGCCGACCAGGCGAGGACGATCCGCATCCCGGTGCACATGGTTGAGACGATCAACAAGGTCAAAAAGGTGAGCAGCCAGCTGCTGCACAAAAACGGCCACGAGGCGAGCGCCGAGGAAATCGCCGAAGAGCTCGATATGCCGGTTGACAAGGTGCGGGAGATTATGCGGGTATCCCAGGAGCCGGTGTCGCTTGAAACCCCGATCGGCGAGGAGGAAGACAGCCATCTCTCCGACTTTATTCCGGACGACGACGCGCCCGCGCCTGCGGAGGCGGCGAGCCACACCCTGCTGCGGGAGCAGCTCGGCGACGTGCTCGGCACTCTGACCGAGCGGGAGGAAAAGGTGCTGCGCCTGCGCTTCGGGCTGGAGGACGGCCGTTCCCGCACCCTTGAAGAGGTGGGCAAGGAATTCAACGTCACCCGTGAGCGCATTCGCCAGATTGAGGCCAAGGCGCTGCGCAAGCTGCGCCACCCCAGCCGTTCAAAAAAATTAAAGGATTTCCTGGATTAAGTTTGGAGTTGCCCCATGTATATCACACTCGAATCAGATTACGCCGTGCGCATCATGAGCTTTCTCGCCAAGCGCAGGGAAAAGCTCGACGCCAAGACGATTGCGGAAAACACCGGGGTCACCCTGCGCTTTGCGCTCAAAATTCTGCGCAAGCTGGTTGCGGCCGGGGTAGTGCAGTCATTTAAGGGCATTCAGGGGGGCTACCTCATCGCGCGCGAGCCCTGCGAAATCACCCTGCTCGAGATCATCGAGACGGTGGAGGGGCGCTACTGCTTCAGCCGCTGCCTGGGGGAGGACCACGAGTGCGGCCAGTGGTGCTCGGGGGAGCGGTGCAAGGTGCAGAGCATCTATTCCAACATCAGCGCTCTGGTGCGGGAACAGCTCGCCGGCGTGACGTTCGACCAATTGATTTAACTACATAACAGGAGCCGGGAATGGAAATGTCCCGGCTTTTTTGCAGATGCGGGGGAATAAGGATGAAGTACAAAATTGTATATTATGCTGGCGAGTCGATCGACATCCATACAAAGGTGAAGAATGCCGTACTCACAGAGGTGGACGGTGTTGTGACAATCACTGAGCGCAGACGAGGCGGCGAAACGCTACCTCTCAGCGGGCTTGCTTCGGTGGAGCTGTTCCGGCTGCATGGACTGGGCCGGATGCTCAAGATCAGGTGCGGCGGCCGGACCGTCTATCTGACTGTGGTGAGGTTTTGCATCGGTAGCCTGTTTGCAGTGGTCAATTTTCTGGCGACAGGCCGGCTGTACCACGAGCTGCAGGGCAGGTGTGTCCCGCGGGCAGGAGGGATTTTATGATTTGGCTGGTTTTGGGTGCAGTGCTGGCCTTGGCAGGCGCAGGCGGTTTCTTTTTGTGGTTTGAGGACAACGCCCTCCAGCTCACCCGCTATCGTCTTCGGGCAGAGGTCAAAAACCAGGTGAAGCTGGTGCAGCTCTCCGACCTGCACGACAAGCAGTTCGGGAAGGACAACCGCAGGCTGTATCAGATGGTCGCTTCCTGCCGGCCCGACCTGATCGTCTTTACCGGGGATCTTGTTCACGACGCAAAAAATATCTTCCCTGCAATCGAGTTCTTGGGGCGGCTGACCAAGCTCGCCCCGGTGGTCTACATCCCGGGCAACCACGAGCACCGCTCCGGGCTGTACAATGAAATCCTCGACGGACTCAAAGGGCAGGGGGTGCAGGTGCTAGCGGATGCGCTCACCTCCACCCAGGTGTGCGGCAACCCGGTTCACATCCTCGGCCTGGATGAAAACCAGGGGTCTTATGAAGCGTATGATCTGCGCAAACGGGGGGAGTACCGCTATCGCAGCTACGATGCCCTGTTCCGAACATTTGAGCAAAAAGAGGGGTTCCGGCTGGTGCTCTCCCACTATCCTGAGAATTTTGCCGCGATCGGGGAACTGTCCTATCAACAGTACGATTTTGACCTGATGTTGTCGGGGCACGCCCATGGCGGGCAGTTCCGCTTACCACTGTTTGGCGCTGTATTCGCGCCGGGGCAGGGGATCCGGCCGAGCTACACCGAGGGAAGGCACGGGGAGCGGCCCGCGCTGATCATCAGCCGCGGCCTTGGCAACAGCTCGTTTCCTTTCCGTGTGTTCAACCGCCCAGAGGTAGTGGAAATCACAGTGGAGCCTGGTAAAAATGCGGTTCGTACAAGCCGGAGCTGCTCTGTTTGACAGGCGGTGAAAGGCCGCTTCCGTTTTGCAGAGACGGCGCGGGTCCCCAGTGATTCCTGGACGGGAAAAGGTTTTCACAGAGATCCGTTCCTCCCCATTTCATCAGAGACGACATTGTTTTATACTCGTTCAATTTTTTCAGCAGCGTGATGCAACTGTGCGCGATTTGAAAGGCAGTTGAGATTCCAGATGGAAAAAGCAGCTGAATAGAAAGTCCGACAGATCGAAATGGGACGACTGCTTTCCAGAGAGCCGTACTCCTCCGCCTTTTTATCGGGTGAACACAGAGGTTATATGATTGGAACGATCCGCCCAGCTTTGGGATGATCGTTGAAGTGATCCGGCTCGGGCGGGGAATTCGGCGCAGGAAGACCGGGTTGGTTCAACCCGACACTCAGCGAGTCTCAGGGAGGCGGATCGACTGCTCCCACAGTCCGGTTGGAGGGGGACCTAGGGCAACCGGGCTGCAGTTGGAATACTGGATCAATTGGGAAAGACGTGTTCTGGTTCAAAATCAGCTCGGAAAAACCGGTTTCGTCCACAGCTCTGGTCGGCTGAAAAGCGGACAAATGAAAAAAGCCCAAGAATTTCTTGGGCTTTTGCATTTTTATATTGACAAACGAAAATATTTATTATATAATAATATACTGTATCAAAATGGGTAT
>CBCSOX010000087.1:0-10238 GCA_965141735.1 uncultured Oscillospiraceae bacterium | reverse complement strand
CGGGGCTATGAACTCGCGCTGCGCCGAGCGGATGCAAAGCGCATCGCGATTGCACGGGACAAGGGGTGGCGCAATGGGGAATAAGTATGCACTGCTCGGCAATCCCAACTGCGGCAAAACCATGCTGTTTAACGCTCTGACCGGGAGCAACCAGTATGTGGGCAACTGGCCGGGGGTGACGGTCGAGCGCAAAGAAGGAAGGGTGAAGGGATACAAAAACCTCCTTCTGGCAGACCTGCCCGGCATCTACTCCCTCTCCTCCTATTCCCTGGAAGAAAAAATCAGCCGGGATTTCATACTCAAGGAACGCCCCGACGTCATCATCGACATTGTCGACGGAACCAACCTCGAGCGCAACCTCTACCTGACGCTGCAGGCGGTTGAAACAGGGGTACCGGTGGTCGTGGCCGTCAACATGATGGACGAGGTGCGCAAGCGGGGGGATCGGATTGACTGCGCCCGTTTGTCCGCATTGCTCGGAGTTCCCGTTGTGCCGATCTCAGCAAAGAAAAAGGAAAACCTGGACCGTCTGCTGCGGGAAGCGGAAAAAGCCTCGGGGCGCAAAACAGCCCCGCCCTCCTATGGAACCGAACTCGACAGCGCGCTCAACGCCATCCAGCGGGCTGCGCGCTGCTCCCGATGCGAGGCGGTGGGAATTTTTGAGGGGGCGCCGCCCCCCTGCAACCTTGATCGGATGCTCGCCCCGTTTGGGGATGCCCAGGAGCGGCAAATCCGGCTCGCTTCGGCCCGCTATGAAAAAATCGCCTCGGTCATCAGCGAGTCGTTCCAGCCCCGGCGCAGGCGTGGCGCACCGGCTGCGGAACGGATCGACCGATTTGTGCTGAACAAATACTTGGGGTATCCGATTTTCCTCGGCGTGATGCTGCTCATCTTCCTGCTCACCTTTGAGACGGTGGGCAAGGTACTGCAAGATGGGGTGGAGTGGCTGTTTCAGGGCGTCCTCTCCCCGCTGGCGGCAAACCTGCTGTCCCAGCTCGGTGCGCCGCAGTGGGCGGACAGCCTGATTGTGGACGGCATCCTCGGTGGGGTCGGCTCGGTGCTCTCGTTCGTCCCGGTGATCGTGCTGCTTTTCTTCTTCCTCTCCCTGCTCGAGGACAGCGGATACATGGCACGCGCCGCATTCCTCATGGATCGGCTATTGGGAAAAATCGGCCTGTCCGGCCGCTCGTTTATCCCGATGATGATGGGGTTCGGCTGCTCGGTTCCCGCAATTCTCGCCGCTCGCACCATGGAGAACGAGCGCAACCGCAGGTTGACCATCCTGCTCATTCCCTTTATGTCCTGCGGGGCAAAGCTCCCGGTTTACGCACTGTTCACCGCCGCCTTTTTTCCGCGCCACCAGGCGCTGATCATCTTCGGGATGTACCTGTTTGGCATGGCGGTCGCGGTACTCGCAGGGCTGATCCTGAGCAAGACTGTATTTCGGGGACAGAAGGCCCCCTTTTTGCTCGAACTCCCGCCCTACCGCCTGCCCTCCCTCACCGGCACCCTCCGGCTGACCTGGGACAAGGCGAAGGATTTCCTCACCCGGGCGGGCACTCTGATTCTCGGAATGACGGTGCTGCTCTGGTTTCTGCAGCAGTTCAGTCTCAGCATTCAGCCGGTTTCAGACAGCGCGCAGAGCATTCTCGCGAACCTCGGCAGGTGGATCGCTCCTCTGTTTATCCCCCTCGGCTTCGGCACCTGGCAGGCTGCTGTGTCGGTCCTTTCGGGGTTTGTGGCCAAAGAGGCGGTGGTCTCCACCATGGCGGTGCTCTATGGAGCCGACGCCTCGGGGTCCCTCATTGAACGGGTACAGCAGGTGTTTTCCCCCGCTGCCGCCTGTTCGATGATGGTGTTCCTCCTGCTCTGCGCCCCCTGTATGGCGGCGTGCGCGGCGATCAAACGGGAGATGAACAGCCTCAAGTGGACGCTCTCAACCTATCTGTTCCAGATCGGCACCGCCTACCTCTGCGCGCTGGCTGTCTATCAAATCGGCCGCATCTTTCTGTGACACCCCCCTGCTCGTGCATATAGGGGTGCATCGACGCGAAACCCCGTATACGATCCTGGGGCGGATTCGCTTTTCGAATTCGGTTCCATCATCCATCAAACGGGGCGGATTTCTGGGGTTTGTGCCTGTTCCATCCGGTTCCAGCCCCGCCTGTAGACCTGAGCTTCCGTCTCAGCGTTTGTCGCCTGCCAGCAAAGCTGTGTATTCCCCTTGTTTCAGCTTGCCCACACCTGTGTTCTCCCCTTCTAAACTGAGACTGCATGTACCAAACTGTCTTTCAGGGCCACACCACATACCCCTGAATCAAAACCCTAGTTGAACCGGTGTACGCACTAGCCCAAAGGCATAGAAAAACTGTGAGTTGCATCACACCCACTGCAATTGCCCAAGCAGCTCAGTCCCAATCGCTTTTCACTCTGAGTCAATTGATTTTTGTCGTTCGCTTCGCTCTATGATGAAAGCGAAAACTTTTTATCCCCACCAACTGAGCCGGTGGTTTATTCTCGCTAAAGCTGCAAATACAAACCACCCGTAAACAGGTCGTTCGCACAGACTTCTTGTAAGACCAATTACCAGCTTCAGCCCTCAAGGGGAATCATTCCAAATCAGAGGATCACACACATGGCAATCCGAATACCGGTTTCGCTTTCTAGGAGAGTGGATCCAGATATCGATTGCTGTGTATTTCGCTTTTCCTTGCGATGGAGATACGCTCACTCACTTCTTATTTTTATTTTTAGGATTCAAATGGTTTACGCCAACGCCAATCCCCAACCCCAATAATGAAAGCACTGCGCCAATCCCCACCATTCCATATTGAGGCATATTAATTTTGTCAAACGCAATCATATTTGCCATACCAAACGTTGCATACTCCGCAAGCATATACATGATACCAAAGGCAACCGCAGAAAACCATTTCCATTTGCCCCAATAGCCGTTTTTACCAATGAGCAATGAAAGAACAAATGTTGTAACTGGGAGCAGTATCCATAAGAACATCATACTATAACCCATAGCATCAGAGCCGCTTGTAAAGAACCAAAATGCGATTAGTGCGATCGCCCAAATTGCGAGGTATGTTGTGATTAAAATAAGTTTTGAGAGTTTAGTCTCACTCTTTACTACATTTGTGCTTTCTTCCAAATAATCTAGATAGCTTGACATCGGCTTTTCCTCCTTTAGCAGCTGGTCAAGGCTGATATGATACAAGTCGCTCATCCGAATAACGCTTATACTATCCGGATATGTTTTTTCGTTTTCCCAGTTTGAGATTGTTTTACTCCAAGATGTTCTGCCGCTTTCTCCTGCGTAAGCTTTGCCTGTATTCTTGCATTTTTAATTTTTCCTCCGATATCCATCAGCTTCACCATCCTATTCTACCTACATTATACTTCTTACGGGACGACTTATCTATCAAATCTCTTTGACGTTCTCTCTTTTCTTTGTCAAAAAGCTTTTGCAGTAAGCCTTTTTTCTTAATATTGTATCACAGAATGGAAGAAAGATTGTTGCAATGTCAGGAAATGAGTTGGATGAGCCCACGGACCATCTCTTTCATGACAGCTACATGATTGATGGAGTTTTTCCATATACACTGATCTACAGCAGGGGAGTTTTTTCCTTCCTCTTGCTTTTTCGACGCATATGGAGTAGAATAGATGCAGATGTTAGCTTAGGGTAACAACAGTCGAAAAAAGGTAGGAATGGAAATGACACTGAATGAA
The DNA here is from genome assembly GCA_965141735.1 of uncultured Oscillospiraceae bacterium. GTDB lineage: Bacteria > Bacillota > Clostridia > Oscillospirales > Ruminococcaceae > Massilioclostridium. The sequence goes on along the minus strand of CBCSOX010000087.1, from coordinate 6,497 downwards.
TTAAAAATTGGCCAGACCGGACGCATCGTAGCGGTCAACGGAGAGGGAGCGCTGCGCGGAAGGCTGCTCGACATGGGGCTTACCCCACACACCGCAGTTTTGGTGCGCAAGGTGGCGCCGATGGGCGACCCGATCGAGGTCATGCTCCGGGGCTATGAGCTCACCCTCCGCATCGAGGATGCGAAAAATATTGTGGTGGAGGGCGAGTAAGGGATGAGATTTGCATTGGCCGGCAATCAGAATTGCGGCAAGACAACCCTGTTTAACCAGCTCACAGGCTCCAACCAGCACGTCGGCAACTTTCCCGGCGTCACAGTGGACAGCAAGGAGGGGATCATCCGCGGGCACAGGAACACAAGCGTCGTCGACCTGCCCGGGATTTACTCCCTCTCCCCCTACACCCACGAGGAGATTGTGACCCGCGACTTTCTGCTCCAACACCATCCCGACGGGATCATCAACATCGTCGACGCGACCAACATCGAGCGCAACCTTTACCTGAGCATGCAGCTCATCGAGCTCGGCATCCCGATGGTGATTGCGCTGAACATGATGGATGAGGTGCGCTCCAACGGCGGGACGATTAAGATCAGCCAGCTCGAGGAGGAACTCGGCGTGCCGGTGGTGCCGATTTCAGCGAGCAAAAACGAGGGGGTTGACGAGCTGATCGACCGCGCGATCAAGACGGCGCAGGCAAAGCAGAAGCCAAAGCGGCAGGATTTCTGCTCCGGCGCGGTGCACCGGGCCATCCATGCGGTCGCCCACTTGATCGAGGACCACGCCGAGCGCATCGGGGTGCCCGCCCGATTTGCCGCGACCAAGCTCGTCGCGGGCGACCAGCCGATGCTCGATTCCCTCGGCCTGTCGGACAACGAAAAGGATATGGTGGAGCACAGCGTCACCGAGATGGAGCGGGAGCTCGACACCGACCGCCAGGCAGCGCTCGCGGATATGCGCTACAACTTCATCGACAAGCTCGTCGCCGACTCGGTCGTCAAATGCGGCGAGAGCAGAGAGCACGTGCGCAGCGTCAAAATTGACAACATTCTCACCCACAAGTATTTCGCCATTCCGATCTTTCTGCTGATCATGCTGCTTATTTTCTGGCTCACCTTTGGGGTGATCGGCAGCGCGCTGAGTGATCTGCTCGCGGGCGGCATTTCGCTGCTCACCGACGCGGTGAGCTCCGCCCTCACCGCCTATGGGATCAACCCGGTGGTGCACTCGCTGGTCATTGACGGGGTGTTCGCGGGGGTCGGGTCGGTGCTCTCGTTTATCCCCACCATTGTGGTGCTCTTTTTCTTCCTCTCGCTGCTTGAGGACAGTGGCTATATGGCCCGCGTCGCGTTTGTCATGGACAAGCTGCTGCGCAAAATCGGCCTTTCGGGGCGCAGCTTTGTGCCGATGCTCATCGGCTTCGGCTGTTCGGTGCCCGCGATCATGGCCACCCGCACCCTCTCGAGCAAGCGGGATCAAAAGATGACCATCCTGCTCACCCCGTTCATGAGCTGTTCGGCTAAGCTGCCGATTTACGGAATGTTCACCATGGCGTTTTTCCCCCACTACCGGGCGCTTGTGATGATCTCCCTCTATGTGCTCGGAATGCTCATCGGAATCTTGAGCGGACTGCTCTTTAAAAAGACGATTTTCCGCGGAAAGCCGGTGCCGTTTGTCATGGAGCTGCCCAACTACCGGCTGCCGAGTCCCAAGAGCGTCGCTCTGCTGCTGTGGGACAAGGCCAAGGACTTTCTGACCCGCGCGTTTACCGTCATCTTCCTCGCGACCATCATCATCTGGTTTTTCCAGACGTTTGACACCCGGCTCAACGTCGTGGACTCGAGCGCGGACAGCATGCTCGCGTCAATTGGTCGGTTCATTGCGCCCATCTTCGCCCCCCTCGGCTTTGGGGACTGGCGCGCCTCCACCGCGCTCATCACCGGCTTCACCGCAAAAGAGGCGGTCATCAGCACCCTCGCCGTGCTCACCGGGACCAACACCGCCGGCCTGCCCGGGGCGCTCACTCAGATTCTCTCTCCCCTCGCCGCCTGTTCCTTCCTCGTGTTCACCCTGCTCTACACCCCCTGTGTCGCCGCTATCAACGCGGTGCGCCGGGAGATGAACAGCCGGGCGGGCGCGCTCGGGGTCGTTGTCTATCAAACCGGCGTCGCCTGGCTCGCGGGCTGTCTGGTGTACCAGATCGGCAGCTTATTTATCCACTAAAATACCGGCAGACGCTGTCAAAGAAAACGGTTTGCCGCTCTGAAATCCACAGTGTACGAGACCTTTCAGAAACAAACAGGAGGCTTTTTATGCAGCTGCGCGACTACATCCTGCTCGGAGCAATCCTGCTGCTCGCCCTGCTTGCCCTCCGGTTCGCCTGGAAACGGCGCAAGCGCGGCGGGTGCGGCGACTGCTCGGGCTGCTCCAAAAACTGTTCTCAACGCAAGCAATAACAGAGCCCGCAGCCGGGTATCACTTCCGGCTGCGGGCTCTTTTTCTCTGCTGAAGTTTCCAGTTTGCGGTGCCGAATTCGGTGAAAAAACGGCCCATGGCAAGGATGTGTTCGCCGGCCTCCCTCCCCGGCAGGTAAAACCCGCTTTGCTGTGTGTAGAACTGGAGAAGCACAACTTGAAACAACCGAATCAGGCTCTCGGAGAGAAATTCCCGGAACACATCCAGCAGCAGGCGGGGCGCGCCGTCGAGCAGCTCCTCGGGCAGGAAGTCGGGAAGCAGCTCCAGATGCCGATGGACCATATCCCGTAGGAAACAGGCGGGTTCAATCCCTTGGAATGCGGGATCGGCGAGAAACCCTTGCAGCAGGCGGACTTTTTCCTCCCCGATTTCCAGCGACACCTCCCGGTCGGTTCCATCCAGCGCGGTGTGGATGTGGAAGGTGTCGAGGCTTGCGCGGTACCGGCGCGCGGCAGCGCTGAAAAACCGGAGGATGCGAGCGCGCCGGGACAAGTCCTCCACATAGTCGAACACTGAGACAACCACCCGGTCCAGCGCCTGGTAATCGTTGGACTGCAAAGGATCCTCGCAAACCATCGCCAGCCCCGCCTGCGTTGGATAGAGACAAAGGCAGGAATCGAGCAGCTGACGGACAACAAACTCCGGCTTTCCGACTTGCAAAATTCTTGCTAACTCTCTTTCATTTAAAAAAGTTTCATAAACCGTATTCATCAAAATCCCCTCCTTTTAAACCGAAAGATATATGATTCCTCGCTGTTTAGTCATATCATTTATATATTATAAACTACAAGACTATAAAATGCAATCTCCTGCTCTATAATAATGATAAAATAATCATTTAATTGGAAAGAGGCGGGATTGTGAACAGATTGAAGGAACTCAGGAAGGAATCTTCTTACACGCAGGAGGCAATCGCTGCAAAACTTGGAACCGCTCAAGAGAATATCAGCAATTATGAAATCGAGAAGGTTCCCATTCCGGTTGATCTGCTCATTCAGTTCGCACAGTTGTATCACACCTCGACTGATTATATTCTGGGATTATCAAGTGAACGGCAAATCGTGAAGTTTGACGCTGACCAGTGGGAACAAGATGTTGCCAAACTGATTGAACTATATCAGCGGCTCCCCAAAAGCAAGCGCAAGGTAATTCTCGATCTGCTCATCTGCTTAAATCAGTAAAGAATCCTTTCATGGAGATATTCCTTCAGTTGTCATGACTGTATTAAAAAACAAATCAAGCCGAATCTGATTTCCATTTAGGCGATAATTAGGTTTATTATACTGGGTGTTGACAATGGTCTATTTAAATATCGAAGAGCTGTTGAAAAAGAATCAGAAAAGCAAATACTGGCTGGTGAAACAGCTCGACAGCAACTATACCGTGATCAACAACATGATCGCGCACAACACAACCGGCATCAGCTTTGAGACCATTGATAAACTGCTCAACATTTTCAACTGCGAGTTTAACGATCTCTTTGTTCAAATGAATGAGTGAGACTCCCGGCAAATCTGCCGGGAGATTTTTTTGCACTTTTTTTTCAAAAACCACTTGCAAAATTCTTTTGAATCGCATATAATAAAACTAACAAATGAACACATGCTCATATGTTAGTTGAAATAGAAAGAGGGTCGCCCAATGATGTCAGCAAATTCAAACCAGCTCCTCGACAAATGTGAGGAAACCATTGTCCATGAGGACCATGTCAAACACACGCTCAGCCATATGCCCGACCTGGATACCCTATTTTCCCTCGCAGAATTTTTTAAGGTGTTCGGCGACACCACACGCATCCGCATCATCTGCGCGCTGTTTGAAGACGAACTCTGCGTCTGCGACATCGCCGAGGTCGTGGGGATGGGCCAGTCGGCGGTTTCCCACCAGCTCCGGCTGCTGCGCGCGGCAAAGCTCGTGCGGGTGCGGCGTGAGGGGAAATCTTCCTTTTATTCGCTCGACGACGAGCATGTCCGCAAAATCTTTGAAATGGGATTGTGTCATGTAGAGGAGGAACAGCATGGTTAAATACAAATACGCGCTCGACGGCCTCAACTGCGCCAACTGCGCCGCAAAAATTGAAACCCAGGTCAGCCGGATGGAGGGGGTGCACACAGCCACCGTGGATTTTGTGAGCAAATCGCTCACCATTCAGACCGACCAGGACATCACCGCATTTGAAGAAAAAGCTGCCCCTCTGATCCGCTCCATCGACGGAAATGTCAAGCTGATCTCCGCCAGCCAGCAGGGAGAGCAAAAATCCAAAAACAGCCTCAAGCTCCCGGTTTTCTCCGCAGTGGCTTCAATCCTCCTGTTTGTGGCGGGCATGATCACCGAAAAGGTGTTTCACTGGGAGATCGCCGGCGCAATCTGTTTTGGCGGCGCGGCTCTGCTCGCCGGGTACCAGGTGTTTCTCAGCGGCTTCAAGGCGCTGGGACGGCTCAAACTCGACGAAAACACCCTGATGACAATCGCCGTCATCGCGGCGTTCTGTCTCGGCGAATTCTCCGAGGCCGCGATGGTCGCCATCCTCTTCCACCTCGGTGAAATGCTCGAAGAAAAGGCGGTCAACCGCTCCCGCAGAGACATTGAGCACCTTGCGGAAATCCGCCCCGACACCGCCCGCCTCATCGGCAGAGAAGATCGCTGCGACTGTGAAGAGCATGAACACGAGCATCAGCACGATCACGCCCACGGCGAAGAACACGAACACTGCGACTGCTGTGAGCACCACCATGAGGAGGGCGGCGAACGGATCGTCCCAGCTGAACAGGTTGCCATTGGGGACGTGATTTCGGTCCATCCTTATGAGCGCATCCCGCTCGACGGAAAAATTCTCAGCGGCAGCTCCTCGCTTGACTCCTCCGCCCTCACCGGGGAGAGCATGCCGCTTGAGGCGGAGCCCGGCACCGAAGTGCTCTCTGGCATGATGAACGGCCAGGGGCTGATCACCGTTGAGGTGACCAACGATTTCTCCAACTCCGCGGCCTCCCGCATCATCGACATGGTGGAATCCTCCGCGGCGCGCAAAGGCCATGCGGAAAAGCTGATCACCCGGTTCGCCGCAATTTACACCCCGATTGTCATTGCACTCGCCGTCCTGCTGATGGTGGTTCCCCCGCTCCTCAGCCTGGGTGCGTTCACCACCTGGTTCTACCGCGCGCTCATCTTCCTCGTCGCCTCCTGCCCCTGCGCGCTGGTCATTTCGGTTCCCCTCGGCTTCTTCGCCGGAATCGGCGCACAGTCTAAAAACGGCGTGCTCGTCAAAGGGGGCAAATACGTCGAAGTGCTCAGCCATCCCGATGCGGTTGTCTTTGACAAAACCGGCACGCTGACGAGCGGAAAGCTCTCTGTAACCGAAATTGTTTCCACCGGAAGCCTTTCACAGCAGGAGCTGCTGCAGCTCGCCGCCTCGGCGGAGCAGTACTCCGCCCACCCCGCGGCCCAGGCAGTGCTCACAGCCAACACGGGGGACCTGCTGCCCGCGGCTGATCCAAACGAAATTGCCGGGCAGGGCGTTGTTACCAGGGTAAACGGCAGGCAGGTGCTCTGCGGCCGGCAGCCCCTGATGGACCGCTATGGCGTTGAGACGAACGGGCGCAAAGCCTCGATCTTCATCGCAGTGGATGGGAAACTCGAAGGGATGCTCCAGCTCGCGGACACCGTAAAACCGGATTCCGCTGAGGCAGTCCGCCGCCTGAAGGAACTCGGGGTCAAACGGGTTGTCATGCTCACCGGCGACAACGAGCAGTCCGCTGCCAAAGCGGCGGAGCAGTGCGGCATCACCGAATACCACGCGGGACTCCTGCCTGAGAACAAAGTCTCTCTCATGGAACAAATCCGCACAGAGAGCGGAAAGACCATCTTTGTCGGGGACGGCATCAACGACGCTCCGGTTCTCGCGGCCTCTGACTGCGGCGTGGCAATGGGGCTCGGCACCGACGCGGCGATTGAAGCCTCGGACGTCGTGCTCACTGTGGACCGCCCCTCCAAGCTCGCGGACGCAGTTTCCCTCTCGGCGCGCAGCA
>CBCSOX010000086.1:0-10327 GCA_965141735.1 uncultured Oscillospiraceae bacterium | reverse complement strand
CAGAGACCGAGACTGACCTCTTCGGCGAGCAGGCAGTCCTCTGCGGCGGCGTGACCGCGCTGATGCAGGCTGGCTTTGAGACTCTTGTTGAGGCTGGCTACGCTCCGGAAAACGCTTACTTTGAGTGCATCCACGAGATGAAGCTCATCGTAGACCTCATCTACCACGGCGGCTTCTCCGAGATGAGATACTCGATCTCCGACACCGCGGAATACGGCGATTACGAGATCGGCAAACGCATCATCACTGAGGAGACTAAAAAAGAGATGAAAAAGGTCCTCAGCGAGATTCAGGACGGAACTTTTGCGCGCAACTGGATCAACGAGAACAAGGTCGGCAGACCGCACTTCATCGCGACCAGAAGAATCAAAAAAGAGCATCAGCTCGAGCAGGTCGGCGCAGAGCTCAGAAAGATGTATTCCTGGAACGACTAAATCTTGCACATATAGAGCAAAGGGCAGGGAAGTTTTCCCTGCCCTTTCGCGCTGTCTCAGCAGCCCGCATGAAGGTTATTTTCTTTTGTGCTTGAGCTGCTTATGGGGAATACAATCAATCAGAGTACCCGATCAAATTTATAGAGGTCATTTCTGTGGATCCGTTGTAGATTCGGCTGCTTTCTTTGGCGCGGGTGTCAAGTCATTTGCCTGTTTTTTAACCAGTGCCAGCTGGTTTCGTTTTCGGTGAACTACAAGATTTTTGTGGATTACATTTTTCTTACAATCCTGCGATTTTCTTGCATTCATTTCCAGATTCGGTTATACTATTATACAATATTGTAAATGAGGGAATTGATCTATTCATTATGAAGAGTAAAATCATCAACACAGTAATAATCCTTCTTTCCATTGTCGTGCTGCTCGGTTATATGTTTTTTGTGGATGGAGTGGACAACATTGTAAGCGTCTTTTTAAAAGCAAACCTCTGGTGGCTGGCCGCAGGCGCCTGCTGCATGGTTCTGTACTGGATTTGTGAGGCGCTCATCCTCCACGCCTCCGTCAGCTGCTTTGACACCCGCATGCGTTACCGTGACACCTTTAAAACCACCATGATCGGTCAGTTTTTTAACTGTGTCACCCCCTCCTCAACCGGTGGACAGCCCATGCAGGCCTATTATATGAACCGCATCGGCGTGGGCGTCGGCTACGCGACGAGCGCGCTGCTCATTCGTTTTATCGTCTATCAAATCGGTTTGACCCTGTTCTCGGTTGTTGTGCTGCTCTTTAAATACCAGGAATTTGCGGCTGAGATCAGCGGATTCAAATATTTGATCATCTTTGGCTTCACCGTCAACACAGTCGTCGCAATTATGCTTTTGATCGTGGGCTTTACCAAAACATTTGCCAAAAAGGTGATCCGTGGCTTGACCAAGCTGCTTGCAAAGCTCCATCTGGTCAAACGGCTGGAAAAACGGCTTGAACAGGTAGATAAGGAAGTGGATTCCTTCCACGAGGGATTCCAGATTATCAAAAAGCACAAGACGCGGATTTTTGGCATGCTGATCCTGACCCTGTTCCAGCTCTTCTTTTTCTTTCTTGTCCCGGTGATGATTTACTGCTCGTTCGGCCTGCCGCTGAGCAGCCTGTTCACCATGATTGCGGCAGGCTCCTGTGTACAGATGGCGAGCTGCTTTATCCCGCTCCCAGGCGCGGCAGGGGGCGCGGAACTCAGCTTTTTCATGCTCTTCAAGCTCTTTTTTCCCTCTGACCAGCTCAGCACAGCCATTCTGCTGTGGAGATTGTTCACCTTCTATCTCCCGATTTTAGTGGGGATGGTCTTCTCCCGCGACCTGTTCGGCAAAAAGATTATCCGGGAGCCGCAGGAAAATTTAGAATTGTAAAGAAAAACACTTGACATTTGTGTTTCTATCGTGTAAAATAAGCTACTGTAAAGCCGTTCTCTTTACAGCAGCTTTTTTTGTGGGGTGAAATGATGAGCAAAAACCTTGCAGTTTCTCCACTGCTCGACTACTATGGCGGGATGCTGACCGAAAAACAGCGCGACCTCGCGGAGCTGTACTACAACGAAGACCTGTCGCTCGCGGAAATCGCGGAGCTCACCGGGATCACCCGGCAGGGCGTGCACGACAGCATCAAGCGCACTGAGGCTATGCTGCTCGACTACGAGAAAAACATCGGCATTGCGCGCAAAACGGCTGAAACCATTGAACTGCTCACCTCGATCCGGCAGCTGGCGGAAGCGATTTCCACGCTGTCTGATTTTCGATATTCCAGCGATGTTTACACCAGGTCGGAGAAGATTCGGCAGCTTGCCGGGGAGTATCTCCGCCAATACGAATAAGGAGGTTGCCTGCATTGGCATTTGAAGGACTTTCTGAAAAGCTCTCAGCCGCGTTTAAACGGCTCAAATCCAAAGGAAAGCTCACCGAAAGCGACGTCAAGCTCGCCATGCGCGAAGTCAAACTCGCTCTGCTTGAAGCGGACGTCAACTACAAGGTTGTGAAAGACTTTGTCGCCAAGGTCAGCGAACGCTCAGTCGGTTCCGATGTGCTTGAGAGCCTAACCCCTGCCCAGCAGGTAATCAAAATTGTCAACGAAGAACTCTGTTCCCTCATGGGCAGTGAGCACAGCCGAATTGAGTTTCCCTCCAAACCGCCCTGCATAATTATGATGTGCGGCCTTCAGGGAAGCGGTAAAACCACCCATTCGGCAAAGCTTGCGAAATACTTTAAATCCCAGGGCCGCCGCCCTCTGCTCGTCGCCTGTGACGTCTACCGTCCCGCTGCGATCCAGCAGCTCAAGGTGGTCGGTGAAAAGGCCGGGGCAAGCGTCTTTGAAATGGGGAACACCGATCCGGTCAGGATTGCCAAGGAGGCGCTCAAACACGCCAAGGACTACGGCAATGACCTGGTCATTCTCGATACCGCGGGCCGCCTGCACATTGATGAGCAGCTCATGAACGAGCTCAAAAACATCAAGGCAGAGGTAAACCCCAATGAAATCCTGCTTGTCGTCGACTCGATGACCGGTCAGGACGCGGTTAATGTTGCAAAATCCTTTAATGAAACTTTGGAAATAGACGGCGTCATCCTCACCAAGCTCGACGGTGACACCCGCGGCGGCGCGGCGCTCTCGGTGCTCGCGGTGACGGGTAAGCCGGTCAAATTCGCTGGTATCGGCGAAAAGCTCGACGACCTCGAGCCGTTCCATCCCGAGCGGATGGCCTCCCGTATCCTCGGCATGGGCGACGTGCTCACCCTGATCGAAAAGGCAGGGGAGAACGTCAGCGAAAAAGAAGCCGCGCGGATGGCCAAAAAGCTCAAGGAAAACAAGTTCGACATGAACGACCTGCTCGACCAGATGAAGCAGATTCAGAAGATGGGCTCGATCAAGTCAATTCTTTCGATGATTCCCGGCGTCGGGGAAAAGATCAAGGACGCCGACATCGACGAGAGCCAGATGACCCGCATCGAGGCGATCATCACCTCGATGACGATTGCTGAGCGGGAAAAGCCTTCCATCATCAATCCAAGCCGCAAACGGCGCATCGCCGCCGGCAGCGGGACACAGGTGCAGGACGTCAACCGGCTGCTCAAGCAGTTTGAAGACATGCAGAAGATGATGAAGCAGCTCGGCGGAAAAAAAGGCGGAAAACGCCGCCGCAAAATGATGCTGCCCCCCGGCATGGGCGGAGGCCCTGGGATGGGCGGCTTCTAAACCACACGCTTTTACGCTAAGTTTTTAGCAGTAATAGATCAATTCAAAGCACAGGAGGTGACAGTACGCATGGCTGTTAAGATTAGATTACGTCGTATGGGCGCGAAAAAGGCTCCTTTCTACCGTATCGTTGTTGCAGATTCCAGATATCCGAGAGATGGCAGATTCATCGAGGAGATTGGTTTCTACGATCCGAACCAGAAGCCCTCTCTCGTCAACGTTGACGCTGACAAAGTGAAATCTTGGATGGCGAACGGCGCTCAGCCGACCGACACCGTGAAAAGACTTCTGAAAGAAAACGGCGCTCTGTAAGCACTGATTTTCATTTTTCTGCCCGGGCGGCGGCTGATGAGGCCGAAGCCCGGGTAAAAATCTCTCATCCACTCACACCACTCAAGGGAGGTTCTTTTATGGAAGAATTATTGGTTACAATCGCACGTGGCCTTGTGGAAAACAAAGACTCGGTCACCGTCACGGTAGACGAGCCGGACGCAGAGGGCACTGTCGTCTATCATCTGCATGTCGCAGAGGATGACATGGGACGGGTCATCGGCAAACAGGGGCGCATTGCCAAGGCGCTGCGCACTGTTATGCGGGCTGGTGCAAATCGGATCGGCCAGAAGATTTCGGTGGAAATTGACTGACAAACAAAGAGGGGAACGTTTGGTTCCCCCTTTTGTTTGATTGCAGCATTAACGAAGCCACCGGCTTTGCCAGCGAGAAGAAAAGCATTTGCTTTTAGCATCGTGCGAAGCGAATGACAAGGGTTGTTTTGCTCAGGGTGAAGAGTGATCTGCAATGCTGCGCTGCAAATGGCTGTTTTCAGCGCTCCTTGTGGGCGAACCGGTATCATGATGCTGCCAGTTTCGCTGGTGGTTTTGATTGCTAGCTGGGGAATATCAGGAACTTTCGCATAAGGTTTGCAAAAAGAATCTTGTTTTGTAAAAAAGAGTCGCTTTGAGGAAACGCATGTGGTCGTTTCTGGGCCGTCTTGCGGGGACCACTTGGGGAAACTCAATGCCGGCAGCAACTCATTGTGGGGAGTTGTGCACCCAGGTATTGCGGTGACCATGCCTGTTTAGGGTCGTTTCAAGGGGTAAATACAAACTTTGATATGAGGCAGTTCAGCGGGAAACGCTTGCAAAAGTATCATACAAGAGGATTGCAGCATGAGACATGCTGTGGATGTATTTCGGTATCGCTATTGGGGTGAACCGATTAAGATCTGATTGGGAGGAAATATGTCGTACAAACAATTTCTCGAAACGGGTAAAATCGTAGCGACGCACGGCATCGCAGGGGAAGTGCGGATTCAGCCGTGGTGCGATGAGGCCGAGTTTCTCACCAAATTTGATGCGCTGTATTTTGATGCGGCAGGAAAGACGCAGCGGGCAGTGGAGCGCGCGCGGGTGCACAAAAATGTAGTCGTCGTCAAATTCGATGGCGTGGACAGCGTGGAAGAGGCGCAGTCCCTGCGCAACCAAATCGTCTATATCGATCGGGAAGAGCTGGAACTGCCCGAGGGCACCTATTTTATCCAGGATTTGATCGGCCTCGAGGTACTCGATGCCGATGACCCGCAGACAGTGTACGGCACACTGTGTGAAGTGTCCCAGCCCGGTGCGAACGACGTTTACCACATCCGGAGGCCGGATGGGACAGAGAGCCTCATTCCCGCAATCCCAGACGTCGTTGTGCAAACCGATCTGGACGGCAACCGGATGCTCATCCGCCCCTTGAAAGGACTGTTTGACGATGAGGATTGATCTTGCAACGCTCTTTCCCGCCATGTGTGAGTCGGTGCTCAACGAGAGCATTCTCGGCCGTGCGCGCAAGGCGGAGCTTGTGGAGCTGCACACCCACGACATCCGGGAATACACCCTCAACAAGCACCGCCGGGTGGACGACGCGCCCTACGGCGGCGGAATGGGGATGCTCATGCAGGCGGACCCGATCTATCGCTGCTATGAAGCGATCTGCGAACAAGCGGGCACGCGCCCTCACGTTATCTACATGTCTCCCCAAGGGCAGACACTCACTCAGGCAAAGGCAGTGAGCCTTTCCAAGCTCGACAACATCCTTCTGCTCTGCGGACACTATGAAGGGGTGGACGAGCGGATTATTGAGGAAATTGTCGACGAGGAGATCTCGATCGGGGATTATGTGCTCACCGGCGGAGAGCTCTCCGCCCTCGTGGTGGTGGACAGTGTGGTGCGGCTGCTCGAAGGGGTTCTGCCGAGCAGCGAGTGCTTTGAGAACGAAAGCCACTACAACGGGCTGCTCGAGCATCCCCAGTACACCCGTCCCGAGGTGTGGCACGGTAAGTCGGTGCCCGAGGTTTTGATGTCTGGGCACCACGCAAACATTGAGAAGTGGAAGCGGGAGATGTCGGTGCTGCGCACCGCCGCCAAGCGCCCGGACCTACTGGAAAAAGCTGATCTGACTGAACAGGAACGCGAGCTGCTTCAATCAATGACCAAGAAATAACAAAGAATGGTAACGATTTCATAACATTTAATGGATAACTTGACGACTAGGTTGAAAATTATATGGTGAATCTGCACAAGGACAGACAGGTTTTAGTTTGTTAAATTACCATACACTTAAATTTTTGTATGATCTTGGCGTATTTTTAGGATAATCAGTTGACGCAAATCAATATTCTGCGTATAATAAGAATTGTAATCAGAAATGTAGCAACAAATCAGATCACTTTAAACTTATAAGTAGGGGTGTCATTTATGTTCGTTAAAGAAGTTGCAGTTCAGAATCAGGTTGGTCTCCATGCCAGACCTGCTACCTTTTTCATTCAGAAAGCAAACGAATTCAAATCTTCCATCTGGGTGGAGAAAGAAGAGCGCAGAGTCAACGCAAAGAGTCTCTTGGGCGTTCTTTCACTCGGCATCGTAGGCGGCACAACGATCCGCATCATTGCGGATGGCAGCGATGAACAACAGGCTGTTGAAGGCCTGGTCAGCCTGGTCGAAAGCGGCTTTGCTGAATAATTCAGTGCAATGAACAATGTGTGACTCCACATCCTCAATCAGGTTGTGGAGTTTCTTCTTGTAACATAAAGGATTTTAAATGATGGATAGAATGGAACGACTCAGAGAAAAGGCGCGCAATCTGACCGACATGCCTGGTGTCTACCTGATGAAGGACAACACCGGTGAGGTCATCTATGTCGGCAAGGCAAAGGTCCTCAAAAACCGTGTCAGCAGCTATTTCCGCAACAATTCCTCTCACGATGAAAAAGTGCGTAAAATGGTGAGCAATGTCGAGGATTTTGACTTTATCGTCACCAATTCCGAATTTGAGGCGCTGGTGCTCGAGTGCAGTCTGATCAAGCAGTACAACCCCAAATACAACATCCTGCTCAAGGACGACAAGGGATACCACTACATCAAGGTGTCCGACGACATCTTTCCCCGCATCACAGCGGAAAAGCAGAAGGTGGGCAGCGGGATGTTTGTCGGCCCCTATACCAGTTCGTTCGCGGTGCGGCAGGCGGTTGACGAGGCAAACCGGGTGTTTATGCTCCCCACCTGCAACCGCAAGTTCACCGGGCGCAAGCTGCGAAACTCCCGTCCCTGCCTGAATTATTACATCAAGCAGTGCATGGGCGCCTGTACCGGAAAGATCTCCCGAGACGACTACAACGACCTGATCAAGCAGGCGATGGACTACATCAAAGGGGGAAGCACCCAGTCGGTGGAGCAGCTGACCCGGCAGATGGAGGAGGCCGCGGACCGGCTCGATTTTGAAAAGGCAATGGAGCTGCGCAACCGGATCAAGGCAATTCAAAAGGTGGCGGAGAGCCAAAAAATTATTCTTGACGAGCACAAAAACCTCGACGTCATCGCCATGGCGCAGAATGGGCTGATCGTCTGCTTTGTCATCCTCAAATTCCGCGAGGGGCGGCTGGTCGATAAGGTGGACTACACCATCAAAGAGGTGTACGACCCGATTGAGGTGCGCAGCGACTTTCTCGCCCGCTACTACTCGACGACGCAGGATATCCCCAAGGTGGTCGAGATCGATGAGCAGGGGCTCGACACCGCGCTGCTCTCAGAGTACCTGACCAAGCTCGCCGGGCACAAGGTAACCCTCTTTGCACCCCAGCGCGGCGAGGGAAAGCGCCTGATCCAGATGGCGATGAACAATGCCGCGGAGCAGCTCTCCTACAAGGTCAAGCGCACAGGTCGGGAGGTGGCGGCGCTCGACGAGCTCACCCGCCTACTCGGTCTCTCCAGAACGCCGGAATACATCGAGGCGTATGACATCTCCAACCTCGGGGACAGCGGGATTGTCGGGGGAATGGTGGTGTTTGAAAACGGCACCCCCAAAAAGAGCGCCTACAAAAAATTCGCCATCAAGTCAACCGATACCCGGGACGACTACGCCTCGATGCGGGAGATGCTTTCCCGCCGCCTCTCCCGCTACCGAGAAGAGCAGGAGACAGGGGAAGGGTTTGGCAGGCTGCCCGATCTCATCCTGCTCGACGGCGGCAAGGGGCACGTGACAGCGGTCGGCGAGGTGATCGACAGCTTTGGCCTCGAAATCCCCTACTTTGGCATGGTAAAGGACGACCGGCACCGCACCCGTGCGATTGCCAGACAGGGAGGAGAAATCGCGATTAGCACCTTTAAATCCGCCTTTTCTCTCGTCACGCGGATTCAGGACGAGGTGCACCGCTACACAATTTCCTATCAGCGCAAAGTGCATAAAAAGACGACGTTTGAGCTGGAGCTCACCAAAATTAAGGGGATTGGCGAGAAAAAAGCGCTTGCCCTGTTCCGCCACTTTAAAACCAAAACCGCTTTTCGCCAGGCAGATGTGGATGAAATCGCCAAGGTGGGGAAAATTACAACCGAAAAGGCGAAGGAAATCCAGCAATTTATGAACAACATTTCATAGGGGAGCAAACCATGGTAACATTTGAACAAATCAAAAACAGCAACGAAATACAGACCTACATCAAAATGGCGGACAAGACGCTCCGCGCGCTCGGCTACACCGAGCATTCCTTTGCGCACGTCACCCGCGCCGCGGAGGATGCGGGGCGCCTGCTTGAGGCAATGGGCTACTCCGAGCGGGAGCAGGAACTTGCAAAAATTGCGGGGTATATGCACGACATCGGCAATGTCATCAACCGGGTGGACCACGCGCAGAGCGGCGCGGTCATGGCGTTCCGCATCCTCGACCACATGGAGATGGATGCGGAGGAAATCGCGATTATCATCAGCGCGATCGGAAACCACGACGAGGGGACGGCCGCGGCAGTCAACGCGATTGCGGCGGCGCTCATCCTCGCGGACAAGAGCGACGTGCGCCGCACCCGAGTGCGCAACCCGGACCTCGCAAGCTTTGACATACACGACCGTGTCAACTACGCGGTTACAGCGTCCAAGCTTCTTTTCTCCCGCGACTGTGAGGCGATCACCCTCAACCTGACGATCGACACCAGTATCTCCCCCGTCATGAGCTATTTTGAAATCTTCCTCAACCGGATGCTGCTCTGCACCAAAGCGGCGGACTACTTCGGCCGCTCGTTTGGCTTGGTTGTCAACGGACAGAAATTGCTGTAAGCCGTACGTTTTTAATTTCGTTCTCATCGAGTCGCCCCCTCAATCCGGGTGAAAAAGCTGATCAGATAGAGGATATCGTCACAAGGTTCTGCTCTGCCAAGGAATTCTAAAAACAGCTCAGCAAAAAGGCGCTGACGCTGCATTCTCAAAAGAAAAGACCTACCATCCAGGAAAAACTCCTTCCTTGGATGGTAGGTCTTTTTATGTGAGAGTAGTATGGATGGGCATTAGAAATATAGGAAGTGATCGTCGGCGAGACGGTCCTAGAATTCGATTTCTGCCTGGGAACAAGGTTGACCCGTTTTTTTACAACAGATCGAATTCGATGAGAAATTTCACCTTATCGCACCACGCTAATCCACACTTTCCCTGCGACGCTGTACGCTGCGCCGATTTTACCTGTTTCGAGAATTGATTGGGGGTATATCGCCCCAATGGAACAGAGGAAAACGGTTATTCCTTTGAATTGTCCGCAATCGCTACCGGAAACTGCACAATCTCGCTGTGCGCATTGCCCAACAGGTCGGTCCGTTTGTAGTTAAATAGGACCGCCGTCCGCTGCTGCTCTCCGGTGTATGGGTTAAACGGGAAAACCTCCAGATGTGCCATGCGGTACACCTGGCGCGGGTCATACCCGCTGTATTCCGGAAGATAGCGGATGCGCAGATCTTCCGAATGAAAAAAGGCGTAGATCTGGGGTTTCAAGTCAGCAGTCAGGTCAACATCCAGCCAGGAGGGCAATGCCTTGGCTTTTTCATGTGAAAAAAGGTCATGCTTGGCCAGCCACTGAAACCGCACGGAATTCCCTCCAATTTGTTTCAGAAATTTAAAGAGGATGGTATAGGTCTCCGCCTTGCTGTGCTGCACAAAGTGATAGTTGTTTCTGTGGTAAAATTCAGCGAGCGACTCAAATAAGGCGAACGGGGTGGGGAAGAGGGTGCAGAGATAGCAAAGACACAGCTTGTACCGGTTGGAATTGTAGTACTGTTCCACCATTTCTTCGATCATTTTGAGACGCAGCATCTCTTCGAAGCTGAGTTCTTTCGTAAAGAGCACTTCATAAGG
>CBCSOX010000085.1:0-10441 GCA_965141735.1 uncultured Oscillospiraceae bacterium | reverse complement strand
GGGAGAACAGCCTGTTCACCCTCGCCGGGCGCCTTGTCGGATCGGAAGGGCCGGTTCCCAGCGCCTATCTGAGCTGCGGTACCGAGGACGAGCTCTGCATTGACATGAACCGCAGACTGCGGGACTGCTTTGCGCACAACAACCTACCGCTGACCTATGTGGAACGGCCCGGCGGGCATGAGTGGGGACTGTGGGATGAACAGATTCAACAGGTGCTCGCCTGGCTGCCGCGCTGATTTCTTTGCCTTGGATTGAACTTGGGTGAGTCTCGCGAAACCGCCGGGAGAGCGCCCGAGACAGGTGCAGAGATGGACATGGTTTGCCTATGCGCCGGGTTGCGCGCCGGCCTCATACTGGGCGACCTTGAAGCGGAAGCCCGAGCGATGAGAGGGATTCTGACGCGAGCAGAGGACGCGCTGAGGACGTAAATTCGCAAACTGTGATCCCGGGGCGTTTCAGCAGGGTGGATGGAAGAAAAAAACAGGGGACAACCATTTTGGTTGTCCCCTGTTTTTCTGTTTTCGTCTGAAGCGGCCCCACACTATTTGGCAAGGAAAAAGCTTCAGCAAAAAAAACCAGCTGATGTAGAAGAGCAGCGGGATGGTGACCGCGTCGCTGTATTCCGTCAGAAGGTTTATGAAGATTGGAGAAAAAGAACATCCGGCGTTTTAGCAGTGTTCGATTGGAAATTCCAAATATCCGCCGCTGACCACCAGATCGGTGGCAAAATCAGCGATTGCCCGGGAGGCAGCGTCGTAACTGTAGAGGTTTAAAATGGTGCCGTCCTTGTAGCGATCCCCAACATAGAGCTTGATTGTTGCGGGGGCGGGCAAACTGCCGCGATGGCGAAAGGTGACCGCTATCGCATTTTCTTGTTCAAAGAATTTAGCCAGGACAGGGTCGGACTCAGCGTCCAGCGATAGGGCGAGATTGACATCAATGGTGCGTTCACGGATTTCTTTGTTATTAAATATCCACGCGTACTTCGTCGTCCCATTCTCATTGAGAATACGGAAGGTGAGTTGTTTGTCCACGTTTTTTGCGCTGTTGAAGATTTCCTGTGAAGCAACGTCCGGCTGTGATAACCTGATGTTCGTTTTCCCCTTATTCAAATTTTTTTCCAGCACTGCCTGCTTCATGGTGTTCCACCTTTCCTAGATGATTGCATATTCTTTCACTATTTCCTTATAAATATAACATTGTTTGACAAAATAAGCAATAGTTACTTGGATTATTTTTCCAGGTTTTTTTAAAAAAAAGAATATTAAATTTAGGGCTAAACCCTTGACAAAGAGAAATTTGTATTTTATAATAACAGTAACAGTTATTAATATTTTAATTTCGGGAAGGAAAGTGATATGAAATATTCAAAACAGCGTGAGCTGGTTCTAAAAACGGTGCGGGAAAACCGGGTGCACCCAACTGCTGACTATGTGTATCACTTTTTGAAAAAGGATCACCCCAATCTCAGTCTTGGCACTGTCTACCGCAACCTGAACCTACTCTCAGAAAACGGCGACATTCGTAAAATCTGCATTCCCAATGCCCGTGACCGATTCGACGGCCGGATGGACCGGCATTACCACATGGTGTGTCAAGAGTGTGCAGAGGTGTTTGACGTAGAACTCGACTGTTTGAACAAGCTCGAGGAGGAGGTTTCCTCCCAAACCAATTTTACTGTGCATGGATACGACGTCATTATCACCGGCGTTTGTCATACCTGTAAACACAAACTAAATGAATGGAAGAAAGAGGTAAGTTAACATGAATTTAAAAGGAACAAAAACAGAAGCAAATCTCGCCACTGCATTCGCGGGAGAATCCCAGGCCCGCAACAAATACACCTACTATGCATCCCAGGCAAAAAAAGAAGGCTATGAGCAGATTGCTGCAATTTTCCAAGAAACCGCCAACAACGAGAAGGAACACGCGAAAATCTGGTTTAAGCTGCTGCACGACGGGATTGGCGACACCGCTGAGAATTTGAAAGACGCGGCGGAGGGAGAAAACTACGAGTGGACTGATATGTACGCTAAATTTGCAGAGGAGGCAAAGGAAGAAGGGTTCACGAAAATTGCGTTTCTCTTCGAATCGGTTGCAAAGATCGAGAAAGAGCATGAGGACCGTTACAAGGCGCTGATCAAAAACCTTCAGGATGGAGCGGTTTTTGAAAAGGACGGTGAATTCGCCTGGATCTGCCGCAACTGTGGGCATATCCATTTTGGAAAATCCGCCCCGTCGGTCTGCCCAGTGTGCGCACACCCTCAGGCATATTTTGAACTGCGCTGCATCAATTACTAAATCACACAGGACCGAAAGTGAGGGAAAGGGTATTTTCTTTTCCTAACATAGCGGTTTTGTCATCACACTTAAAGCCTAGCGAAAGCTAGGCTTTTTTATGTGTGAAGGAGTTTTGCCCGCCATGCCGGAAGAATAGATCCCGGCATGACAAGAGGATGAGCGGCAGGCGCAAAAGTTTCAGGTTTCAAAACAACACAGAGCTACAGCAGCGCATTCGAACAAAGGTTTCGGTGCGCGCACAAATGAGAGAACAGCCATCAGCGGCCGCGGATGCAAATCAAGCCCGATGTTCTTCTGAAAAAAGGGACTGGCTGGGACAGATGCTTCCTTTTTTGATGACCGTTCAACGAAGCACCCCCAACTCCACAAGCATTGCTTTCTACTTCCAAAATCAGGTGCAGGGGGATATTATTGAAAAACAAACAGTTTGGCAGCCAAGAAAAGGAATAAATTTCACAAAAATTGACTAGTATTAGACAAAAATAATCGCGACGAATCAAATTTTTTATGTCATAATATGCATGAGGAATAATATTTACGATCAAAAAAGGGGATGATCAAACTGTATACTGTTTTCATATCCCACCCGCGCTTCCAACAAATCAAACATCTTCTGCGCTACTGCTCCAATTTAATCCTCCTTGAGCATCCCTTAAACAGCGCAAACTCTCTGCCCCCGGGAAAGTATGATCTATTGATTACCGACCGGATCCCGGCGCATTCTCTCACCCCCCTCCCATTTCGAACGATTTTGCTCAGCGACTCGGAGTGCTTTGAGGAAGCGGTCGAGGCGCTCAACGCAGGTGTAACCCGCTTCCTGCTGTGGAAAGACAGGGAAACACTCGCGGATGTTGTTCGCCAGCTGGTTTCTGAACTCGATGCGCCAGCAAGCCGTGCAGCTTGTGCCGCATCGGATCTCCAGGCACTCTGCCTGGATGTCCTTCTCCACCCCAATTTATCGGAGGAATTTGCCCGAATGATTGTCAGCTGTTCGGGTTTGGACCTCAATTGGAATAGCTATACCGTATGCGCTGCCGAGGTCGTATCATTTGAATTGAACAAGCGTCAGTTTGAAGAACTCCAGAAAAAGATCTTTCGGGAAATGGTTGCTCTAAAGCCCGACTCCCACCTGATTTTTATCCAGCCAAACCTGCGGATTATCGGACTGGTGCGAGATTTGGAACAGCATATTCTAAGTAGGAAGGATCAATGCCAGCTGATGAAACAGGAAATTACGCGGATTGAGAGGGAAAATCACTGTTTGATTCACTTCGGGATTGGCCAGACCGTCCGTTCCATCACCGAACTCTGCATTTCTTATCAAACTGCCCTGCGCCATACCATCTACGACCTTGACCTGGAGCAGCCGCAGACAGCCGAATCCTATGAATTCGGCTGTCTGCCCGGCCTGCGGCTTTTTTCAGTGGAGCTTGTAGATGTGATTGGGGAAAAAATCTGTCAGAACGAGCCATATCAGGAGGAGTTCCTTCAAATCATTCAGGCGCTTGCCGATTACCGTGGTATTCAGCAAGACGGACTCAAGTTCAGTTACCTCGATCTGGTCTATCGGGTGGGCTGGAAGGCGATCCATTACCATTTCATAGAAGAGAGCGAACAAACCCCCTATTTGATGCGGTTCCATGCCATCAATACACTGCGCGATTTCAAGCTTTGCTCTGAGGATTTTTTGGATGCGATGAGTAGCCTGGTACGGCGCAAAAGCCTGACGCATTCCCAGGCGCTGGTTGACAAGGCGAAAAAGTATGTTGAAAACCACTATCAGGATCCGGAATTGAGCTTGCAGGAGGTGGCGCAGCATGTCTTTGTCACCCCGCAGTACCTCTCTCGTTTGTTTAAAGGGGTCGTCAAGGTATCCTTTACCGAATATGTGACTCATTACCGGATGCACAAAGCGGTTTCCTTGCTCGAGGATGTCTCATCCAGCATCCACACCGTGGCGTCTGAGGTGGGATACCATGATTCCAAATATTTTGCGGTCTGTTTTAAAAAAAGCATTGGGCTCTCTCCAACTGAATTTCGCAAAAATCCGAACCGCAGAAAGAGGCCGCTCTCGGTGGAATTCCCCTTGGAGCTTTAAAATATTAGATAAACCGGTTAAAAATTTCAACTTTTTCTGAATAAAAATGGTGCTATAATGATACGGGTAGCTCAGATTCTGAGAAGGGATTCGTTTTGGAGGAGGTGAGCGAACTGCGACAGGCAGTGTCTGCCGCGCGAGATCCCTGTCAATTTAGATAGAGCATTCCAAAAAAGGAAACCAAATGAAAAAGAGGAGGTTTCAGATGAAACGAAAAATTTTAGCAGCGATTCTGTCGGTTACGATGCTGCTCTCGGCAATGGGGACAACAATGTCCGTTTTTGCTGCCGGGAATGATTTCGCACCAGCTGCAATCGCAACAGAAGCAAGCAACCTGCCGCAGGCGGATGGGAATACCCTGCGGATGTGGTACACCAAACCTGCAGTCAACTGGACCAACGACTGCCTCGTCATCGGAAACGGTTCAACGGGCGGCGTCCTGTTCAGCGGAGTGGGAAAAGACCGGGTGCATTTCAACGAAAAGACACTGTGGAACGGCGGTCCGGGTTCAACCTCCAACTACAACGGCGGCAACCGGACAACTCCTGTTACACAGGAACAGCTCAACGCAATCCGTGAACAGGCAGACGATCACTCGAAGTCAGTCTTCCCGTTGGGAACGGGTGGCCTGAATAACGTCATGGGCAATGGATCCGGCATGGGCCAGTATCAGGACTTTGGTGACCTCTATCTCGACTTCTCCAAAACCGGCATGACGGATGAAAACGCCACGAATTATGTGCGCGATCTCGACATGAGAACCGCTGTTTCGTCGCTCAACTACGATTACGACGGAGTGCACTACGAGCGTGAGTACTTTGTCAGCCACCCGGACGGCGTCATGGCGGTCCGTCTCACCGCCTCGGAAGCGGGCAAACTCACCTTTGACGCATCGGTAGCGGCAGCCTCTGGCTTGACTACAACCACAACCGCGCAGGACGGGCGCATCACCCTTGCCGGTACTGTGCGCAACAACGGCATGAAGTGTGAGATGCAGGCGCAGGTGATCAACGAGGGAGGTACCCTCACCAGCAACGACGACGGCACCGTTTCGGTTGATGGCGCGGACGCGGTTACCATCCTGCTGACCACCGGCACTGATTATGCAAATGACTGGCCGACCTACCGCACCGATGATCCTCACGATGAGATTACTGCAACCGTGGATGCGGCGGCAGAAAAATCCTATCAGGATCTCAAGGATGCCCATCTGGCGGATTACCAGGAACTGTTCTCCCGTCTCGACATCGACCTGGGCGGCGAATGCCCGCAGGTGCCGACTGATGAAATGATGAAGGCATACCGCCGCGGCGAGACGAGTCATGCAGCAGAGGAAATGGTCTACCAGTTCGGCCGTTACCTCACCATCGCCGGTTCCCGCGAAGGGGACGAGCTGCCGACCAACCTCTGCGGCCTCTGGTTCATCGGCAGCGCAGGCAGCTATTGGGGTGCGGACTTCCACTTCAACGTCAACGTCCAGATGAACTACTGGCCAGCCTACCAGACCAACCTCGCTGAGTGCGGAAGCGTGTTCACAGACTACATGGAATCCCTCGTGGAGCCGGGCCGTGTCACAGCGGGCGCGTCCGCTGCCCTGCCGACCGAGCCGGGCACCCCGATCGGCGAAGGAAACGGCTTCCTCGTCAACACCCAGAACAACCCGTTCGGCTGCACCGCGCCGTTCGGCAGCCAAGAATACGGCTGGAACATCGGCGGCTCCTCCTGGGCGCTGCAGAATGTGTACGATGAGTACCTTTACACAGGCGACAAGGAACTGCTGAAAAATCAAATCTACCCGATGCTCAAAGAGCAGGCCAACTTCTGGAACCAGTTCCTGTGGTACAGCGACTACCAGAACCGCCTCGTCGTCGGCCCGTCGGTTTCGGCAGAACAGGGCCCGACCGTCAACGGCACTACATATGACCAGTCGATCGTGTGGGAACTCTACAAAATGGCGATCGAAGCCTCCGAAATTCTCGGCGTGGACGAAGACCAGCGGGCGATCTGGGAAGAAAAACAGTCCCAGCTCAACCCGATCATCATCGGTTCCCAGGGCCAGGTCAAGGAGTGGTATGAAGAATCCACCCTCGGCAAAGGCCAGGTAGATGATCTTGCAGAAGTCAACATCCCGAACTTCGGAGCGGGCGGAGGCGCCAACGCGGGCTCTGTGCACCGCCACACCTCCCAGTTGATCGGCCTGTACCCCGGCACCCTGATCAACCAGGACACCCCCGAGTGGATGGACGCAGCTGTGGTTTCCCTCCAGCAGAGAAATATGGGCGGAACCGGCTGGTCCAAAGCACATAAAATCAACATGTATGCAAGAACCGGCCGTGCGGAAGACACCTACTCCCTGGTCACCGGTATGATCGCCGGCAACCAGAACGGCATTCTCGACAACCTGCTCGACTCCCACCCGCCGTTCCAGATCGACGGCAACTACGGCCTCACCGCAGGCATGAACGAGATGCTCCTCCAGAGCCAGGCCGGCTACACCGAGTTCTTGCCGACCCTGCCCGAAGCGTGGGCAACCGGAAGCATCAGCGGCGTCATGGCGCGCGGCAACTTTGAGATTGACATGGATTGGTCCAACCAGGAAGCTGACCGGTTCGTGATCACCTCGAAAGCCGGCGGAACCTTTACCGGCGAATACGACAACCTCGCAGCCTACACGGTAAAAACCTCCGACGGAACCCCGGTGGAGACCACCAAGCTTTCAGACAGCAGAATTTCGTTTGAGACCACAAAGGGCGAAAGCTATGTCATCGATTTCAACAACACTCCAGTGAAACTTCAGGCACAGATTGACGATGCCAAAGAGATCGTCTCCCAGATGCAGGAAGATATTCTGAGCACAGCGAAAGCGACCCTCGAAAGCTGCATCGCAGAATCCGAGCAGATCATTGCAGACGAAGAGGCAGACAAATACTACGACCAGAAGGTTGTTCTCACAGAGGCCTGCAAGACCGCGAATGCAGCGATCAGCCTGAAAGATGCCTACACAGCGGGCAGACTCGCTTACGGCGATGTCGATCCGGAGGAGACTTGGGCGACCTATCAGCAGCTCGCCGCAGACCTCAAAGTCCAGATTGACGCAGCGGTGGAAGTGCTGGCCCGTGAGGGGGCAACTGCTGCGGATTACAGCGCAGTGCAGGCAGCGCTCACCGCTGCAACCACGGCGCTGACCGGACTCAGCGACCGTCTGACCGTATCCATCTCGCCGCAGGGCGGGCAGGTCAACGCAGGACAGCAGGTCACTCTCTCGAGCGAGTTCAGCGACCTGCAAATCCGCTACACCACCGACGGCAATGAGCCGATGAGCTTCTCCAACATCTACACCGCTCCTCTGACCGTTCCGACCGGCGGCATGGTCGTCAAAGCGGCGCTCTACAGCGGAACCCGCCGGATGAGTGACGTCTACACCGCTTCATTCATCACCGGCACCCTCGGTGAAAATGTCGCCCCCACAGCGATCGAGGTCATTGAGGACAACAACTATGGTTCTGGCTATGACGGTAAACAGGCGGTTGACGGGAACACTGGCACCCGTTGGGCAACAGTGGACAACACCACTGCCGTCACCCTCGAACTCCGTTTTGAGAGCCCGATCACTGTCGATTCTGCGGGGATCATCCAATATGAATCCTACCGCAACGACATCACCAACTTTAACATTGAGTACTGGAAAGACGGCGCATGGGTGCCGGCAATGACCGGCGGCAACATGAACGGTCAGCACGAGAAAACCTTTGCGTTTGGAGAATTCACCTCCGACCGGGTGCGGCTGAACATTCTCGAGGCAAGCCAGCCGTCCATCTGGGAGTTCCAACTTTTCAAACCAGTGAAGATTGATCCGGTTGAAACCAACAAGACCATCCTCGAAAAAGTTATCGCAGGCGCAAAAGCGGCGATTGACAGCGGCGAGGTGGACAAGGCGATCGAGAGCGTGCGCAACAGCTTCATGGAAATGTACAACTATGCAGTTGCAGTCAACGAAAACCCGACCTCTGACCAGGATACCATCGATCGCAGCTGGGTCGCCCTCATGACCGAGATTCACAAGCTCGGCTTGATCGCGGGTGACAAGACCACCCTGCAGGAACACTACGACTACTACAGTCAGCTCGATATGGACCGCTACATGGACGGCGCAGAGAAGGACAACTTCCTCGCAGCCCTGGACGGGGCGCTCAAAGTCCTCAACGACGGGGATGCCATGGATGCTGAGATTTCCGCGGCAGACACCGCGCTCGTCGCAGCGGCAAATGCGCTCGTGCTCCGCGGCGACAAAGAGGCGCTTCAGACCCTCGTGGATTCCACCGAAGGCTATGTGCAGGACCGCTATGTCCCCTCCCTCTGGGCGGAATTCCAGGCAAAACGCGACGCGGCAAACGCTGTTCTTGACGAAGCGAATGTGACGCAGCAACAGGTGGACGAGGCGATGAATAACCTGCTCACCGCAATGCTGAACCTGCGCTACAAAGCGGACAAGAGCGTGCTTGATGCGCTCGTAACCGAAGCGGGCAAGCTCGACCTGAACGGATTTAGCAAGGCGAGCATCGATGCGTTCAACGCAGCTTACGCTGACGCACAGGCAGCGCTCGCAAATGAAGACCTCTCCGAAGACGACCAGGCGGTTGTGGACGGCGCGGTAGCAGGCCTGCAAAAAGCAATTGAAGGTCTCACCTACAGCGACGGAACGCCCGCTGGAATTTCAGTGAACGGCGACGGCAGCATCCGCACAACCGGAGCATCCGCCAAAACAGGTGAGACTGTCCCGGTCGCAGCCGCAGCAATGCTCCTGGCAGCAGGAGCCGCAGCAATGCTCGGCCGCAAAAAACGCAGCTAATCTTTGAGTTTCTCATTTCACGCAAAACGCTCTGGCCTTCGGGCTGGGGCGTTTTGCGTTGTGAGAAAATAAAACCTTTTTTAAACGTTCAACCATCCATCAACTTCCCATCACATAAACTGGGTATACTAAAACCAGTCCAAGAGAGGTTCTCCCCCAAAGGACCTTTCTGGAAATCCTTTTCATTTTTATCTCCTTACCCATTTCCCGAGGACCCAACCCATGGGTCCTCTTTTTTTGTAACTGAAAACCCCCGGCTGTGCTGGGGAGTTCTGAAAAAGCTTTAGCGTCCAGTAGAAAATGCAGAGAAAGAAAAACAGCGCATGGGCAAATGTATATTTTAAAGATGGTTTGAGCCAAAGGCTTAAGTTGAGAAAGCATACGAGAAGCTGACGTTAGAGCGTGAACCGAGCGAAACGAATAGGGAAAGATTGTCTGTTTGCAATCGGCTACCGGATGTAAACCTTTGCAAGCGTCGCTGGTAATGTGCGCCTTGAGGCGCTGCCAGCAACATAGGACTTTGCCCGCATATGTAGTATCACCAGCTTAGCTGGTGGGTTCCTTTTGCAACTTTGACGAGATAAAAACCACCGGCTATATCGATGAGCTTAAACAAGCTTTCGCTTTCAGTATTGGAAAAGCGGAGGACAAACATCGTTTTGTTTAGAGTGAAACGATATAGAGTCATAACTGATTCAGCAGTTGCAGTGAGTGTGATGCAACGGGGGAGGTTCTCAGTGTTCTCTATGATCCCCATTTCATGCTGGGCAAAGCAGGGCATTTTGCTGTCCGGCTGTCGTTTGGAAACAGGACTTGTAGGCAGGATGCCGCCAGCTTTCTCAGTGAACGAATCAAGAAATGCGGGGAATGTTCCTGGCCGTCGTGGTGACGCAACACCCGGCGGCCATTTATTATGTTGTGAGATCGACCCGCACCGCTCCGGCTTCCCGCGGAGTTCAAATCAGTTTATCCTGCTTTCCTCCTTCCTGTGGAGTTCAAACCAGTCCGCCGCGTGTTGCCCCCTGCCCTCTCTTTGTCCAGCTGCTTCAGAAAGTTTGAGAAAGTTGACAAGTCTTTACCAGAAAAATGGCATATCCCAAACAGCTTGGGCATAAGATTATAGCACAATGGCGCGCGGCTACTAAAATAAACTGAATAAGGAGCGGAATCAGATGGAGCTAAATCTCACTCAT
>CBCSOX010000084.1:0-10470 GCA_965141735.1 uncultured Oscillospiraceae bacterium | reverse complement strand
CGACCGGCACCAAGGTCTTTGCCCTCGGCGGCAAGATCAACCACACGGGACTGGTCGAAGTTCCGATGGGCACCACCCTGCGCACCCTCGTCGAGGAGATCGGCGGCGGCATCCCGGGTGGGCGGCCCTTTAAGGCGGCTCAGATGGGCGGCCCCTCCGGCGGCTGCGTCCCGGCGGAGTACCTCGACGTCCCGATTGACTACGACTCCCTCATCGAGATCGGCGCCATGATGGGCTCGGGCGGACTCATTGTCATGGACGACACCACCTGTATGGTCGACATCGCGAAGTTCTTCCTCGAATTCACCGTCGACGAATCCTGCGGAAAATGTACCCCCTGCCGCATCGGCACCAAGCGCCTGCTCGAGCTGCTCGACCGCATCAGCCGCGGCGAGGGCACAATGGAATCCCTCGAGGAGATTGAGGACCTCAGCCAGCACATCAAAAACTCGGCGCTCTGCGCACTCGGCCAGACCGCTCCGAACCCGGTTCTCTCCACCCTCAAATTCTTCCGCAACGAGTACGTCGCCCACGTCAAGGATCGCAAGTGCCCGGCCGGCGTCTGCAAAGACCTGCTGCAGTACGAGATTCTCGAAGACAAGTGCAAGGGCTGTACCCTCTGCGCCCGCAATTGCCCGGTCAATGCGATCACGGGAACCGTCAAGAACCCGCACAAGATCGACCCGGCCAAGTGCATCAAATGCGGCGCCTGTATGGAGCGCTGCAAATTTAACGCGATTGTAGTAAAGTAGGTGAGAAATGATGGAAACTGTCAATATGAAAATTAACGGCATGCCGATTACCGTGCCGAAAAATTATACCATTTTGCAGGCAGCACGGGAGGCGGGCTTCAACATTCCCACCCTCTGCTACCTCAAAGAGATCAACGAGATCGGCGCCTGCCGCGTCTGCGTGGTCGAAGTCAAAGGGGCGCGCAGCCTTGTCGCGGCCTGTGTTTACCCCGTTTCGGAGGGGCTGGAGGTCTCCACCAACAGCCTCAAGGTGCAGAAATCCCGCCGCACCACCCTCGAGCTCATCCTCTCCAACCACGACCGGAGATGCCTGAGCTGTTCCCGCAGCGGCGAGTGCGAGCTGCAGATCCTCTGCCGGGAATACGGCGTAGAAGTCGAGCACCGCTTTGACGGCGCGAATCCCCGCGTCGAGCTCGACGCCTCGACTGATTACCTCGTGCGCGACAACAACAAATGCATTCTCTGCCGCCGCTGCGTCGGCGCCTGCGCCGCCCAGACAACCGGTGTCATCGGCGTCAACGACCGCGGGTTTGACACCAATATCGGCTGCGCCTTTAATACCGAGCTCGGCAACGTTCCCTGTGTGGGCTGCGGACAGTGCATTGTCAACTGCCCGACTGGTGCCCTGCAGGAAAAGGACGACACCTCCAAGGTGTGGGACGCGCTGCAGGACGAGAGCAAATACGTCATCGTCCACACCGCGCCCTCCATCCGCGCAACCCTCGGCGAATGCTTCAAAATGCCGATCGGCACCAATGTCAAAGGCAAGATGGTCGCAGCGCTGCGCCGTCTCGGCTTCAACAAGGTGTTTGACACCGACTTTGGCGCGGATCTCACCATTATGGAAGAAGCCAACGAGTTCATCGAGCGGGTGCAAAACGGCGGAAAGCTGCCGATGATCACCTCCTGCTCGCCGGGCTGGATCAACTACTGCGAGCACTATTTCCCCGACATGCTCGACAACCTCTCCACCTGTAAATCTCCCCAGCAGATGACCGGCGCCATGATCAAGACCTGGTACGCCGAGCAAAACGGCCTTGATCCCAAGGACATTGTCGTTGTCTCGATCATGCCCTGCACGGCCAAAAAATACGAAATTCACCGCGCCGACCAGGATGCGGCGGGTTATCCCGACATCGACGTCGTACTCACCACCCGGGAGCTCGCCCGGATGATTAACCGCGCCCACATCAACTTTACCGATCTGCCGGACGAGGAGTTCGACCCGGCCCTCGGAATCACCACCGGCGCAGGCGCGATCTTCGGCGCAACCGGCGGCGTCATGGAGGCTGCGCTCAGAACCGCGGCCGACTGGATCACCGGCAAGGACCTCTCGGTCATCGACTACTACACCGACGTGCGCGGCACCGACGGCATCAAGACCGCGACCTATGACATCAAGGACCTGACGATCAAAGTCGGCGTTGCGAGCGGCTTGGCAAACGCCAAAGAGCTGCTCAACCGGGTCCGCGAGGGCGAACACTTTGACTTTATCGAGATCATGTGCTGCCCCGGCGGCTGTGTCAACGGCGGCGGACAGCCACTCCAGCCCTCCTCCATCTACAACTTTACCGACCTCAAAACCAAACGCGCCAAAGCGCTCTACGACGAGGACAAGGAGCTGCCGATCCGCAAATCCCACAAGAGCCCGATCATTGAAAAGCTCTACAAGGAGTACCTCGAAAAACCGGGCAGCCACAAGGCGCACGAGTTGCTGCACACCAGCTACTCCGCCAAGGTAAAACCCGTCAAATAAGTGCAAGACCTCCTGTGCCGAGTGGCGCGGGAGGTCTTTTCAAAGGGGGAAGACAACATGGAAGTTATCCCATCCCGTGTTCTCAATCAACTCTACATCTATCTGGACATCGGGTTTTTGCTGCTGCTTTTGGGCATCCTGCTCTTCACCAAGCGGTATCTCGCGGCGATTGCCGGGTTGTGCGGCGGGCTGCTCTATTTTCTCGTCGACTACGGGGTATTCTATCTTCTGCTCGGCACCCGGACGGTGGAGGGGGCGGACCCGTTCTGGTTCCTCCTCTGGATGAGCATGAGCTACGGATTCACCAACTTTGTCTGGATCTGGCTGTGGCTTGACCGGGACGGGCACACCCTCGAGTGGACGCTGCTCATCGTCTCGGGATGGGTGTCCACCGCCCTGCTCAGTCAAAATTTCGGCCAGGGGTTCGGGACAATCTCAATAGCACGCGGCACCGGGAGTTATCACGGGATCATGGCGCTGGTGCTCTTTGTGGGGTACGCCCTCCTCTGCCTACACAACATCCGCGGCAAGGGGGAGAAAATCAATCTCGTCTGGCTGCTGGCAACCGGCATCCTCGTCCAGTTTTCCTGGGAGGCGGTGCTGCTCATCACCGGCATCCGGGCACAAGGCCTCGGCCCGCTCATCGTCGACTCGCTGATTGAAACCAACCTCGGGCTTCCCTATTTCTACCTGATCCACCGGGCCATCAGCCGCAGGTTTCAGGAAAATGCAAAACGAATTCCCGGCTGAGCGTGTCGACAAAGTCGGCACGTTGGGGAAGGGGGACACCTCCTTTCCCAACCGCCCCCGCAAATACCGGAAATCCGGCATTTTCCGTAAAGAAATCCGACGCACATGCCGCCGGATTTTTTATTTCTTCGCTTCATCCTCGTTTTCTGACAGTCTGAGTCCCTCACTTGTTTGAGTGGGGGGCTTTTTCTCGTTGAAGATGGAACTCCACGGCCCATCTACCGTCACCATTCCATACAAGCAGCCCCCGCTTCGTACAGCGGGGGCTATTCCAAGTCCAACAGTGTTTACCGGGCTCTGCGGTACTTCCACAGGACTCCACCGACCCCGGCGAGGAACACCGCCCCGCAAATCAGGACAATGGTGAGTACAGCGTCCGGGGAACCGCCGCCCCCGCCGCCAAGCGCGTCGGTCTCCCGCGGATGTACCGAAGCCATTTTGGCTGCGATTTGGCCAAAGTCATACACCTGGCCCTGCTGGATTGCCTGGGCGCTCCTGCGATTTGGATCCACATACTCATTGTTCATGATCCGCGGTTCCTCGATCGGCACCACCTTTCCCATCGTCTCGTCATTCATGGTGACGCCGACCACCGAACGCATTTTGGAAAAACCGCCCAGAATGAATTTCGTGCTGCCATCCTCCGTTCCCTCTGTTCCGAGCGCGGCGAGAAAGACCCTCTTATAATCTTTGTCGGTGTCCAGGAAGGAAACTCCGGTGGTGTGCCATTTGCCAACTTGATTCATTACTTGATCAAAATCCGCTTCTAACATCATACTGCGCGCACTGTCTGGAAGGGGTCTTTGGATTGTGTAATCTACCGTCAAATGTATATTTGGATATTGGGAGTTGCCATATGACATTATGCTGTGTATCGGCTTGTTCAAGTAACTCGATTACCTGACTTGGAGAATTTGTTTCGGGTGAATAAATATCTGTGTCAATATAAATTTTGAATGCCTTCTCCCAATGGATATCATCCTCTGTGATTTGCACGCTGCTCCCGGGATTTTCAAATTCGATCAGGCCGTTCACACGCTCAAGAAGCTCCGGCATTGTCGCGGAGATCTCCTGAAGATCCTCCGAAAGGGGCAGGGACTCAAATCCGTCGGAACCTAAACGGAACCGGTCCAGAGCTGCTCCCTCAAGCGGAAACAACAGGGTCGAAATGACAACAAGCAAGGAAAAAAATCCTTTTTTCATCCAACTCATCCCCTCAGTATGCACTGTCTCCCTCCAGGTTCCGCTGCCGCTTGCAAAACTGCATACACAGATCATAGCAGAAGAAAAAGAATCGCGAGTATCCGCCCATAATTGCAAATCAATGACCTGATGCTCAAACTTTTCAGTTGGTTTCTGATAGCCTGAAAACACGACTCGGTTCCCCATTGTCCAGCGCATCTGAAAAGGGATGTCGCCACTCCACCAAACAGCTGCAAAGCCACAGAGAGCATGCAACCCTTTCCGGGGAATAGAGATGTGTCCCCACAAACGGATGGCGCGTTCAGCTATTGAACAGGGCGTTTTTTGCCCAATCAGGCGCATTCCATCGACACGACAGACCGGAAATGAACGGACTGAACGCTCTTACACCCAAGGCAGGATTGGGGGCAGGATGCAGAACGGATGTCCCGAGGGATCAAGCATCACCCGCCAACGGTCATCGAATTGAAATTCAGACATGGTTGCGCCGCAGGACAGGGCATGCTTCACACCTTCTTCCACATCCTCAACATGAAAATCCACATGCGCCATTTGCTGTTGCTCCTCCAGTGACGCAGGCCAAACAGGTGGCAGATAATTATCCACCTGTTGAAAGGTAATCCAAGTTGGAACCCCCTGCTGCTCCAAATTTACTAGAACGGTGTATTCTTCGCCTTTAAACCGCGTCCAGCCAAGCAATTTTTCATAAAATGCAGACAGTTCGTCTGCATGGTCGGAATCCAAGACAACATTCCACCCCACAAGTTTCAATGCCATACTACCATACCTCCACTTTTCATCAGTATCCAATTGTAATTTGATAGGTTCGCCTGATTCGTCTTAGGCGAACAAGCACAACGCTTTCCTTCTTCCCATGAAAATACGAGCGCGCAAATCTTCATGTTGCAGCTTTATATGGCTCTGCTCAGTCCTTTTTGATCATCTAGGCCCCATCATTTTATCCTTTTCAGATCGTGCAGCAGACACCAGAACTGCTGATTTCATGGGCTTTTTCACCTGGAAACAGGAGCTCCCCATCGCTGTACAGTTTCTTTTTGATTGTCCTTTTATCATACCATTTTTGCTATTCATTTACAATCCTGGAAAAGCAACAGAAACATCTTTTATGCTTCGTAAGCAAACCCGGTTAAAATAGACAAATCAGCCGCAAAATCGTTGCATTCACAGCAAAAGAGCCTATCGTTTTCTCTGTGAAAACGATAGGCTCTTTTATTTAAACCATCTATAGGCTTAGTCGCTGATGTAGGGCAGCATCGCCAGGTGGCGTGCGCGTTTGACAGCGACAGTCAGCTGACGCTGATGACGGGCGCAGGTTCCGGTCACACGTCTCGGAACAATTTTTGCACGCTCGCTCATGTATCTTCTCAGTTTTGCGATATCTTTATAATCGATATTCTCCACTTTGTCAACACAGAATGCGCAAACTTTTTTGCGGCCTCTTCTTCCACGTACAGGTCTATCCATGATCGTACCTCCTCACACAAAAAATTAGAATGGCAGGTCACCGTCGTCGGTGCCTATCTCTTCAAATCCGTCGAAATCATTGAAATCGCCAACGGAAAAACTCTCGCCGTTCTGGGCAGGCTCCTCGAATTTCGGGGGCTGCTGGTAGCTCGGCTGGGTTGTCCGGACCGGGTTTTCGTTCTTTCCGCCGGTGAAATGGGCCTGATCCACCACGACTTCAAACGCAGTGCGCTTTGCGCCGGTCTTGTCCTCGTAGTTGCGGGTCTGAATCGAGCCCTCAACTGCGATCATCTGGCCTTTTGTAAAAAACCGTCCGATAAACTCGGCGGTCTGGCGCCAGGCGACAAGATTGATAAAATCAGTCTTTTTCTCCGCTTTGGAATAGTTGCGGTCCACCGCAATCGAAAACGACAGCACGGAAATTCCGTTCGGGGTCTGACGCACCTCAGGGTCAGCGGTGAGCCGTCCCATCAGGATTACTTTGTTCAGCATTTAGAACCACCCCTAGTCTTTGGCGATGATCAGGGAGCGCATCACGCCGTCCGTAATCTTGTAGACACGGTCAAGCTCTGCGGGGAACGAAGGCTCAGAAGTGAAGTTGAACAGCACGTAGTAGCCGTCTGTTTCGTCCTCAATTTCATAAGCGAGTCTGCGTTTGCCCCACTCGTCAACGCTCTCAAGGGTCGCGTGATCTTCGATCAGCTTCTTGAACTTCTCAACGAGGGTTTGAATTCCATCGTCACCTAATTTTGTGTTCAGAATGAGTATGGTTTCATACGCTTGTGACAGTTTTGCCATGTTTCATAGCACCTCCTTTTGGACTTTGGCCCTGCATCTCTGTACAGAGCAAGGAACGGTATCTATTATAACAAATCCCAGCTCGGTTGTCAAACAAAATTATAGCTGGGAAGCCATTTTCTTGAGGTATTCGCGGAAATCCGCCCCAACTTCCTTGTGCTCGAGCCCAATTTCCACAATTGCTTCGAGGATGCCAAGCTTGTTTCCCATGTCGTAGCGCTTGCCGATGAAGTCGACGCCAACCATCCCTTTGACCTGGGCGAGTTTTTTCATCGCGTCGGTGAGCTGGATCTCCCCGCCTGTTCCCGGAGGGGTCTTTTCGAGAATCGCAAAGATCTCGGGAGGCAGGACGCAGCGGCCGAGGATAGAGTACAGCGACAAAACCTGGTCCGGGGAGGACGGTTTTTCAATCATGTCGCTGACGCGGAAAAGGTTGTCCCGGATCGGGTCGACCTTGAGGGAGGAGTATTTCTGAATCGCTTCCTCGCTGACTTCCTTAATCCCCGCAACGCCGAGACCGAATTCTTCATAAGCGTCACACAGCTGACGGCAGACGGGGTAGTCTGCCTTGATGACGTCGTCGCCGTAGAGAACGGCGAACGGCTCGTTGCCGACAAACGCCTTGGCACAGAGGATGGCGTGCCCGAGGCCCTTGGTCTCCTTCTGACGGATGTATGAGATGTTCGCAAGCTTTGAGATGCCGACGATTTCGTCGTACACATCCTTTTTGCCGCGCTGAAGCAGGACGTTCTCAAGCTCGGGCGCGCGGTCAAAGTGATCTTCAACTGTGGTCTTACCGCGGCTGGTGATGATCATAATTTCTTCAATCCCGCTCTGCACCGCCTCTTCGACGATGTACTGGATCGCCGGTTTGTCCACGATTGCGAGCATTTCTTTCGGCATTGCCTTGGATGCGGGGAGCACGCGTGTGCCAAGCCCCGCAGCTGGGATGACTGCCTTCCTTACCTTCATAATTACCTCCGAGTTATTAATGATATAAAATGGTTGCGTACACCATAACCATTGTGACCACCGAAAGGATCACCATGGCAATGGCGATGGCATATAAGCTGACTGTGCCCTTTTTCATCAGTGCCGGCAGGTATTCCTGCGGGTCAGGGTGCTGCTGCTGGCATTTCTTGATGTCCTTGACCGCCTTGTGGTAGTACAACCGGTTTGCAAACAGCCCGCTGAGGACGCTGAGCACAAAGGTGAGCACCGAAAGGACTGTCATGATGTAGTACACCATGGTCAGCGGACCAGAACTTGAGATGTCCACATTCCCATTCATGTAAAGGATCATACTGAACACATTAAAGACAAGATTGATTAAAAAGAACACTGTGCCCGTGACGTACATTTTTCGGTACAAATAGTACAGCGAAGGGAAAAAGAGCGCTGCAAAGTTCACCGAAACCGTCTTATGGCGGTTGCCAAATCCCTCAAACTTGGGCAGATAGTAGGCCGCATTGCCGCCAACGTACGCCGCAAAGTCCTTTGCCGGTATCCCCCCGATTTTTTCATCCGGCTTGATGCCCGCAAACGGGGTCTGCACCCCTGGATTCTGCTGTTCCTGCTGCGGTCCGGCTAGTCCGAGCGTATTGCCGCACACCATGCAGAACAACCCGTCCTGCGGGTTCAGCGTCCCACAATTGCTGCACACATTCGCGTTGGAACGCTGCTGTGCGCCCTGCTGTTGCTGTCGGCGCTCCTCCTCTTCCCGTTTTTTCTGCTCCTCCTGCCGCTGCCCACTGACTGTAAAGCCCTCAGCGTGGCGGTCATGGTAAGCGCAAGCCCCCTGCTCCAGATAACAGGACCGATGGTGCGGTGCGCCGCACTCAGGGCAGACGACAATGTCATCCCCCGACTTAAATTTCTGTTTGCAGATCGGGCAAACCTCGCCGATAAAATTAGCCATACACTACCCCCTCGGTCTTGTCTGCCAGCACGCAGACTTTTTTTCAGATCTATACATATTGTTTTATTATATCACTTTTCAAGCCCATTTACAATCTTCCTTTTTCTATTATATACTGATTTACTCGAAATTTCATTTTAACTTTTTAAACGATTTCTGAACGGCACTTGCTTTTTCTGGAATTCCTGATTATAATATCAAGTGAATGAATGGAAAAGGATGAAGCAGATGAATACAGTCGCATTTGAAGAATATAAAGCGGAGCTATCCGCACTCAAACCGAAAATCAAGGAATTGCGTGCCGCCCTGGATGTCGATGCGCTCGTCCAGGAGATGTCGCGGCTTGAAGAAACGGCGGCACAGCCGGGATTCTGGGATGATCTGGACAACTCCCAAAAGGTCCTGCAAAAAACAACTCGGCTCAAAAATACAATCGCTGAGTTTGAAAAGATCGAGTCTCTCTATGAAGACACCCAGACGCTCGTCGAATTCGCCTTTGAAGAGGATGACGAGAGTTTTTCAGATGAAGTCAAGGCCAATCTCAAATCCATTCAGGACCAGGTGGATGCCCAGCGGCTCGCCACTCTGCTGAGCGGGGAATACGACGCGAACAACGCGATTCTCACCTTTCACGCGGGCGCCGGCGGCACTGAGGCGATGGATTGGGTGGAAATGCTCTTTCGGATGTACTCGCATTGGGCGGAGCGTCACGGTTTCCGGACAAAGACCCTCGATTTTGTGGAGGGGGAAGAAGCTGGAATTAAAAGCATCTCCATTTTAATAGAAGGAACCAATGCCTACGGCTTTTTGAAAAGTGAAACCGGTGTCCACCGTCTGGTGCGCGTTTCCCCCTTTGATTCGTCCGGGCGCAGGCACACCTCATTCGCCTCCCTCGAGGTCATTCCCGAGGTAGACGACAGCATTGAGGTTGAAATTCGGCCAGAGGACCTGCGAGTGGATACCTACCGTTCGAGCGGCGCAGGCGGACAGCACGTCAACAAGACCGAATCCGCCATCCGCATCACTCATCTGCCCACCGGAATTGTCACCGCCTGCCAGAATGAGCGCAGCCAGATGCAGAACCGGGCGGTTGCGATGAAAATGCTCAAATCAAAACTCATTGAAATCAAAGAGCGCGAACACCTCGATAAAATCAGCGACATCAAAGGGGAGCAAAAGGAAATCGCCTGGGGCTCTCAAATCCGCTCCTATGTGTTTATGCCCTACACCCTGGTCAAGGATCACCGCACCGGCTTTGAAAACGGCAATATTGGCGCCGTGATGGACGGCGACTTGGACGGGTTTATCAACGCCTACCTCGTGGCAAAAAGCCAAAAGAAGCTTTGATAGGATGGAGTTGGCTCTCCCCCATCCGTTTCTAGCGCTTTCAGAGTGGTTTGATACGCTTTATCTTTTTTCACCAATTGCCCTTCTGCGACTGGTGAGAATCTTGCTAGAATCGGTATGTTAAGTAAGATTATCCCGACGAATTCAGAAAAATCAGCCCGAAAGCCGATTGTCCCTATTTCGGTTTCACATATTTTTTGACAGTCTGACCGGCCGCCTGAGAGCGGCCGGTTTTTTTATTGTAGATGAAACCCCCCGGCTGTGCCGGGGGGGCTGAAAAAGCTTTCGGGTTGAGTAAAAAATGCAGAGAAAGAAAAACAGCGCATGGGCAAATGTATATTTGAAAAATGGTTTTAGCCAAAGGCTTATGTTGAGAAAGCATGCTAGAAGCTGATGTTAGAGCGTAAACCGAGCGAAACGAATAGGGAAAGATTGTCTGTTTGCAATCGGCTACCGGATGT
>CBCSOX010000083.1:0-10484 GCA_965141735.1 uncultured Oscillospiraceae bacterium | reverse complement strand
TTGTACCATATTGGAAAAAATCAGCTTTGATCAGAAAAATACCGAACCAATCCTCTTAGATGCAATCGGAACTGATTTTTTAACGAACATTTCATACCTGTTTCGTCAAACCATTCGATCGACTTGACATTGTCAGGCGACTATTGTATTATTGTATTAGATGATTAATACAATAATACAAAAAGGAGATTGGGTTCGGATGAAAGTACTATTATATTTTGAAGGAAAGAAGCTCATTTCTAAATCAGGCATTGGCCGTGCTATGAAGCACCAGATAGCAGCCCTGACCAGTGAGGGTATCGACTACACCACAAATCCAAATGATGAGTATGATATTCTTCATATCAATACGATTGGACCCAGGAGTTCATTCCTCATAAAACACTCCCGCAAACTGGGCAAAAAAGTCGTTTACCATGCGCATAGCACAGAAGAAGATTTTAAAGACTCATTTGTATTATCCAACCGGGTTGCCCCAGAATTCAAAAAGCGGCTGGTGTCTCTCTATTCCAAAGCAGACCGGATCATTACCCCCACCCCGTATTCCAAAAAACTGATAGAGGGATATGGAATCCGGCAGCCGGTGCATGCCATCAGCAACGGAATTGATTTGGATCAATTTCAATATAATCAAAATAAAATCCGGCATTTCAAAGCATATTTTGGCTTGCAGCCTGATGAAAAGGTGATTCTTTCAGTTGGGCTGTTCTTTGAAAGAAAAGGGCTTCTTGACTTTATTGAAGTCGCAAAACGATTGCCGCAATATAAATTTATCTGGTTTGGGCATACGCCGCTCTATTCCATTCCCAAAAAGATCCGATCCCTTATCCTGAAAGACCACCCGAAGAATGTGATTTTTCCCGGTTATATCAGCGGCTCTGTGTTGGAAGGAGCATATTGCGGCGCTGACGCATTCTTTTTTCCCAGTAAGGAAGAGACAGAAGGGATCGTCGTGCTCGAAGCACTTGCCTCTTATCAGCAGATTATCCTGCGGGACATCCCAGTGTTTGATCCCTGGATGCAGGATACTAAAAATTGCTACAAAGGAAAAAGCGTGGATGATTTTGTAAGGCTAGTGGAAAATGTGGCGGAACAAAGGCTGCCCGATTTAAAAGAAGCAGGCCGCAAAACAGCTGAAAAGAGAAGTATTCCGACTGTCGGCAGGCAGTTGCGCGAGGTATACGAACTGCTCCTACAAGAAAAAACAGCGTCACATCGAACAGGTATCAAACTTCCAGTCATGAAATAAAAAGAATTTCTGCCATAACAGATACTCTCTTTTCTTGTTCCCGCCAATGCGATTGGACGCAGGAGTCATCCACCAGGATTATCCCCTGCATCCTAATCCGTTTGGGTTATGATGGCGATCATTGCAGGCAGAATACCTGCAACCCCCATACGAATGACCCCAAAAATCCACTTTAGATACATCCTGTTTTACTGCCTTGCCATCTGTCGTGATAAAAGTAGAATTTACAATTGCAATTCATTCTATTGAGCTTTACCAGTTGACCCACATCTTTAAAAAAACACCGCAATCGAATTGATTGCGGTGTTTTATAGTTGACTCAAACTGTTTTCTGGATAATGCCCATAAGGGTGAATTCCCCAAGGGCTAAACGATGCTGATGTCAATATTCCCTGTTTCCATCGGTGCGCTGCGCTCGCCGTTTGCATTCACACCATATACCACAAAATGGCGGTTGCTGCCAGCTGTACCAACCTGAAGCTGGACAGTCCAGAGACGGCCTTGCGCATTGGTGATATAGGAGGGATTTGGAAAGGACATCTTGAGCCCATACTCATTGTAAATCTCCAATTTCACAACATCGGAATTTGTTTGAACAGTCATTGTGAACGGAACGTTGACCTTGCCTGTTGCGGGGATTTTAGCTGAAAACACCTGCGGAGCGGGAAGGGCTTCAAATACAATCGCTGCGTCTGTATAGGAATAAATCCCATTTTGATCCGCTGCAATTAGATGGAGCTTTCGGTTCTGCCCTGCAGTACTGACCGAAGTGGTTCCGCTCCAGGAAACCGTTCCGTCCCCGTTTTCAGTCCGCACCAAATCGTTTATGGTTATCTGCATATCGGTTTCATTCAAAAGCTTTATGCTTGTTACACTGCTCGGCGTAGTCGCCTCAACCCTAAAACTATGGCCTACGGTTACACTGGTCAAAGTGTTGCCATTTTCGTCTACAGCTCTTAAACTGCATCCGGTCAGCTCGGTTTCCTGCAAATTTTTCACTTCAATCGAAAAAGTGGCGTCTGTGCGGCTGTAAACTCCGTTTTCATTCGCTGCAATCAGCGTGAAGGTCCGGTTTGCACCTGCAGTTCCAATGGAAGTTTTCCCTACCCAAACAGCTGTCCCATCACCTCTGTCGTAACGAACAGCGTCCTTGAGATTGATCTGCAAATCATACTCGTTGAGAAGTTTGACGTTTGTCACAGTATCCGGGGTAATAGCTTCAACAAGAAATACTTCATTTTTGAATACGCTTGTTAAGTTTGTACCATCCTGTGACAAAGCCCTTACACTGTAGACCGACTGCTGAGCGGCTACTTCCGCAGCAAATTCCTCTACCGGCTGTGCCGCAGAGACGTTGACTGCGAATGAGGTAGCTGCAACAGCACCTACTAAGAGTACAACAAGCACTTTTTTCATTGTTTTCATTTTCTTCTACTCCTTTTAATTTTATTACCAAAGGCTTGCTCATTTTACACAAGCAAGTCCTTAGTTTCCAGTGTAAAATAATTTTTGCGTTACCCAAGTTGTTTACAAAAAAAGAAAAGAAGGTCAATAAAAAGCGTCATGTCCAGCTAAACTCTAATGATAGAATACCACTTTTGTGAAAATTTTTCTATTTGTATATTAAATAGGATAAAATACCGGTAATTGTATATTATATTCATATTTTTATAATTTTTAACTTATTTTATTGTAATTTACTAAAATTAGATTATTTACGACATGTTTCCAAATCAATCTTTTCATTAAATTGCAGCTCTTACCGTTTTTTTGATGGATCCCCTCCGCCTTTTCGATGCGCTTTTAGAGTCGACCGGGGCAGAAAACGCATGGTTTGCGGGCAGGTTCTGACGCACTTGTATTCGAATTTTTGAGGTAAAAAGGGTGCAAAAAAGTGGCCTTGATCACGCGTCATAGCGATCAGGCCACTCTGTGAACTATGTAATTTTTGGGTTCTATTCGCTGATTCTGTCCAAACGCTGTTCCAGAACCGCATTTGATTCGAGATTTTGCTGGTATCCGTCAAACAGAGCGTCCACTTTTCGTGTCATTTCAGATTCAAACGCCGCATTTTTCTCTTTCATTTCGCGGACGTCTTGCTTGACATCCTTTAACTCCCTGTCCATGCGATCGATTTTGTCATCCATCCGGTCAATTTTATCGTCCATATCTCCAATTTTCGAAACGAGGGTTTGTAAAACATCCATAATTTCATTGTCCAAAATATCACCTTCCAAATTTAAGGAATAGGTAGGATCCTGTTTGATGAGTACGCATTCCAATTCCTCTGTAGCGGACATGCATCCTCCAGCTTCCTCTGCACAGATATCCTCTGAAACCATCTGTCCCATACGTTCAAGCCATTTGTTTTTCTAAGTATACCACACCTCATTCAGGTTGACAAGAATAGATCCGCAGGGTGCGGCAAAAGGGTCGAACAGCCCCCTGTCAATCGCTTCAGGATTCAGGCGGAGAAAACTTTCTCACAAATAAAACTTTGCGTAAGATTCTGAACAGACCGCTGTGTCGGATTTCTGTTGTAATGTATGCACAAATTCACACGAATAGAAGCATTTTTCCGAAGATAGGCAGGAGAATCTGTTCGATCGGCCCCAGTTCTAAAATAAAATCGCCCGAATAAAATTGAGTATCAGCAATTCATGGAAGGTGATTCTATAAGTAAAAATGAAATTTACCAAGACATCAAAATTACAAATTTGTATCCAAAGAATCCAAATCAGGACTGGGACGAATTGATTAAAAAGATTGCTCGGATTGTTTGTTCGCAGGAACCCAAAAATCTAAGAAAAGTCGGTGAACTCTAGTTCCGATTACTTTTACGGTAGAATAGGCATATGATACTTTGCTTTCATATGCCTATTTTTTAGGAGGATTTTACATATGAAAGCGATCTATGCCCGGCAATCAAAGGATAAAAAAGACAGCATTTCGATCGAGACGCAAATAGACTATTGCAGGAAGGAGGTTTACGACGAGGACTACGAGGTCTATCAGGACAAAGGGTTTAGCGGAAGCAACACCAACCGGCCCGCTTTTAAGCGGCTGCTGGACGACATAAAAAAGCAAAGGATTTCCCAGGTGATCATCTACCGCCTCGACCGCATGAGCAGGTCTTTGCTCGACTTTGCAAAGCTGATGGAACTCTTTCAAAAGTATGGCGTCAAGTTTCTCTCCACACAAGAAAAGTTCGATACAACTACGCCGATGGGAAATGCCATGTTGAGCATTACCATGGTTTTTGCCCAATTGGAACGGGAAACTCTGCAATGCCGCATCAAGGACAATTACTATGCCAGAGGAAAGAAGGGAATGTATCTGGGTGGAAAAGCACCGTTTGGATACGACAAGGTGGAAACGAGTCTGGACGGGAAAAAAACCTATAAACTGATCAAAAACGAAACGGATTCTCAAATTGTTGAAGCTATCTTCAATTGGTATGTAAACCAGGGGCTGAGCATCAGTGCAATTGGCAGAAGATTGAACGAATCA
This sequence comes from uncultured Oscillospiraceae bacterium, assembly GCA_965141735.1. Taxonomy (GTDB): domain Bacteria; phylum Bacillota; class Clostridia; order Oscillospirales; family Ruminococcaceae; genus Massilioclostridium. The sequence goes on along the minus strand of CBCSOX010000083.1, from coordinate 5,725 downwards.
AATCAATTCAATGGTCAAAAGCTGTTTTACGCTGGAAATCTCACCCGAATCATCCGCAATCCAATCTATGTCTCTGCAAACGCCGACATCTTCCACTACTACAAATCCTTTGGGTGCCAAATCACAAACTCAATTGAGGATTTTCAAGGGCAAAACGGCTGCTTCCTATACGGCAAAAACAAGAGCACCTCTGAGGGTAGAACACGTGCAAACATGAATGAGCACACGCTCTCGATCGGCCTCCACGAAGGGTTCATTGACCCGGATACATTTTTAGCTGCCCAATCAAGAATCAATCAATCCAAACCCATCTCTAGACTCGGGACAGGGAGCAAAAGTTGGATCAGCGGGCTGATTCGATGTGGAACCTGCGGGTACCGAATGTCGGTGAAAACAAGTGTGAACAAGGACAAACACACAGGAGAGGTCAGGGCAGAGTATCTTTATTTTTGCTGCAATGGGGTGCGGTACGGTGCCCACAAACAGCCTCTGCCCAAACACGGAATCGTTGCCAATGCAATTGAAAACGCAGTGGAGCATCAGTTGCTCCAACACGCCGGCTTAAAAAAAGACCTCATGCATCAATTTGTTCAGACAAATACGAGGGAACAAAACCAATTAAAAATAGACTTAGAAAAAATGAATGGGGAGATTCACAATGTGGTTGAAGCAATCGCTCAGGGGAACACGGTAGTACAGTCCTATATGAACGAAAAACTGGAAGCGCTCGATCAGCAAAAAAGAGAGATTCAAAAACGATTGCTTGAGTTGGAGTCAAGGAACCAATCCGAGAATCATTTTAGCATGGCTGATTTAATCCGCCAATGGAGCACCTACGAACTCCCAATAAAAAAGAAACTCGCCGCACTGTTCATCCATGAGATTACGATTTTACATGAAGAGGAAGGGGACAGCATCCAAATTAAGTGGAACTACGATTTCTCGGAACCTGCGGTTAATTTGTGATACTGTGACACTCCCTGAATGTGTTACGACGACGGATAATCCCTGCGAGCTGTTCAAAAAGATTAAGTTTCCCATCAACCAGTTCTTCCCGCCCCGTGGTGAGGATGTCGACCATGAGGACGGGTGCGGATGCTGCAAATAGTACATTGCTGCACCCCATGGAAAAGGCCCGGTGAGCATTTTCGCTTCACCGGGCCTTTTTTGCGCTCTCATGTCGCCTCAAAATCAGCTCTCCACAGGATGCCTTCCGTTTTGCCGCATGCGGCAGCCTCCTGTCGGATGCAGCCCTACACACAGCCTGTACACATCGGCTTTTTCTTCTTCATGCGGTCTACCATGGGCACGCTGTCACAGTTTCGATTCGTTTCCCGTCTGTCCCCAAAACTCCTAATAAAGCGGAAGGGCGGAGAGGCGCACCCAACAAGACTCTGCGTCCGACTGATCGACAAAGCAGTTGATGAGCAGGTCAGCGGAGCGCGAAGCGGCAAACCCTTCGCCATACTGCCAGTCCTCAATAACGTCCAGCCCGAGATAAGACAGATAGGCCCGAACAAGGTCGTTGGCTTCTTTTTTCTGAAGCAACTCCCTGCTGTCGGACCGAACATCTGCTTGAATAATTTTGTGTGTGAAGGGGTCAAGCGCAAAAGACCCTTCCAACTGCAAGGGGTCCTCTCCTTCACGGTAAAGCAGGGTGTACAGAGAAAGGCTGAGGTTGCCCCCATCTTCCCTCTCAGGGAACAAAATTGAAATATTCCCAGTTTCAAACCTGCCGTACTGCCCGACCTTTTTGGCATAGTCGTGGGTGAACACCCCCTTTTGCGCCAGCTGCTCCACCTCCTCCAGGACTACCCGGTCCGCATCAGGAACTTGATGTTGGTCACTGTCAAAAGAGGGGGAACAGATTGCGTGAATGGAGCGCACCTGCGCCATTTGTGCGACGTCAAAATCGAGTCTGTTTTCGTTTTTCTGCCGTTTGTGCACAGAGGTATAAAGGGTGGAATCCTGAATGTCAAAAAAATACGACGGGACCCAGGCAGAAATGACGATCACAACAGCGGTCAGAAAAATAAAAACCGGATATTTCCAGCTAGGCATCCCCATCCACCTCCAAATAAAAACACACCGTTGTTCCCTCTCCCACACGGCTTTGAAACTGCAGCTGGGTGTGGTGCAGCTCGGCGATCTTTTGGCAGATGGCAAGCCCCAGGCCGGAGCCTCCCCCGGCGCGGGCGCGGGATTTATCCACCATGTAAAACGGTTCGGTGATCCGCTCCATTTCCCTCTCCGGGATGCCGCATCCGCGGTCAGACACTGTGACGCAGTAGCGGTTCCCTTGCTGGACTCCTTTCACTCGGACTGTTCCGTCCCGGGGCTCTGCCTTTGCCGCATTGCCGATGAGGTTGCGCAGCAGGCAGTTCACCAGCACCTCGTCAGCGCGCACCACCGCGGGCTGCGCATCGATTTCCAGCCTGATTTCTCTCAGGGAGGGGGCAAGCTGTTTTTGCAGCCGGTAAAAGAGCCGCTCGGCCCTGCACGGCGCGGGATCAATGTTCCCGTCGGAGAGAGCCATCAAATCCATCAGCTTGTGGGCAAGTCCCTCCAGCCGCCTGCCCTCGCTGTAGATGTAAGAGGCGTATTTGAGCTGCTTGTCCCGCTCCACACAAGCGGTGCTCAGGAGGTCGGCATAGCCGATAATCGCGGTCATAGGGGTTTTGATTTCATGGGAAAAGCTCGCGACAAAGTCCTCCCGCTGCCGCAGCGCGAGGTTGAGCTGACCAATGCGGTCCTCCACCGCCTGTGCCATCTGGTTGAAGGTGTCGCCGAGCGCCCCGATTTCATCGTTTGTTCGCAAGTGAATTCGCTGGTGATACGCCCCCTGCGCGATGCTGCGGCTGGCGCTGTCGAGCTGTTTGATCGGCGCAGTCAAAAACAATGAGACCGCAAACAGGACAAGCACCAAAAGAGCGACAATGCTCCCGTCAAGAATCAGGAAAAATTGCAGCTGCCGGTCACGTTCCCGGAAAAGGTGGGTGATGTCGTACGCTGTCAGGACAAATACCTCCCGCGTCGGCATGTCAAGCCTGGAGGAGAGCAGCAAATAAGAGGATTTTCCCGCTTTTTTGATGCTGTATTCGCTGCCCGCCATCGAAAGCGCCTCGTCGATCTCTTTTCCGCTGAGCTGGGGAGTGATGGTTGAGAAAATTGGGGTCTTGGACGAGGAGAATATCCCGAGCTGCCTGGTCTGTTCGCCCAGGTAGCTTGTCATGCTCTCGCCGTACTCCTGTATGGCGCTGTCCGAAACAGCCTCGCTGTTGAGCAGTGCGTTGCGCATGTTGGACTCGATGGAGTAGCGCTCGAGGGTGTGCTGGTAGCTGTTTTGCTGCACTGCCGTATGCAGGGCGGAATCAAAGTTCTGCTTAATCATTATAGTTCCACCGCAGGAAAACAGCACTGCGCTCACCATGCTGGAGCAGAGCACCAGCTTGAGGGAAAATTTCATACATCCACCTCGAGCTTGTAGCCTATTTTAAAGACGGTTTTGATCTTGTCCTGCCAGTTGAGCTTTTTGCGCAGCCGCTGGATGTGCAGGTCAAGGGTCCGGGTGTTTCCCATGTATTCCTCCCCCCACACCCGCTCAAACAGCGTCTCGCGGTAGAGCGCGACATTCTGGTTGCGCGCCAGCACCAACAGCAGGTCAAATTCCTTTGGAGTGAGCTCCACCTGTTGTTCCCCGCGCAGTGTGGTATGCCGCTCCAGATCAATCGTCACATCCCCCACCCGCAGCAGGCTCCCAGCCTTGTTGTAGCGGCGCAGCACCGTCTCCACCCTGGCGATCAGCTCGTCGACGACAAACGGCTTGACGAGGTAATCCTCCGCCCCCATCCGCAGTCCCTTCACCCTGTCTCTGACCGAGCCCTTTGCGGTGAGAAAAATCACCGGAATCCCCAGCGGCTTGATGTAGTCAAGCAGCTCATAACCGTCGATTTCGGGTAGCATGATGTCGAGCAAGACAAGGTCAAACCTACAGTCCTCGAGCAGGTCGGCGGCCTCCCTGCCGTTTTGCACATAGGTAAAAGCATAACCCGCCCGCTGCAGGCCCGCCTGAATGAGTTCCACAATGGCGATTTCATCTTCAACAATCAAAATATGGTTCATACTGGATCCTCCCTCCGGCCTTCTGCTACCATTTTACACAAAGATGTATCCGAATTGTATCGTCAGGCGGGCACTGACAGGATTGTTTGATGGAAACATTTCGGATACACCTCTGTGATAGAGTGTGCTTGCAAGACTTTTCCCCGGCAGGCCGGCTCAAAACCAACTCTGTTGTCCGCGTGGAATGCACAGGCCGGCTCTGCCCACATCAAAATGAGGAGTGATTTCTATGAAACAGTTGTTTCCAGCAATTTTTCTCGCAGCGCTGCTGCTGTTGTCGGGATGCGATGTAAAACAGGAGGTTCAAACGCCCCCCTCCGCCCCTTCCTCTGCGCCGGAGAGCAGCTCTTCTCAATCCGAGACGACTTCGGAGCAGAAGGTTGTTGACCTGATCTACCTCGGCACACAGCAGGGGTGCGGTACCAAAGACGGGTACTATCAGCTTGAGGTGGACAATGACACACTGGACAGCAACATCCTATACACCGATTACGCGGCCCGCAGGGAGATCTATCTTTGCAACAAGCCCGACTGCAAACACGACAACGAAAACTGCACCTCCTACCTCCCGGTTGAATCCTTCCAATTCAACAGTCTGTTCTCTTTTGGGGAGCATCTGTATCTGCTTTCCTCTGGAATCGAGAATCCGGATGTCCCGGCAGCCGAAGGAGAGGCGCTCATGATGGAAGCCAAGCCGAGCGCCCCCACCCTGTACCGCCTCAATCTCGACGGAAGCGGACGCACCAAGCTGCTCGAGCTCCCCTCCGGTCTCGAGGCTGACGGCCCCATGATCGTGGGCGGGAACTCGATTTACATGATGGCGAGAACCTCCAAGCTCAAGCAGAACGATACAAACAGCTATTCCTATGATACCGAGAGCGTCTCGCTCATAAAAATTGACCTCTCCAAAAAGACTGTGGAGACGATCTGCCCCCTCCCGTTTGGAAAGGAATTCTGCAACCTCATCGGCGCATATGAAAACCGCATCGTCCTAATGAAAACCGTCTATCCCGAAGATCCAAACGGAATGGGAGACGACGCCTTTCGAGCAATGGCGTCGCAGTCCTCAACCCATATTGTAACCATTGATCCTACAACAGGGGAACAGGAGGAGCGGTTTTCTGGGGGAAGCGACGATATCACCTACTATGCCTGTGAGAAGGAGAAGCTCTATTTTTCCGGCGCAAAGGAGACAACGCTGCACACACTGGATTTAAAAACGGGGGAAACCTCGGTTCTCACCGATCAGCTGCCGCGCGCCAAACCGGGTTTTCACGAAGGTGTGTACGCAGGCAGGCTGCAGCTTGAATACTACGAGGAAAAGGACTTAAACCCCCAAATTGACGCCTGCTATTTCGTCGACTTGGCGACTGGGGCAGTCTCCCCCCAGAGCCTTTTCACCGAAAAGCCACGGGAACCGGTCCGGATTCTAGCGGAATGGGGGGAGTTCTATTTTGTCCTCTCCGGCTATGAAGCACAGGATAATTACTATGCTGCATTCGGCGTGACTCAGACAGACATCACAAAAGTCCACTACGCCCTCATCTCCAAAGAGGATTACTGGAATTCCAACCCGAATTATCTGCCCATTCAGAGTGCAGAG
>CBCSOX010000082.1:0-10556 GCA_965141735.1 uncultured Oscillospiraceae bacterium | reverse complement strand
GGCTCGCCTGCGCGACGGCGACCATGCACAGACAATGGTCAACCAGATTCTCAAGGAATCCACCTACGGCAACCTCTTTGACACCCATCCACCCTTCCAGATCGACGGAAACTTCGGCGCAACCGCCGGTATGACCGAAATGCTGCTCCAGAGCCAGGGCGATTCGATCGACCTGCTTGCAGCCCTCCCGCAGGCGTGGGATCACGGCGACGTGACCGGCCTCAAGGCGAGAGGAAATGTGGAAGTTGACATGGAGTGGAGCCACGCGACTCTGACCGGCGCGACCCTGCGCCCCGGCACCTCCAACGAGGCGCTCAAAATCCGCGGCACCAACATTGCAACCTCTGATCTGAAAGACTCCAAGGGCAATCCTGTCGAGTTTACCGTTGAAAACAAAAACACCATCGTCTTTAACGCTGTTGCAGGTGAGACCTACACCATCAGCAACATCCGCGACGAAGAAGGCCTTGCAAACGCAAGAACCGAGCTGAGTGAACTCATCGCCAGCGCACAGGCACAGCTCGATGCCAAGACCCCGGATTCCCCCAACTATGACTGGAACGCCAACAATGCACTCGATCTCGCAATCGAAGCGGCACAGGCATCCTATGACAACGACACTGCAACCGTCTTTGAGCTCAAAGACGCAATTGCAGCCCTCCAGGCAGCGGTGGATTCATTCAACGCCGCCTACAACATGAGCATTACCCTTTCACTCAACAGCGGCATCTACAACGGCAAGCAGCAGGTTGCCATCCAGTGCGCCAGCAACGTCGTTGAAATCCGCTACACTCTGGACGGCAGCGAGCCGACCACCGACTCCCCGCGCTACTTCGGAACCGTCTATCTGCCTTACGGTATTTCCCAGCTCAAGGCAGCCGCTTTCCACAACGGCAGCCAGGTGGGCGACACCCTGACCGCAAATTACCTTGTGACCTCATCGGACAACCTCGCTCTCAAACAAAAGACGAGCGCAAGCCAGGCGATCAGCGGTTATGGACCGGAAAAAGCAGTTGACGGCGACCGCGGCAGCCGCTGGGCGACCAACGGCAGCAACCGCACCTTTACCATCGACTTTGGCAAAGACCAGACCTTTAACAGCATTGACATCCGGGAATTTGTTGAGAACAATCAGACCACCCGCATTAAGGGTTACACCCTCGAGGCATATAACGGCACTGACTGGACTGTAATTGACACCTATGATTCTGCTAATCCTTCCGCCAATCAGATGCAGATGCTCAACAACCCGAACAACAACCCGCGGCAGTATTCCGAGATGGCGGCGGTGTTTGCACCGGTCACTGCAAGCCAGCTGCGCTTCACCTTCAACGCAACCGAAATAACCCTGTGGGAAATCGAAGTGTACAACAGCCAGGATGCGATTGACACCACTGTACTGCAGCAGGCGGTCTCTGACGCGGAAGCGATCAATCCGGACGAGTATGTCGACGTGACCGCACTGAACGAGGCCCTTGCGGCAGCCCGCACAGAGCTTGCCAATCCGGGCTCGCAGGAATCCGTCAATGCGGCGGCAACTGCCCTGCGCACCGCGATCAACGAACTCGAACCCCTGCCGGTTGTTGAAGCGAACAAAACTATCCTCAAAAAAGTTCTCGACTACGCCAACCAGGCGATTGAGGACGGCAAAACAGACAACCTCATTCCGTCGGTCAAAGCAATCTTTAACTCGGCGATAAAGAACGCAAACCGCGCTTACAACAACCCGGCTGCCACCCAGGAACAGGTTGACCAGGCATGGGTCCTGCTGATGAACGCAATCCACATGCTGGACTTCCAGGCGGGTGACAAGACCGCACTGCTCGAGCTGATCGCAGCCTGCGACCTGCTCAATCCGGACGACTATCAGAATTCCGAAGCGTTCGTTGCAGCACTTGCCAAAGCACATGAAGTAGCAGACGATGAAGATGCGCTTGCAACCGAAGTAGATGCGGCGTACACCGCTCTTCAGAACGCGCTGAACGAACTGGTGCTTAAAAACAAGACCCAGCTTGAAATCGCTCTTTCTCAGGCAAATGAAGTGATTGACAAATACGACCTCTATGTTGACGCCGGCAAGGCAGAACTCAGTGCAGCCGTCGAAAAGGCACAGGGCGTGTACGACAATCCGAAGTCCACACAGGAAGAGATCGACGCAGCGACGCTCGAAGTGCTCGAGGCAATGCTCAATATGCGCTACAAGGCGGATAAGAGCATCCTGCAAAAAATCGTTGCCGAAGCAGCAACCGTCGATCTTTCGGCATATACCCTCGAAAGCATCCAGAATTTCCAAAGCGCTTATAAGGCAGCACAGGAGATTGCTAATGACAACAATCTTTCCAAAGACGATCAGGCCAAGGTAAACGAAGCGGCCAAAAACCTCCGGGCGGCAATCAACAGCCTCGTTCCCATCAATGGAGATGCAACAGCAAACCAGACTTCCGGTTCTGCCAAGACAGGCGACACTGCAAAGCTGCCAATTGCCATGGCGATTGCATCCCTTGCACTGCTCGGAATCGCCTTGAAAAAACGGCTGGACGACTAAGCAATTATCGCTTATTGAATCCCCTTATCCCCTTTCAGCATAAAATACTGAACAAAGAGATCATCTCTGGATACAGGATGATCATGAAGCAAAAGCGTGCAGGTAGGATTTAATCCTACCTGCACGCTTTTTCTTGTACACTTTCGCTTGATGGAACCCACGGGGAATATCAGAAGTAGCGAGAAAACTTTCCAAAGGAAAGCGAGCTTTCGGGGAGTAGAAGCATTCAAAATAGCAATTAAATCTGCATCAGTTCTCATGGCAAGCGAGTGTGCCCCGTTTACAGGCTGTTGTACGTTTTCTGCTGATTTTTTTCGATGACAAACCCGGTAATTGATCCTTCTTGGATCGCAGCATACCGCTATGGTTCTGATGTGTGCTTGCCGACCGCCTATTCTGAATCTGCTGATGTAAAGAGGAACAATCAAAAAGCACAGCAGACTAAACTTGTTTCCTCCGGTCGAGATCTGTCGGCCTATCAATAAAAACCTTTCTTGCACGCGACTGATTTTCGGACTACCCGTTTTAAAAAACCCGTTGCCTTGTTCTCCGCACACTTTGCAAAGGGGTGAATGCATTTTTTCAGCTTGTCCTTCACCCTCTTACACGTTGGAAACGCCTGACTTGATTTTCGTTTCCTAAATCTAAAATCTTTCCTTTCGGTAAAACCAGATACGCTATAAACATTTCGTAATAAAAGAGCCGCTTAGTAAAAGCGGCTCTTTTGTATCAAGGATCTGTTTTCCTTAAAAACGTTCTACATCGTTCCAACGGACCCAGCCGAGCTGGCCTTTGGAATTTCGGATGAGACAGTAGGGGTTTGAACTAGATAAATTATTTTTTCCAAAAAATTCAAATTTCTCCCCTTGTGCCAGATGGAATGCAGCGCCTGTCGAAGTATCCGGGCCAGAGTAAGCGGTCATCCCATTTTTCGGCTTACATCTTCCCTTGGTTTTTATGTAATAGGGCGGTTGATAGCCTGTATCCGAGGGAAGTCCCAGGTCATTGAGAAGGGAATGGTAATCCTTATACCCATAGTTTCGGTCCACATATCCGGATACACCGTCGACTGTGCCAGTTTCTGTGTACTGCCAGATGTCGTGGAATTCGTAGCCAGGCTTATTCACACCAAAATGAGCGAGCCAGAGATCATAGTCATCCAACTGGCTGTAATCCAGATAATTCACCATAAAATTCACGTTGGCGTAAATCATGACATAGTATCCCGCATCCCGTACCCGGTCACAGAAGGCGCGGGCAGCTTTTGTGAGCTGCGCTTTGCTGACTGTTTTTTGGGCATCTGCCTCAATGTCAAGCACTACAGGATAAGTGATGTACTCCCGATAGGGCTCGAGAACGCTCAAGAAGTAGTCTGCCTCCTGAATGGCGACCTCGACCGTAGTAAAATAGGAGTAGTGGTAGGCCCCAACATCAAGGCCAGCGTTGGTTGCTCCAACCACATTGATCCCAAAATAAGGATCGCGTTGGTCATCGTCAGGATCGTATGATCCCAGGGATGAGCGGATCATAGCAAAATCATTTCCGGCAGCCTTCACCTTGTTCCAGTCCACAATTCCCTGGTATCGCGAAACATCGATTCCATCGTATCGGTCTTTGGAAACGGTGACTACGCAGCTGTCCTTTTGTCCGTTAAACAGCGTCGCGGTGATCGTGGCGCGTCCAGAGGTGTTTCCTGTCACTGTTCCGTTTGCGTCAACACTGGCGATATTCGGGTTGTCCGACTCCCACCGCACGGTGCGGTCGTGGCAGGGATTGTTGGAAAGTTCTGCGTTCAGAGCTGAGGAGTTCCCAACCCGGAGGGTCAGGGTGGAACGGTCGAGCGCAACGGTTGTCGTTCCAATTTCGTCATAAATTCTCACGCTGTATCTGGAAATCAGCTGTGCGTCTCCACTGTTTACTTTCCCGTCTTGATTTACATCTGCATAGGTAAGCTGTTCCTCGGTTAGATCAATCAGCTTGACTGAATAGCGGGAGATCAGCATTGCATCTGCACTGTTCACCACCCCGTCTCCGTTCACGTCCCCCAGCATGCGCTGTGGCGCTGCCTTGGGGCTCTGCTGCGGTGTAGCCCCCGCGGACATCGGAAAGGAGGAGAGGAGCAAAAGTCCGGAAATCAGGACGCTTAAAAGCCTGGTTCCTCTTTTTTTCATTTTTATAGCCCTCACTTTATGTATCTCCAACCGGATTTAGGGGCGTATAACCGCCCCCGCTCCCGGTGGAAGTTTCATTTAATCTTCGTGTTTCTTTCTGGTGTACATCACAAACGCCGCACCGAGCGCACAGGCCATTGCCGCCACCATCAGGGCAACGGTTGTGACCTCGCCGGTCTTGGGGGTGTCGCCATGGCTGCCAGAGCCCTGCGAAGAAGAGCCGCTGTTTGACGGCGTCGAGGATTCGCCTGGCTCAGGGTCTTTGACCTCTTTTGCGGAGAACACGAGGTCGGAACAGCTGGTGAGTGATAGCTCAATGAAGCCGTTTTCAACAGTGAGTTCGCTGGACACCAGTTCAAGCGAGGAAGTTTCCGAATTATAGGTGTAATACCAAAGGATTTGTCCGTCTGCAAAACGGTCGCCTACAAAGACACGGACCGCCATATTGACCGGGAGTTCACCTTTGTGGGCAAACGAGAGAATCAGGGCTCTTTCATCCCCGACAAGAGAGGTAATCGCGTCGCTTTCTGCGCCCACCTCAATTGCGAGATCGACGTCTTTGCTGACATCCTTGACATCCTTGCCGTTGAACGACCAGGAGTACAGGGTAGAGCCGCTCCCGTCCACGATGTGAAAGGTGATGTTTTTGTCAATGCCTTTTGCAGCTTCAAAAATTTCTTTTGTGACAACGTCGGGCTGGGTCAGATTAATGACAACCTCGTCTACAGTTTCATCCTTGAGCTGGTCGATGACCGTCTGCACGGGAATTTTATCCGACGCTTCGATGACGGTGAATTCACAGGTGGCAGAGAGGCTGCCGACGCGGGCTGTCACCGTCGCCTTGCCTTTGCCGACTGCAGTGACGACGCCGTTCGAAACGGTGACCACGCTCGGGTCGGAGGTGGACCAAAGAACGGTTTTATCCGCTGTGGTATCCTCTGGATTAAAGCGGACAACCAGCGTTGTATCCCGGCCGCTGATCAGGGAAGCGGTCGACTGGCTCAGAGCAATTGAGCCGAGCGGTACTTCCACAGTGACAGCGCACTCAGCAGACTTGTCACCCGCCTTTGCGGTGATTTTTGCGGTGCCTCCGCCCACTGCGGTGACAACACCGTTGCTGTTGACCAGCGCCACATTGGGGTCAGAAGTGCTCCACAGGACGGTTTTGTCATCGGTGGTGTCCTCTGGGTTGACAGTTGCGGTCAGTTCTGCGGTATCCCCTTTGTCGAGGGTGAGCTCGGTTTTATCGAGAGTCACTGATTCAATTTTGATTTCCTGTACCGTCACGGTGCAGGTAGCGGTGTGTTTGCCAACCGCAGCGGTGATCTTCGCGGTGCCGGCTTTGAGGCCGGTCACAACGCCGTTGTTCACCGTTGCAACTGTTTCATCCGAAGAGCTCCAGACCACTGATTTGTCGCCGTCAGCGTTCGGGGGATCGATGTTGACTGTGAGTGTCTCGGAGCCGCCCTTGAGGAGGGAGAGCTCGGTTTTGCTGAGGCTGATCGATTGGATCGGCTGCAGTACCTTTACAGTACAGGTTGCCCGATACTTTTCGTCAACCGTAACAGTAAATGTGGTGATTCCCTGGCCCAGCGCTTTGACGGTAAACGTGTCGCCATCCCGAACAACCGAAACGACGTTGGGATCCTCAATGTCAATCGCATACTTCATGGTATCGCTGCGAGTAAAATCAACCGGGAAGTAGTTGAGTTCGGTGGTGGAGGTATCTCCCACCTCGAGAGTGAGTTCTGCAGGCACCAGTGAAACCGATTCAAGCGGAACAATCACTTTGACGCGGTACTCTTTGGCATTTGGATTCTTGCCTACCGCATAATCGGAGACTACGTTGATAACCGCCTCGCCTCCGCCGACTGCCGTCATCTTTCCAGTTTCATCAATCTTCACAACCGATTCATCCGAAGAAGTCCAGCGGACAGCTTTATTCGCAGTGGTGTCCTGCGGATAGTAATTGACGCCGAGCTGGAGGGACTCGCCCCGGTTCATGGTGGTGTATTCTTCAATTCCAGCAATCGTAACGTACTGGAGGGGCACTTCGACGGTGACGGTGCAGCTCGCCTGCTTGCCGCCAACATCTGCGGTGATCACAGCGGTGCCCGCCATGTGCCCGGTGACCACGCCGTCCTTCACGCTCGCGACCGCTGAGTTGGAGCTAGTCCACACAACATCTTTGCTGTCGGTGGTGTCCTCGGGGAAATAGCTCACGCTCAGCGAAACGGTTTCTCCCTTGTTGACCTTTGCGGCGGAGGGGATGCTGATGTGGTCGAGCGGCGAGGTGACGGTCACTTCGCAGTTCGCCTGTTTTTCGCCGACTGTCGCGGTGATGGTCGCTTTGCCGACGCCTACCGCAGTGACAACGCCGTTTTCGACGGTCGCCACCTTGGAGTCACTTGTGCTCCACACGACGGTTTTGTCATCGGTGGTGTCTTCTGGATTGTAGGTGACCGTCAGGGATTCGGTCTTGCCTTTGTCCAGCGCCATTTCCTGCTTGTTCAGGGCAATCGAATTGAGCGGCTGCTCTTTGACTGTGACTGAGCAGGTGGCCTCGTGTTTGCCGACTTTCGCGGTGATGGTCGCTTTTCCAGGCGCGACCGCAGTCACAATGCCGTTCTGGTCCACGGCTGCAACCTTGTCGTCCGAACTGCTCCACACAGCGGTTTTGTCATCGGTGGTGTTTTCCGGATTGTAGGTGATAGTCAGCGCAGCGGTCTGCTTTTTGAGCAGCTCGAGACTGGACTGAATGCTGATCGACTCGAGCGGCGCGCTGACAACAACCTCACAAGACGCGGTCTTGTCGCCGCGGCTGACGGTAATGGTCGCAGTTCCCTGGCCGACAGCTTTGACAAGGCCGTTCTGGTCTACGGTTGCTACCGACTGGTTGTCGCTTGTCCAGTTGTAAGGATTGGTGTCGGTGGTATCCTCAGGAAGGGCAGAAACAGTCAGCTGGCTGTTTTCGCCCTTGGCAAGGGTCAGCTTGTCCTTATTCAGGGAAATCGATTGGAGCGGGACGCTGACCGTCACGTTACAGGTCGCGGTTTTCTCCCCAACCTTTGCGGTGATGGTGGTGGTTCCTTTTCCAACTGCCTGAACGGTTCCATCCTTTGAGACGGTGGCGACTTTGTCGTCCCCACTGCTCCATTCGACGGTCTTGTCATCGGTGGTGTTGGCGGGGTTGTAGATAACGTCAAGCTTGCTGCTCTCCCCTTTTGCGAGATCGAGCGAAGCCTGGCTCAGGCTGATCGATGTGAGGGGAACGCTGACGTTCACGCCGCCGCTGATCAGTTTGGTCTCAAGTTCATTGGCTTGCTGACTGTTATCACTGACAAAAACATCCGAAAGGCTGATTGGGCAATTGCCCGAAGCGCCCTCTTTGACAACAAATGAAACGGTAAAAATCGTCTCATCTGTAATTCCGTACAGACTGCCCCCGCTCAGCATCAGGATGCCGGGACTGGGACTGTTGGCGATCGCATTTGAATTAACAGTTGATCCAAATACGACCTTCGGTTCTCCTCTTTCATTGCGAACCAGTTCAAGTTGTTCGGGATCAAAATTGATAGTTGCGTCAAATGAACCAACTTCGTTGTCCTTTGCATTCATTGTGACGGGAATTTGTACTTCCTGTCCTTTTGTTCCCTCTACGGTTCCCACAGTGAGGTCAACGGTGTTCGCAGCCTTTACAGCCGCGTCAACAATCGTCGCAACGCCAATGCTTGCGAAGATCGCCGCGGAGAGAAGCAGTGCGAGAACCCGTTTCGGGATGCTTGTCTTGTGCATAAATATCCTCCTTATACCTTAACAATACATATACTATTTAGTATACAATAAGCAATTAAAAAAGTCTATCCTTTCAGGATTGGTCGTTTTCTCCACTTCTGTTAATTTTTTATGAAAGGAATCGACGGAATCTGCAATTCACATTATCCCTCATCCCACACCATCTGCAGATAGTCGAGCTCTTCAAAGCCCCTTCGTTTGTACAGGCGGATTGCCCCGTCGTTGACCTTGGTGACCTCGAGACGGAAGCGTTTGACCTTGCCGCGGTATTCCTCAAACAGCCAGTCAAATACCTGGCTGCCAAAGCCTTTGCCCTGGTGCTCCGGCTTGAGATAGAGCTCTTCGATGAGCAGCACCATGCCGCACACCTCGTTGGAATGGGTAAAGGACAGATGAGCGTACCCCACAATTTCATCCCCGCTCTCGAGGATGAGTCCCCGCGCATAGGGATTGATGCGTACCGTCTGATCAAAAATCTCCCCGCTCTGTTGTGAGGAAAGGCCGTGCAGAGTTGCTGTGGAGCTGTAAAAATCCACCTGCATCCGAATAAACTCCTCCCGATCCCCGAGACGGAAGTCTCGAATTCTCAGCTGCTTGTCCATAACTCCTCCTTTGCCAAAAGGCAGGCGTCTTTCCGCCTGCCTTTTCTTTTGTGTATGATTTGAAACTGCGGATGAGCGGCTGGGCGCATTCGGGATGCTTTGCCCGTCGGCCAGCCATAGCTCCACGGAATTTCCTGCCGCGTGTCGTACTACTGTGCGTAAAACTCATAAAAAGCGCGGTAGGCGCTATAGATATCCACCTTAGCGGTGAGCTCAAACGGCGCGTGCATCGAGAGCACCGGAACCCCGACATCCACAACGTCGATGTTGAGGTTTGCGAGATACGCTGCAACCGTTCCGCCGCCGCCAGCGTCCACCTTGCCGAGCTCTCCGTGCTGCCAGAGGACATTGGTTTTGTCGAGCAGGCGTGTCACCTCATTGACAAACTCGGCCGAGGCGTCCGATGTGCCCGCTTTGCCGCGGGAGCCGGTATATTTGGTGACGACCACGCCGTAGTTGCAGTAAGCGGTGTTGCGCTTTTCGTTGACGTCGGAGAAAGTCGGGTCAAACGCCGCATTGACATCAGCAGAGAGACATTTGGAATGGGAAAGAACCGTCCTGCCCGCCACCCCGAAGGTGTTCGCGAGGTCTGCGATAAAGTATTTGAAGAAGGAGGATTTGAGACCGGTGTTTCCGTCGCTTCCTGTCTCCTCCTTATCCGCAAGGATGGTGACCATCGTCCGTTTCGGGGCTTTGCAGTCGAGCGTCGCCTTGAGTGCGGTGTAGGCGCAGACGCGGTCGTCCTGCCCATAACTGCCCACCATGCTGCGGTCAAGGCCGACATCGCTCGCGCGGTAGGCCGGCACGACCTCAAGCTCTGCCGAGAGAAAGTCTCGTTCAACAATGCCGTATTTTTCGTTGAGCAGTCGGATGATGTTGAGCTTTACTTTTTCACTCGCCTTGTCGTCGCGGAAGGGGTGCAGCCCGACGATGACGTTGAGCTCTTCGCCCCGGATAATCTCGTTGGCGCTGCGCTTCATCTGCTCCACTGCGAGGTGGGGCAGCAGGTCGGTGACGCAGAACACAGGATCGCCCGCATCTTCGCCGATGTTGACTTTGATTTTCTCTCCGTCCGCCTTGATAATCACGCCGTGCAGCGCAAGGGGAATTGCGGTCCATTGGTACTTTTTGATGCCGCCGTAGTAGTGGGTTTTAAACAGCGCGACCTGCCCTTCTTCGTAAAGGGGGCGGGGCTTGAGGTCGAGACGGGGGGAATCGATGTGCGCCGCCGCGATGTTGACACCGTTTTCAATCGGTTCGCTGCCGATCACCGCGAGGAGGATGCTTTTGCCGCGGTTGTCGCAGTAGACCTTGTCTCCGGCCTTGTAGGCTGCGTTGGGGTCAAACGGGACATAGCCCTCCTGCTCGGCGCGCCGGTGAGTGTCTTCGACTGCCTCGGGGGGGGGGTGTGCAGCGGATGGGCGGGTAGCTCGGGTGGTAGTG
>CBCSOX010000081.1:0-10662 GCA_965141735.1 uncultured Oscillospiraceae bacterium | reverse complement strand
TTTTCATTTTGTTCTTGCAAAAGGAAAAATTTCTAGTATAATAGATATAGAAAGAGAATTTTGAAAGGTGGAGCACTATGGCTGCATACAGCACGATGTCGGTCGAGCAGTTGACCGAGATTAAGGAACAACTTCAAAAAGAATACGATACATTCAAGGCACAGGGATTGAAATTAGACATGTCCAGAGGAAAACCGGGCAGAGACCAGCTCGACCTCTCGGTCGGTATGATGAACAATCTCACCAGCGACGACCTCGTGAAGACTGCGTCCGGTGCAGACACCCGCAACTACGGCATGCTCGACGGCATTCCGGAAGCAAAGGAATTCTTTGCCCAGCTTCTCGGCGTGGACGCGTCCCAGGTGATTATTGGGGGCAACTCCAGCCTGAACATGATGTACGACACGGTTGCGCGCGCCATGCAGTTTGGTATCCTCGGCAGCACGCCGTGGAACAAACTTGACAAAGTGAAATTTCTCTGCCCTGTTCCGGGTTATGACAGACACTTTGCGATCTGTGAGCTGTTCGGCATCGAGATGATCAACATCGCGATGGACGAAAACGGCCCGGACATGGACGAAGTGGAGCGCCTTGTGAGCTCTGACGCTTCGATCAAGGGCATCTGGTGCGTCCCGAAATACTCCAATCCGACCGGCATCACCTATTCGGACGAGGTGGTCAAACGCTTTGCCGCGCTCAAACCCGCCGCGAAGGATTTCCGCATCTTCTGGGACAACGCCTACTGTGTGCACCATCTCGGCGAGGAGCAGGATGAGCTGCTCAACCTCTACGAGGAGGCGGCGAAGAACGGCAACGAAGACATCGTTTATCTCTTTGCTTCCACCTCCAAAGTGACCTTCTCGGGCGCAGGCGTCGCGGCGATGGCGGCCAGCCCGGCGAACTTTAAAGACATTCTCAAAAAGATGACCATCCAAACGATTGGTTATGATAAAATCAACCAGCTGCGCCACTGCAAATTCCTCAAAAATGTGGAGATGCTGCAGGAACACATGCGCAAGCACGCCGCGCTGATCAAACCGAAGTTTGACGCGGTACTCGACACCCTGAGCGCGGAGCTTGACGGGCTTGGCATCGCAAGCTGGTCCCATCCAAAGGGCGGGTATTTTATCTCGTTCGACACAATGGATGGGTGCGCGGAACGGGTCGGCCAGCTCTGTAAGGAAGCGGGCGTCGTCCTCACTCCTGTCGGCGCGACTTTCCCCTATGGCCAGGACCCGAACAACCGCAACATCCGCATTGCCCCGACCTTCCCGCCGATCGGCGAGCTGCAGCAGGCGCTCGACCTGTTCTGCATCTGTGTGAAGATCGCGAGCATCGAACACATCATCCAAAACAGCGACGTGATCTGCACCATTCCGGATCAGGTCAACGCATAACAAGAGGGAGAAATAGACAGCTCAGGAATAGACCTCTTAAATATATGACCTCTCGAGGAATCCGACACTTTTGTGACCGGATTCCTTGTTTTTTGCATCTAGAAATAATAAACAAAAATATTTATAATAGTTGAAAAATATAAAGGAATATGGTGAAATGGAAATATAAACAAGGGGGTGATTCCAATGTTTCACATCAAATCTAATTGGTCAAAATATAAAGATCAGGAGGGTTTGAATAAATATGAAAAAGAAATTGATTCCTGGAATTATCATCTCTCTTCTCTGCATTCTCCACCTCTCTTTTTCTGTTTTTGCCGCCA
Source organism: uncultured Oscillospiraceae bacterium (assembly GCA_965141735.1). Taxonomy (GTDB): domain Bacteria; phylum Bacillota; class Clostridia; order Oscillospirales; family Ruminococcaceae; genus Massilioclostridium. The sequence continues at coordinate 8,942 of CBCSOX010000081.1, read as the reverse complement.
CACCATCACAGATATCCTCAAACGCATTAAGGAACCAAATCGCCTGGCAGTGGAGCTATTATACAAGAGGTTATTATGAAAATAATTGTCTTGCATATGCTTTGGGGAGTAATACCCAATGGATATGGCCTTGGGGAAGCCGCGCGAATCTAAACGATGCAACAAGGTATCTTACCAGTGTTGGTTATAATTGCTCCTATATACCTGGAGCGACACCGAGAATTACAATTTATGCAAAGAATGGAGAGGTGCAGCATTTTGCAAGAGTCATCGGACCTAGCTCAACACGCGCCAAGTGGGGCCATTATGAAGTTTTTTCCCACAATACCTATGACCCGTATACAAATGTTTTGTACGGATCGTGGGTAGCAAGCGCATATTAATGAAGGGAGGGTTTCCGATGAAAATGAAACAATGTGTGCTGTGGGCAGTGGGTCTGCTGTTCGCTGCATCGCTGGGAGGGCTGCTGGTTGTTCAGCCGTGGAATGGCGTGCAGGCTCTGCCTCAGACGAAAGAGAAAATACAGGCTGTCTCCACTCAACTCGATGAGCAGCTGCTCAACGATGCATTGCTGGCAGCAAGCTCAAACCCATATGATTATATCAAAAACAATCCCGCTTTTGACGCGTTGGTTGCCGAGGGCGTTTCCGCTCTGCCTGAAATTGAGCAGCAGCTGAATGCGGCGACAAACGACGGACTGGACCAATACATTCTGGCCATTGCGGTCGAGCAGATCACCCAGACGGATTTAAAGCAGCAGAAACAAACCCATTGGCAGACAGGCAAGGGATTTGCGGTCCAGTGGGACAAATTTCTCAAAACAGTGCCCGCCCAGGTAGAGGCAATTCTGCAAGGAGAGCGGACCAGGGATGAAATCAGCGAGGCGCTTGCGCCGTTCGGGCTGCTTGCCCAGCCCTACCTCGCCGACTATGTGGAGGGTCAGAACCTCTATCCCGAAGCAGTCCTGAGGTACACCGACCAGCCCGCGCTTTCCCGTCAGGAGCTCGAATTCCTACGCGGCTACATAGAAAACCGTTGAGAAAACGCGCTCGGTCCTTGTTGAATTTCAGGAGCAGAACAAACAAAAAACGCCCAATCAACGGTTGGGCGTTTTTTGCTTTGGCACAGTTTGCCGGGAAATCCGCTCTGAACCGGATTGTCCGGTTCAGAGCGGAATGCCAGCTGTTACTCCAAAGATAGGTCTTCCTCGCTGAGTGGGATTTCACCGTTGCGTTCCTCATAGCGCGAGATTTCCTGTTTGATCAGATTATCAATCATATTGTTGAGCGACCGGTTGTCCGCCTTTGCGATTCTTTTTATTTTCTCAAAGGTCACTAAATCAAGACGCAGTGTGTACTGCGATTTAATCACTGCCATGCAATCACCTTCCTACTACCAGTATGGTATCATAGTGGTGTCTGTAAAACTGTATTCATGTTGACATCATAGTGATATTATGTTACCCTGTAAGAGGGTGATTTATCATGACAATCCACTGTGAAAACAAGCTGTGCATTTATTGGGACGATGACCACTGCCTTTGTTCCAGCGTTGAGCTCGACAATCTCGGCATGTGCGCCGACTGCATCTGTGTCTCGTTCAGCGAGGAGGAGCTCACAGCGAAAAGAAAGCAGCTCCGGCAAAAACTGGACAGGGAATACAACGCCTTTTAATCACGCATACAGTCAGAATTCGGCCCGTTTTTAACGGGTCTTTTTTGTTTTTTCATCACCAGTTTTCTGTGTCTCAACTAAAGGGCGGCGGATGGATTCAAGACGTCATTGCGGCCGTCAGGGAACCCCGCGAAGCTCCAAATTCTAGAAAGCGGGGGAATCCTGCAAAAATCCCCTGATTTCGATGTGTCTTTTCTGTTTTAGACTTGTGAAATTTCTGAAAATATGCTAAAATAAACTAGTTCATGTGTAAATGCACTTTCCCTGCGCATCAACATTCCAATAAAATGGAGGCAACAAAATGAGTAAAGAAATTTACGAAAGCCCATTTTGTACCCGTTACGCCAGCAAAGAGATGCAGGCCATTTTTTCTCCCGACACCAAATTCAGGACGTGGAGAAAGCTTTGGGTCGCACTGGCAAGGGCGGAGCACAAGCTGGGGCTTCCGGTGTCGGAAGAACAGGTCAGGGAGCTCGAAGCGCACGTCGACGACATCAACTACGACGTGGCTGAGGAAAGGGAAAAGCTCGTCCGGCACGACGTTATGGCGCACGTTTACGCGTACGGCCAGCAGTGCCCCCACGCAAAGGGGATTATCCACCTGGGCGCAACCTCCTGCTATGTCGGCGACAACACCGACGTCATCGTCATGCGGGACGCGCTCCAGGTCGTCAAGCGCAAGCTGGTCAACGTGATCGCCCTTCTCTCGGATTTTGCAGAGAAGAATAAATCGATCCCCTGCCTCGCGTACACCCATCTGCAGCCCGCTCAGCTGACCACCGTCGGCAAGCGCGCGACTCTCTGGATCAACGAGCTGCTCATGGATCTCGAGGAGCTCGAGTTCCGCATCGCGAACCTCAAGCTGCTCGGGCAAAAAGGCACCACCGGCACCCAGGCGAGCTTTGTCGAGCTGTTCGAGGGCGACACCGCAAAGATCAAGGAGCTCGAATCCATGATCGCCCGCGAAATGGGCTTTGACGCGGTCGTACCGGTTTCCGGCCAGACTTATTCCCGCAAGGTGGATTACGCGGTCGTGTCCACCCTTTCCGCCATCGCCCAGTCGGCGATGAAATTTGCAAACGACCTGCGGATCCTGCAAAACTTCAAGGAGATGGAGGAACCGTTCGAGAAAAACCAGATCGGCTCGTCCGCCATGCCGTACAAGCGCAACCCGATGCGCAGCGAGCGGATCACCGCCCTGGCGCGCTATGTGATGATCGACGTGCTCAACCCGGCGTTCACCGCGGGTACCCAGTGGTTCGAGCGCACCCTCGACGACAGCGCCAACAAACGCATCGCTGTGGCGGAGGCGTTCCTCGGCATCGACGCGATCCTCAACATCCTCATCAACGTCACCGACGGCCTGGTGGTCTACCCCAAGGTGGTCGAACAGCGGGTGATGAAGGAGCTGCCGTTTATGGCAACCGAAAATATCATGATGGAGGCTGTCAAAAAGGGCGGCGACCGCCAGGAACTCCACGAGAAACTCCGCCAGCACTCGATTGCCGCCGCCAAGGTGGTCAAAGAGGAGGGCGGGGAAAACGACCTCATCGAGCGCGTCTGCGCCGATCCCTCGTTCAATCTGTCTTATGATGAGATTCACGCGATCATGAAGCCGATCAACTTTGTCGGCCGCAGCGTGGAACAGGTGGGCGAATTCCTCGCGGAATGCGTGCGCCCGGTGCTCGAGCGCAACAAGGGTCTTTTGGGCGAAAATGTCGAGTTAGCGGTATAATGCTACGTTACTGATAAAAAACATGTCCGCCCAGCAAGATAATTGTTGACTTGCGCCAAATTATGTCTTATAATAAGATTTAGATTTTATAAAAAAACAAATACTTAATCGGAGGAAAGGTCCATGAAACGTAATGGAAAATCTGTGTTTTTCATTGTGGCAATCCTGCTGGTCGCCTTTACGGCGGTCACCTTTCTGGGAATCAGCACACAATGGGGAGACACAAAAACCGTTTACATCAAGGGCGCTGATGATATCAGATGGGGCATCGATATCCGCGGCGGTGTTGATGTGACATTTGCTCCCCCGGCAGATACGGAGGGCATCACCAACGAGCAGATGGATGCTGCCGAGGCAATCATCAAGCAGCGTCTGATCTCGCAGAACATCACCGACAGTGATGTCTACACCGACTACAGCAAACACAAAGTCATTGTCCGCTTCCCCTGGCCTGCGGATGAGACTGATTTCGATGCACAGGCGGCCATTGCCTCCCTCGGCGAGACCGCACAGCTCACCTTCCGCGAGGGCAAGGAGGTCGACACGTCGACCGGGCTGCCCACCGGAACCACCGAATCCAACATTATTCTGACGGGTTCCGACGTCGTGTCCGCAAAGGCCGGCTACCAGCAGACCGATAAAAACAAGACTCCGGAATACGTCGTTTCACTTGAGCTCACCTCGGAGGGCGCAACCAAGTTCTCCGAAGCGACCGGCCGTCTCGCCGGCACCGGCTCGATCTCGATCTGGATGGACGACACCATGATCTCCGCCCCCACAGTCAACACCCAGATCACCGACGGCAAGGCGATTATCTCCGGCTCCTTCAACGCCGAAACCGCCACCGACCTCGCCAACAAGATCAACGGCGGCGCGCTGCCGTTTAAGCTTGAAACCACCAGCTACAGCACCATTTCGCCGACCCTGGGCACCCAGGCGAGAGACGCGATGGTTGTCGCAGGCCTCATCGCCTTCGCGCTCGTCTGCGTCTTTATGATCGCTTTGTACAGACTGCCCGGCGCGGTTGCCTGTATCGCACTGATGGGCCAGATCGCCCTCTCGGTTGCGGCGGTCTCCGGTTTCTTCGCCCCCTTCCCGAGCTTTACCCTCACCCTGCCGGGTATCGCGGGTATCATACTCGGTATCGGCATGGGCGTTGACGCCAACATCCTCACCGCGACCCGTATCCGGGAGGAGCTCGACAACGGCAAGTCCCTCGACGGCGCGATCACGACTGGTTACAAGCGCGGCTTTACCGCGGTCTTTGACGGCAACATCACCGTTATCCTGATTGCGGTCGTCCTCATGGGCGCGTTCGGCCCGCCGGACAGCATCTTTGCAACCATCCTCAAACCTATCTTCTTTATGTTCGGTTCAGCGACCGAAGGCACAATCTACTCGTTCGGCTACACCCTGATCGTCGGTATTATCGGCAACTTCATCATGGGCGTGACCGCGAGCCGCGTGATGCTCAGATCACTTTCGAAATTTAAGTGCTTCCGCAATCCGAAACTGTATGGAGGTGCGAAATAATGAAAACTAGAAATTTTGATGTGGTCGGCAAGCGTAAGATTTTTATCTTGATTTCCCTGGCAATCATGGTTGTCGCCATCCTCTTTACGATTTTCAGAGGCCTGAGCATTGACATCAAGTTTAAGGGCGGTACCATCATCAACGTGCCGTTCACCGGTGAAATGAACCTGGGCGACGCACAGAGTTTTGTCGGGGAGAAACTCGGCAAAAACGTCACGGTGCGCCAGACCACCGATGAGAAAAACAAGACCAATAACCTGGTCATCACCCTCTCGGACAACACCGAGGTGACTGCGGAGCAAGTGGACGAACTGACCACCGCTCTCCAGGAGAAGTATCCGGACAACATCCAGCTCAAGGATGCTTCCACCGAAGTCGTTGTGACAAGCGTAAACCCGCAGGCAGGTAAGGAATTCTTCTTCAAATGCCTGGTCGCGGTCATTTTCTCCTTCCTCGTCCTGATCGTATACATCGGTTTCCGATTCCGCAAGATTGGCGGCTGGTCCGCCGGCCTGATGGCAATTGTCGCGCTGCTGCACGACTGTATCATGGTCTACGCCGCGTTCGCGATCTTTGGGATGCCGATCAACGACAACTTTATGGCGGTTCTGTTGACCATCCTCGGTTACTCGATCAACAACACCCTGGTCATTTACGACCGCATTCGTGAGAACAAGCAGGTTATGGGTTCGGGCACTTCTCTCAAGACGCTGGTCAACACCAGTATCAACCAGACCCTCACCCGCACGATCAACACCACTGTCACCACGGTTATGGCGATGGTCGTTGTCCTGATCGTCTGCCTGATCAGCGGCATTACCTCAATGGTCAGCTTCGTCTTCCCGCTCGTTGTCGGCATGGTCGCAGGCGCTTACTCTTCCGTCTGCCTTTCCGGCCCGCTGTGGGTGCTGCTCAAGGAAAAAAGAGCAAACAAGGGCAAAAAAGACCCGGCCGAAGCATAATTCAAAGAAACAAAATCCCGCGCAGGCTGTGCGCGGGATTTTTGTTTATTTTTTTACAAATTCCCTTGACAAACGACATAAAACAGTGCATAATATGAAGTATACTTTAGCGCCTAAGCGCATTAACTTGCTAAAGCGAAAATAGACAAAAGGTGGGGTTTCCCTTGCAAAAGTACATTGTCATCTGGACGACCATCATTGTGTACGGCATCTTTATGCTCGTCATTGGCATCGTCAATTCCAAATCTTCCAAAAGCGTGGCCTCCTTTACGGTCGGCAGCCGCAACGCGGGGGCGTGGCTCTCCGCGCTCAGCTATGGCACAGCCTATTTTTCCGCTGTCATGTTCATCGGCTACGCCGGCACCTCGGGCTGGAAATATGGCCTGTGGGCAATCCTGATTGGCCTCGGCAACGCGGTGTTCGGCTCCTGGCTCGCCTGGAAGGTGCTCGCGCTGCGCACCCGGGAGGTCTCCCACCGGCTGAAAATCAAATCCATGCCGCAGCTTTTTTCGCTGCGCTTTGCCAGTGAAAAGATGAAGGTCTTTGCAACGGTTGTCATCTTTATCTTTCTCATGCCCTACTCGGCATCAGTCTACAAGGGCCTGGGCAGCGTCTGTGCGGTGCTGCTTGGAATCGACGTCAAGGTGTGCATGATTGTCATCATGGTTGCCGCGGCGATCGTCCTCGTGGTCGGCGGGTACCTCGCGACCCTCAAGGCGGACTTTTTCCAGGGCTTTATCATGATGATCGGCGTTGCCCTTCTCATCATCTTTGTGATGAAGTCGCCCACAGTAGTTGAGGGCGGCAGCATCGCGGGCATGTGGGACTTCATGAAAGCCAACAAGCTCGCGCCCCTCTCCTCCTCGGACACCATCGCACTCATCGCGACGATTCTTATGACCAGTTTCGGCACTTGGGGTCTTCCGCAGATGATTCACAAGTACTACGGAATCCGGGATGTCAAAGAGGTCAAGCGCGGCACTATTATTTCGACAGCGTTCGCCCTCCTCGTTTCGGTCGGCGGCTATTTCATCGGATCGCTCTCCCACCTGTTTTTCACCGAACTACCGGAGGGCGGGGCGGATTACCTGATCCCCAACATGCTCAATGCCTCCGCGCTCCCCAACATCCTGCTCGGCGTTGTGCTGGTGTTGCTCATCTCTTCCTCGGTGTCCACCCTCTCGTCCATCACCCTGACCGCCTGCTCTTCCGCTTCGATGGACTTGATCAAGCCGAAATTTCTTCCCCGGCTCAACAACCGCGGGATCGCAGTGCTCACCCGGGTGCTCTGCCTTCTCTTTGTGGTACTCTCGTATGTCATTGCGAACACCGACACCCCGATCCTCGACATGATGTCCTACTCCTGGGGGATTATCTCGGGTTCCTTCCTCGCACCTTATGTCCTCTCGCTCTACTGCAAATCGCTCAACCGGGCAGGCGCCTGGACCGGCATGCTCGGAGGGTTCCTGATCGCGCTGATTCCCGCAGTCAGCAAAATCCTTTTGATTATTCTGGGCAACCCGACAGATACCACTGGGTTTGTCGGCCAGCTCAACTCCTTCGCGGGCCAGGGACCGATCTATGCGGTCGCCGCGATGGTTGCTTCGTTCGCACTCTGCTTAATCGGAAGCAAAGTCGCTGCCTCTCTCAAATTAAAAGCTGCGGAGCAGGACGACTTTTTCTACACCGGGACAATTGCAGAAGAATAAAAACTCGCCAGGCGCAGCCAAATTACCGGCTGCGCCTGGCGTTTTGTAACATCAGGTTTTCGATGGAGGGAGACCACCCGTTGTATTGCTGAAGAAAGTCATTCTAACCTGTGCAATCTGGAAATTGATACGTCACTCAATCGAAACACAACGCAATTAGACCTACAGACCGGGAAAGCTTTCTCCAGCCTTGCTGGCAGGAATCTAGAGGCTTGGTCAGTTGTGGCGTGTCGGATTCATAGGCTATGCGCCTGTGCGCCAGCCTCCTCACACGCGTTGGCTGCACGGCCTAGACCTATCTGCCAGCTCCGGAAAAGTGCGCTGAACTACCCAAAAGCACATTCGAAAAAGGTTTCATCTGCCCCAACAACAGCCCTCTCAAAGTGGTGAGATAGAATGCATGAAGCGGACTGTTGAAATATAGTCAACGGATTGGAATAAGACAGGAAGGATAGCATGGTTGCTCCAACTTTGCTCTGTTATCAGGTTTATTCCTCAGTGATCTGTCGGGTTTCCCCACAGATGCATTTAGAAATACAACGCAATTTCTGTTGACGCAGCAGTCTCTTAATGTTATACTTTTGACAAATAGAGAGTTCGGAGGTTGTCACTATGAGTTACACCATTGGGATTGATTTGGGCGGCACCAATATTGTCGCTGCGGTTGTGGATGCGGATTTCCGGATTGCTGCCAAGGCGTCGTGTAAAACCAACCTGCCCCGCACAGCGGACGAGGTTGCAGATGATATGGTCAAAATGAGCAGGCAGGCCGCGCAGCAGGCTGGCATCCGGTTTGAGGAGGTCCGCAGCATCGGCATCGGTTCCCCGGGCACAGTCAACCCAGTAACTGGGCGGATCGAGTACTCCTGCAATTTTGATTTCTACGATGTCCCCATGGCAGAACTGGTCGAGCAGCGGACTGGAAAGAGCTGCCGGATCGAAAACGACGCCAATGCCGCCGCCTGGGGGGAGTATCTGGCGGGGGCAGGCAGGGGGACCAAGACGATGGTAGCAATCACCCTCGGCACCGGTCTCGGCGGAGGTGTTATTCTGGACGGCAAGATATACTCCGGCTTCAACTGTTCCGGAGCGGAGCTAGGGCACACGGTCATTGTTTTGGACGGACGGCAGTGTACCTGTGGGCGGAAGGGTTGTTTTGAGACCTATTCCTCCGCAACTGGCCTGATCAAAACGACACGGGAAACAATGCAGCGCTGTCCCGACAGCAAGCTGTGGGCATTCGCCCCCTCCCTTGACCAAGTAAATGGCCGCACCGCCTTTGACGCCTTGCGAGCGGGAGATGAGGCTGGGGAGCGCTTGGTACAGGAGT
>CBCSOX010000080.1:0-10676 GCA_965141735.1 uncultured Oscillospiraceae bacterium | reverse complement strand
GCCAAGTCCTTTCTGGTCATGAGTTTTCATAAAAATAGATTCTTGAGCAGAACTATTTTTATTTCTTTTGATCACATCTCTATGCTACCATTTTTGATAAAACGGTACAATATCACCAGATGACCTCGTGCGATTCATTTTTTGACCTCTCAGGCTTTGCCAGCACTATCATTTTCGTGTATAATAAGTGAAAACCACCAGAAAGGAGGCGGATGGATGTTCGACCCTCTTTATTATCAAAAGCTCGTGCAGCAGCGAATTATGGAAAGCGGAAGACCGGGCAGGGAAAATCCGCGTGAACAGCTTTTAGAAGAAATCAGACGGACAGGGGAGTACCACATCCATGACAGTGCGCGGCTGGAGCGTGGGCTTCCGATCGACATCAGCATCCACCAGCCCGGAGCCACCGGGCCGCATGCGGAAAACCCGCACTACCACGATTTCTTTGAACTGCTCTATGTCTACCGCGGCAGTGTGGTCAACGTCGTCCACCGCCAGGAGCACGTGACAGTGGACAGCAAACACGTCCTGCTCATGAACCCGAACAGCCGTCACCTTCCCCTCTGTGACGAATTGGACACCATCGCTTTTAACATCATGCTGCGCCGCTCCTTTATCGAAGAGACGGTTCTCAACCTCATCGGGGGCAACAATTTTGTCTATCACTTTTTTCTCCACTCCATTTACGGGGAGAACGAAATGCGGGACTACCTGTTTCTCCCGGTCAACGACGAAATCGAGATGCACATCCACAGCATGATTCGGGAACACTGCGAGGAAAAGCCGTTTTACGAGCAGATGCTCGTCTCCAATCTCATCCTGCTGCTCGGCGAATTCGCTCGCATTCAAAAACAGGAGACCGATCTGGAAAGCCAACGCCTGATCGGCAGCGGCAAACTCTCGGACATGCTGCGCTATATTCAGCTGCACTATGCCACCGTCACCCTCCAGTCGATGGCAGAGCATTTCAGCTATTCCGACGCCTATCTGTCCCGTTTGATCAAAAAGGAGACGGGAAAGAGTTTTTCGGAGATCGTCAGCGGCATTCGGTTTCACACCGCCTGCAACTACCTCAAGCATTCCACTCTCACCATCGAAAAGATTTCAGACATTGTCGGCTATCAAAATGTAGGAAATTTCTTTCGCGCCTTTAAAAAAAACTGCGGTGTCTCCCCCAGCGACTACCGCAGGCAAAACCAAACCGAATCCTCCGCCAGACCATCCATTTCCCCATGACACGCTCTCTTTAAAGGATCAACCGCAGTCGCAGGTTGTCAATTCTGTCCATCGACAAAACAATTTCCTAGAGTTCACCGATCAAGTAAACGCCGCTCTAAATGCTCAGCCTTTGGCGCCACGCTCAAACGAGTGGTGTGCCGAAGAGAGAACTGCTCGCTGGGAAAGTACTCCTCTGGCTGCCTCCGGATGTGAAACTTCCGCATTGATTTGGTGCGGCCACTCCTTTCCCATCCCCAGCTACCGAGCTCTCTGCCGCCATATTTGTATTCTCATCGTTGCATAACCATCAGGCTGCTTAAATGTGATAAAACTTTTTCCACGTTAGAACCCTTCTTTTTCGTCGTGCAGTCACAAGATTATTGGCTACCCTCCTTCAAAATTTTTTGATTTTCCCGATAGAAACGAGGGAGTACCCAAGCAGAACAAATAGAACCACCTGTAAACGGGTGGTTTGCAGAGATCCTGGAAAGGCCAATGGCCGTCAAGGGATATCGAACGCACCAGACGCGCGGCAATCTGTAAATGGATCACATTCACTTGCCAGACCAGTTCCCCTGTGCAATCTCCCTTTTATGCGGCAGACCTTTGACCAAAGCTTTTTCTCACTCCCCCTGTTAGAACTGGATTTTTCAGTAAAGCGTACAAAAAACGACTGGCTCTGTTTGAAACAAAGCCAGTCGTTTTTTACATGTAGCGTTTACACCTCCGTCAGGCGGAGAGAGTCGATTATTTTTTCCTTTTGCTGAGGACAACACCCGCACAGGCCAAGCTGAACAGGACAATTCCGGCTGCAATCGGAGTGGTTTCACCCGTCTTTGCACTGCCATTGCCAGTGGTCATTTGGCTGTCGCCCTGCACTGCGGTCCCTGTTTCAGAACCGGTGAGGATTTGGAGGCTGTCGATTGCGTTTCTGAGAGCGGCTGCGGCTGCGTCAATCTCGGCTTGGGTCGCATCCGGATTGCCATAGGCTGCCTCTGCTGTACTGCTTGCCGCGTCAAAGGCCGCCACGCTCTGCGCTGTGTAAAGCGCTGTGTTGATCTGAGCCGCTTCGGCAAGCACTGCCTGGAGGATGGATTTATCCGCCTTGTACCGCAGGCCGAGCATCGCATTGAGGAGGGTTTCCTCCGCCTTGGACACGTCGTCCTGCAGCGCGTTGCCGTCGTCGTAGGTCTCCTTGGCCGCCGCGAGCGCTGTGACAAACGGCTCCGCCGTCTCAGGGGTATAGCGATCGATGTTGTCGTTGAAGTCGTTTGCCGCCTCAATGAGCTGTCCGAGGGAGGTCTTGTCCCCGCGGACAAATCCGAGCTTGTGGATCTCGGTCATCAGCGCCTGCCAAGCCTGATCGACAACCGCCTGGGTGGCGGTGGGATCCTGCTCCACAGTGCGGGCGTGTTCGAGCGCTGCGGTGAAGCTCTCCTGCACCATTTCGATGACGTTGTCAAACTCTTCCGAATCAAACTGCGCCTGCGCGTAGGCGAGAACCGAGCGGAGGATGGTCTTGTCCGCATCCGAAGGCTCGGGGAGATCCGCCACGTTGTACACACCCATCTCGGCGAGCTGGAGGAAGTAGTAATTCGGGTCTGCCTGCGCCGGGTCGCCCAGCTTGGTGACGTGCAAACGGATGTAGCGGGCGGTGACCGCATCAAACTCAAACACCGAGGGCTTGCGCAGCTGCGCCTGGTAGTCGGTGTAGGAGGCGACGGTGGTGTACTCCTCCGCCTCATCCTGTTTGACCTCAAACGAGAAGTCCTTGGGGAAGGAGGCGGCGCCGCCGCTGACGCCGACTGTGTCGGAACGGGGGTAGAGCTGGACGCGGTTAAAGGTGGTATCCTCTCCCAGGTCGATCTCGACCCAGTAGTCGACGTCCGGGGTGTGGCCCTGCTGGGTGGTGAAGCCGAGACTGCCGGGCTGGCTGGTCAAAATGCCGTCAACGAGGTTGGCGCTCGACCAGTCCGCAACATCCCAGCCGTTGTTGCTGGTGACCGGTTTTCCCTGCGCCAGGCTGTCGTGTCCGACCCATGTGACCTGGGCGGTGAGGCTCAGATCCTGCTGCGGAGTCAGTGTGATGGTGTCTTGATCCGAAGTCAAATCACCTGTCCAGCCGGAAACTGCGTAGTCCACATCATTCTCAGGCATGGCCTGGAGGGTGAGCTCGCTCCCCTTTTCCACCTGGATGCTGGGGGGCATTTTCTGGAACGCCCCGCCGTTGACTGAGACGAGAGTGTCCACCGCGGAATCCGACTGGCCGAGGGAAACGGTGCAGTACTCGGTGACCGAAGTGGTGAAGCTGTAGGAACCGGCAACCGCCTTAAAGACCGCTTTGCCGTCCTTGGTCTCCACGTAGGTGAGACCGTCGCGCTCGGTGGTGACGTCCTGCATATCCTTGCCGTTGACGGTGAGGGATGCGCCCTCTTCCACAGGGATGTAGATGGTTGCGGTGGTGTTCGCGGGGATAGTTGCATCGTATGCGAAGCTGCCGTCGGAATAGCGCCAGTTGCTGGTGATGGTTCCGTAGGCGGAGTCATAGGAGCAGTCCACCTGTTTAATCGACTGGTCGGGGGTGGGCTGCAGGATGATGTGCTTGAAACCGGGCTGGCTGACGTCGTAGAGGATGCCCGCCATGTAGCCGTACATCCATTCCGCGACTGCGCCGTAGGCGTAGTGGTTGAACGAGTTCATGCTGACCGGCCCAAAGCCGCCTTCGATGGTGTAGGAGTTCCAGCGTTCCCAGATCGTCGTCGCGCCCTGGTCCACCGAGTAGAGCCAGGAGGGGTTGCCGCGCTGGAGCAGCAGCTGGTAGGCAACGTCCGACGCGCCGATGTCGCTGAGCGTCTGCATGATGATAGCGGTTCCCAGGAATCCGGTCTGGAGCTTGTTGCCGTTGCGTTTGATGTTGTCGAGCAGCGCCTGTTTGACCAGCTCCCTCGAGTTGTCGTCGGGCAGCAGGTCCATTTTAAGCGCCATCAGGCAGGCGGTCTGCTCGGTGCGTTTGAGTGAGCCATCGGGATTGACGAACAGCTCCTGGAAGAAGGCCTTTTCCTCCTCGTAAACGGCCTGGTATTTTGCAACGTCCTCGGTTTTGCCGAGCACAGCCGCCATTTCCGCCATCATCTGCGCATCCCACGCAAAATAGGCGATTCCATAGAGGTTGTTGATCTCGGTGGACTGGTAATCCTCATATGCGAGCCAGTCGCCGTGGTTGTGGCCGCCGCCGTATTTGTTGGTGGACGCCATGAAGACATCCATGAATTTCTGCATGTTGGGATAGCACTCTTCGATAATGGAGGTGTCGCCGTACATCTTGTAGAGGTTGTACGGAATGATGACGCCGGCATCCCCCCAGCCGAGCTGGCCAATCTCACCGTAGCCGTTGTAGGGCGCGGTGTCGGGGTATGCCCCATCGTAGAAGCCGCCCACGACCTGGGAGTCGTTCATATCGTCCATGTATTTTTCCAGGAAGCCCTTGACATCTCCGTTGTAGGATGCGGCAGTCGAGAAGACCTGTGCGTCCGCTGTCCAGCCCTTGCGCTCGTCGCGCTGCGGGCAGTCGGTCGGAACGCTGAGGTAGTTGCCGTATTGGCCCCACACGATGTTGCTGATGAGCTGGTTGACATCCGCGTTGGAGGTGGTGAGTCTGCCGGTGTCGTTTGCAACCGAGGTCAGCACCAGCCCTCTGACGCGGTGAATGGTCACCGGTTGGGTGGTCGTGATCTCAAGGTACTGGAAGCCGTAGAAGGTCGTGGTGGAGTGGTAGGTCTCGGTCCCCTGTCCGTTCAGGATGTAGCGGCCGGTCGCCTTGGCGGAGCGCAGGTTCGCGGTGTAAATGCTCCCCTCTGGGCCGTCGTTTCCGCGGGATTTGAGGCCGTCGTTGTCGTTGAGCATCTCGCCATGGCGCATGGTGACAACCGTCCCCTTTGCGCCCTCGAGCTGGAGCTCATCCCATCCGGCGAAGTTCTGCCCCATGTTGACCACAGCCGTCTCGCCGGGGTTGAGGGTGAAGGAATCCCCGTCCGCATAGCTGCCAATGACGTTGATGCTGCCATACTTGTCCTCTGCTGCCCCAGTTGCCCCGTCGTAGACGGTGACGGAATCTGGGGTGAGTTCGAGGTCCTCCCGGACGCGCACTGGCTCGCCGGTCAGGGAGCAGATGACACCGTTAAATTCCTGGTTGATTTCTGCGTAATTCCATTTGGAATCGTCGTAACCGCTCTGGCGGAAGGAGAGATCGGCATTGCCGTCATAGGTCTCGCCGCCGTAGATGTCGCCGTATACAATCGGCCCGCGGAAGGAAGTTTTCCAGCTTGTGTCAGTGCCGATCACCGTCTGGCTGCCGTCCGTGTAGGTCAGCAGCAGCTGGGCGCGGAACGCCTCCTTTTTGCCGTAATTGCCCGCAGCAGCGCCCGACCACCAGCCGGAGGTCACATGTGCTGAAATCGTGCTTGTGCGGCCCGAGTCGAGCAATCCAGTGACGTCGTAGGTACTGTAGATGGTGCGTTTGGAGTGGTGGGTGTAGCCGGGCTTGAGTTCGTCGTACACGACTGAGCCGTCCGGCTGGGTGGTCCCGACTCGGGCGCCGTCGATGAAGACGTCGTACACGCCGAGGCCTGCGGTGTAGAGCTTCGCGCTGACGAGGTCTGCTTTTGGAGTCACCTCTTTGCGGAAGGTCGCCGCGCCGCTCGCCTCGATTGGGAGCAGGATGCCGGCGCCCGCGGTGTGAAACACCCCGTTTTCAACCGAACCGCCCAGATAGGGGTTCTCCTCTTCAAAGGTGTAGTGGAAGAGGATTTTTCCCGCTTCATCCTCCGTGTAGTCGGTGAGCTTGAGGTTGTCCACCGTGCCGCTCTCTGCGAGATCTGCGCGGAAGCCGAGATATCCGGTCTGCGCCGGAATTCCGGTGGTGCCCTGGTCGCTGCGCTCGCCGAATGTGAACTCGTCCACCAGCTGACCGTTGAGATAGGTAAAAATTTTCTCCCCGGTCACATCAATTTTCAGCTGTACCGGATTGGTGCGCAGGCCGTCCACTCCGCCAACCGCGTCAGTGACGTCCTTGTTGTGCCCGGAGTAGGTCGCGTAAGCGCCGTCCTTCCAGGTGTGGGGCTTAAACAGCACCCTGCCTGGGGTATCCTTGATGTTGAGCTGCATCATGTAGAAGTTCGCGGTGTCCTTTGCGTTGAATAGGATGCTGACGGCGTCCTTGTCGCAGGTGAGGTCCGCCTCCACAACATAGTGGATGGGTTCTGCCTGCTGTTCCTTGTCTTTTTCGAGCGAGATGGTCTCGGTGCCGGTAAATTTGGTGTTGAGACGACCGTTTTCCACGACGCCGTCGTCAAACGGGTTGACACCGTCCTCAAAGTCGTAGCGTTTGAGCACTGCGCCCGACTCGTCGGTGACAACGATGTTGTCCATATAGCCCGCCTCAAGTTCCTGCGAATGGGAGCGGAAGCCCAGGCGGCCCATGGTGCCGTCAAATCCGACCCCACCGAGATCAGAAACCGGGATGGTCTCGATCAGGTGGCCGTTGAGGTAGGTTTTGACCGACTCCTCTGTGACCTCAATGGTCATGTGCTGCACATCACTGCTGCTTCCATTGAGATACTCGTCGACATTCATCTGACGGATGACATTCCAGTTGCCGTTTTTGCGGGAATGCGGTTTAAACTCCATGTAGCCGTTTTTGTTGTTAAACTGCCACATCAGATAGTTGTTCTTGTCCGACGCCTCCCACAGCAGGCTGACGCTGGTCTGGGCAATCTGAATGTCCGCGTCGATGGTGTACCGGGTGATCTGGGCATCTTCCGAAGGCTCGGTGGAACTGCCCACCTGGATCCACTCGGAATCCGACCAGGCATTGTCCCCCAACAGCCCCATCTCAAATGAGGCGACGTCGGAGCGGATCGGAGCGCCATCCTTATCCCAGGCGGTTACCGCCCAGTAATAGGTGGTCGAGCTCTCGAGCGGGTCTCCGGCGTACTGGATTCCGACGGATGTGTCGTTGTCCTGCTGCTTTTGGGAGTCCCATACGATTTGGGTGAGCTCTTTGTCTTTTGCCACAACGAGCTGGTAGGCCGTCTGTTTTTGGCCGGTGACAGCGGAATCCATTCTCCAGCTGAACACCGGAGTTTCGGTGTCAATTCCAACCGGGTTGACCAGATCGTTGGTCTTGAGCCCGACGAGCGTTGTGGCCGCGCCTGCCTCAGCAAAGACGTTGAGCGGTGTGAGCATCGAAAGCGCCAACGAAAGTGCGAGCAAAAGCGCAAAAATGCGGTTTCTTTTCTTCAACTTTGTTTTCCCCCTTAAAAAAATTTTATAGCTCAGGAAAATTTCCCATCTGCAATTTGTTCTTCTCTAACAAATGCAATCATTATTATATCATATCATTGTTTTTTTGCATAGCTTCTATTTTCTATGGGCCAAATTACAATTAAATTACCTTTTTTACCAAATTATATTTTTATGACAATACCATTTACATGGTTTCAAGGCAAAACAGCTGGTTCGTCGTTTTCAGGGGCTTTTCCTACAAAAGGATTGAAATGGGGGGATTTCATCAGGTTCTACTTCGCGAAAGCAAGAAAAGAAGGGACTGCACCCGGTTCTTCGAGTGCAGTCCCTTGCTTGCGTTGACCTTGTTTGGTCAAACGCAGGAGTCGTTCAATTGAATCAGGGGATGATTCCAGGGGGGAAAGGATTGTTTAGTGTTTCTTTTTGCTCAGGAGAACGCCCGCGCCCGCGAGGACGACCAGGGCTGCTGCTGCCGCAAACGGTGCAGTGTCGCCTGTCTTAGCGCTTCCAGTGCCGGTGGTTGCGGTCTTGTCGCCCGCAACAGGGGTGTCTGCCGGAGCGGGTGCAGCAGCTTCAACCGGCTGCAGGGCTGCAATCGCCTCTGCGAGCGCAGCGTTGGCGCTGTCGACCTCGTCCTGGGTTGCATTTTCATTCGCGTAAACCGCGTTTGCATTGTCGTTTGCCGCGTGAAACGCTGCAACGGTTTCTGCAGTGTAGGCTGCGGTGTCGATTGTCGCCGCAGTCGCCATGGTCTGCTCAAGCAGGCTCTTGTCCGCTTTGAGTCTGAGTTCCATCATGGCGTCGAGCAGTGCGCTCGCTGCGGGGTCTACCTCACCCTGAAGGGCGTTGTCATCTGCGAGCACTTTGCGCGCGTCAGTGAGGGCGGAGACAAATTCAGCCTTGCCTTCTTCAACATAGTTGTTCAGGTTCGCCTCAATGGTTCCCGCCGCGGAGACGAGTTTTTCGAGGGAAGCCTTGTCGCCCTGCACAAAGCCGAGCTTGTGGATCTCGCCCATGAGGGTGATCCAGGCGCTGTCCACTGCTTCCTGAGATGCGACCATGTCTGCTGCGACCAGTTTTGCGTTCTCAAGCGCAGCCTCGAAGGTCTCTTTGACCATCGGGATGACCGACTCGTAGGAAGCGTCCGCTTTCTGGGCTTCTGCATAGGCAATGACGTCTTCGAGGATGGTCTTGTTCGCTTCTGCTGCTGCGACATAGCCGTCAGCAACGGTTGCGGTCAGAGCTCCATCCACAACTTTGAAGTCGTAAGAACCGGAAGTCACGCGGAAGGAAGCGGTTTCCATATCTCTGTGGGTGGTCATGCCGGTGAAGATGATGCCAGGGATGTTCTGGAAGTTTTCAACTGTCGATGCGTCGACCGGGAGGTAGAGGGTTGCGGTGGTGTTGACCGGGACGGTCGCGTGATAGGAGGTCATCTCGCCGTTTGCAGAGGTCCAGCCGCTCTCGATTTCACCGTAGTAGGAATCGTAGGAAGCGGAAGCATAGTTGATGCCCTGGGTCGGGTCGAGTGTGGGCGAGAGGTTGAAGTGTTTAAAGCCAGGATTCTGCTCATCTCTTGCGATACCGGCCATTTCCTGATACATCCACTCCAGGCAGGCGCCGAAGGAGAAGTGGTTGAAGGAGTTCATGCCGGGCGAGAGGAAGCTGTTTTCCTTGGAGTAGGAGTTCCAACGCTCCCAGATTGTGGTTGCGCCCTGATCGACCGAATAGAGCCAGGACGGGAAATCACGCTGCTGGAGGAGCGAGTAGGCGGTGTCGGTTGCGCCGGCGCCCGAGAGGGACGGAAGGATGACGTTGAGGCCGAGGAAGCCGACTGCGAGGGTGTTTTCAGAATAGCCGGGACGGAAGGAACCGTCTTCGTTTTTGATGCTCTCGAGAAGTTTGGAGAGGATGTACTGTTTGTGTTCTTCGTCACGGTAGAAGCCGAGTTTAAGCGCCCATGCAATCGCAGTCTGGGAGTTGTCGACATACTCATCGTGATAGGTATCGCTCTGGCCGAGCATGTTGTCAGCGGTTGCGCTGAGGATGTTGCCCTGCTCGTCGACGTATTTGTTCATGTAGTACTCTTTGGTGTCTTCAAACATTGCGTTGTATTTCTCAACCTTGTCCGCATAGCCGAGGGCTTCTGCCATTTTGGCCATGAGCTGCGCGTCATAGGCGCGGTATGCGAGGTTGAGGTACTGGATGGAGCAGGCCTGGAGGGAAACCCAGTCGCCGTACCAGCGGGTGTTGTAGCCTGCGCCGTAGTCGCCGATGGCATCCATGTATTTGTCCATCTGGTCATAGCTGTTTGCAATGATGGAAAGGTCGCCGGTCTGCTGGTAGAGAGTCCAGGGAAGGACGATACCAACATCGCTCCAACCGCTGCTGACGTTTTTGCCGTAACCCTGCTGTGCCGGCATGACAGCGGTGTATTTGTTATCAAAGTTCGCCGCCTGGTTGTCACAGATCTTGACGTAGTTCTGGAGGAACGCAGCGGAGTCAAAGTTGAATGTGCCGGTGCCTGCAAAGAGCTGTACGTCGCCCGTCCAGCCGCAGCGCTCGTTTCTCTGCGGGCAGTCGGTCGGGATCGAGAGGAAGTTGTCCATCTGGCTCCAGAGGACGTTGTTGAACAGCTTGTTGATGCCTGCGTTGTCAGTTTCGATGTGGCCGGTCTGAGTCATCGCCGAGGTAATCGGTTTGCCGACTACCTTTTTGATGGTGACAGGCTTGGTCGCAGTGATCTGCACATACTGGAATCCAAAATAGGTAAAGCTCGGGCGGTAGGTGACTTCGCGGTCGTCGCCAAAGGTGTAAACCGAGGTTTTCTCACCGCGCAGGTTCGCGGTGTAGATCGTGCCCTTCGGGCCGGTGCTTCCGCCGCTCGCCATATTGGGGTTCTTGTTGCCGTCGTTGAGCATCTCCACATGGCTGAAGACAACGGTGGTGTCCTTCTCCGCTTCCATGGTGGTCTCAAGGACGCCCGCGATGTTCTGACCGAGGTTGAGGATCATCTTCTGGCCGGGCTGAATGGTAACTTCTTCTGTATTCAGATCGAAGGTCTTGTCGACGACGACTTCGCCGAGGACATGCTCCGAGGTGCCGCCCTCTTCCACCGATTTGTTGATGTTGGTGTAGAGGTAGGAATCCGGCTG